>PLRK01000065.1 GCA_003163875.1 Acidimicrobiaceae bacterium | reverse complement strand
CCCACCACATCGCGACGGCGGACTCGACCATAGGCTCGAACCTCTTCCTTCTTTGCCGCAGCACCGTGCGATGCGGGTCGTCGTAGACCCAGGAACGCAGGCTCTCGAACGATTCCCACACGCTCAAATTCACGATGATTCCGGCTGCGCCCGCAGCGTCCCATTCGAAGGCAACGATGGATGTGGCATTGCCGTCGTCGTTTTGAAGACGCAACACGAATTCAGGCGCCCGGTCAGCATCAGCGTTCACGTCATCGAGCGCGTCGACGAAACTATCGAGTCGTGCTGAATCCAGAGGTGCGAGCAATCGGGCGAGATTCACCTGCGCGAGTTGATAGAGCACGCGAGGTTTCTAGCATCTCGGGAAAAGCGCCCCGGCGAGAGATCCACCACTACGCTTGACAGCATGGAAATTCGCACCCTTCGACGAAATCTCGAGATCGTGAATCTATGGGCCATTTCTCTTTTCGGCGTGCTGGGAGTGTTCGTATTCGTTCTCGGGATCACCAAATCTTCGAACGTGCTCATCGTCATGGGTGCGCTCTATGCCGGGATCACGGCATGGTATCTCTATCATTTGCTGACGCGAGTCGCGTCACGATTGCGACTCGACACGTCGTCGAATCAGGTCACGTGGCAAACGCCGATCACGAGCGGGGTGTTCGCCCTTGAAGACGTTCGCAACGTGCGACAGTCGCCACAGCCCGATGTCTACATGTTTGTGTTCGACAACGCGAAGTCAGTGCACTTCTGGCACCGCAACCGTCACGATGACGCACAGTCATTCTTTCGCGAGCTTCGATTGCGCAACCAAAAGACGTCCTTTGATCCTCTGTACGCAAGTTGTAAGGCGTCGTGGCGCCGAGGGTTGCCTCTCGACGGCGATCAAGAACTACAAGCGAGCGAACACTAGACTTCGAATGACCGGTGGCATTCGTACAAGAAGTGTCAGGTGTTATTCCTGGTAATGAGGAAGATTTCTACGTGGTGCCGTGGGTAGCACGTTTGGCCCGTCACCCTAGATGGTGTGGAGCAAACCACCGCGCGCACGTTGAATTCTGGCGCTAGCGGACATTGAACCTCAGCGAGGCGCGTTGACCGTTCTTGAATATGAAGGTCAAGACGTGAACTCCGGACTTCGCGTGCGTCGTCACGACGAGTCGAACGCTTAACACGCTGCCAGTATCCTTCGTTACTCTGGCCGACAACCCAGCTTCGTTGGAGATGATCGTTGGCTGACCGTACAGGTAGTTGCCCGCGACGCTCACCACCGATACGGCGCCAGTGCGCACCACGCCAATGACTTGGGTAACCCTCGGTGCCTCAACGACGAAACTAACGGTCGTTGGCGACGAACTTAGAACCACGTAATTCGTGTCGGCAGCCTTCGTTGCCGTGACGATACAGGTTCCGAGTCCGGCTGCACTCAGCGACGCACCAGAAATACTGCATCCACTTGCCGTGCCGTTCGAAACCGTGAACGTTACGGCACCGGTTCCTGATCCTCCCGACGTCGTAAGAGCGAGCGGCTTTCCAGTCGCCCCGTTGGTTGACGTGATGCTCAACGACTTTTGTGTCGCCTGGGTGATCGTGTACACAATGGTCGCACTCGTCACCGGGGCGTAGTTCAAATCACCCGAGTACAGAGCCTTGAGGTAATCGAGACCCGTGGGCAACACCAGCGTCGTGCACGTCGCGGTATGCGTGGCAACTGACACGGCCACTGACGCACAATCACTCAGATTACTAAACGATGCATTGTTCGTCGAAGCTTCAAACGCCACGGTGCCCGTGGCACCCGTGATTACCGTCGCGGTGATAGTCACCGGACTCGCGTAGGTGGCACTACTGGCTGGGCTCACGCCAGTGAGCGCAGCCGTACTCGCGTAGCGCACAGAGTACGGCAACACCGCACTCGTCGACGGCGCGTAGGTGGCGTCACCCGAATAGACCGCCTCAAGATCGGCGGTGCCAAGTGGCAGCGACGTCGTCTGGCAAGTTGACGTGTTCGACGCGATTGGGGTAATCGTGCAACCGCTCACGGGACTGTACGTCACGCCAGTGAGCGAACTTTCGATTTCGACCGTTCCAGTCGCACCGGCATTGACCACTGCGCTAATCGTCACCGACGTGCCGAAGACGGCGATGCCACCTGGCGCGATACTCGAGATTGCAACGCTACTCGTCGTTGATCCTGAAATCACGTGATAGGAATATGCCGTTCCGGTCGCACTTTCGTACGTGCCATCACCGGAGTACACGGC
The DNA here is from genome assembly GCA_003163875.1 of Acidimicrobiaceae bacterium. GTDB lineage: Bacteria > Actinomycetota > Acidimicrobiia > Acidimicrobiales > RAAP-2 > RAAP-2. The sequence continues at coordinate 17,441 of PLRK01000065.1, read as the reverse complement.
ATCGAGGTACAGTGTCCCTACTGGAACTTGCGCCGTCACACAACTGGCAGAATTTGACGAGACTGTTTGACTCGAACAACCCGTGATGCCAGTAAAAGTAACACCATCTTTCGAGTACTCGAAATCCACGGTTCCCGTGGCGCCCGAGGTCACGGTTGCGGTAATCGTCACCGTCGTTCCGACCAGCACTGGTGAATTGGGCGTGGCACCAATGCCCGTAACCGCACTCGGTGTGGTCCCGGTCGTGATTTGATAGCTGACTGCGCTACTCGTCGATGACGCATACGTACCGTCACCGGAGTAGATCGCTTCAAGATCGACGGTGCCCAGTGGGAGCGCAGTCGTCGAAGGACACGATGCGGTATTGCTGGACACACTCTGGGCGCCGCATCCCGTGATGGTCGAATAGACGGTGCCATTGGTCGACGACTCAAAATTGACAGTCCCGGTTGCGCCAGTGGTCACGGTGGCGGTAATTGTGACCGGTGTGCTTTCGTGTTGCGGTGACGAAGGTGACTCCGAAGTGATAGCCACCGTGCTCTGGGTAGGGCCCGGCGTGACATGGAAGGCGAAAGCTGGGCTCGTCGAAACCGCGTACGTACCGTCGCCTGAATAGACACCTTCGAGATCGATGGTGCCCAGTGGGAGAGCGGTTGTGGTGCAGGTGGCGACGCCGCTGGCGATGGTCTGCGCTGTGCACCCACTCACGGATGCATACGTGGAGCCGTTCGATGACGCCTCAAAATTCACGGTGCCCGTCGCTCCTGAAGGATTCATCGTCGCCGTAATCATCACAGAAGTTCCAAAGACTTGTGGCGACGAGGGTGACGTGGTGATGGCTAGTGAACTCCCAGTCGTACCCGCCAACGCCGGACTTGAAGAAATCACTGACAAACCCACGACGAGCAGCAATGAAAGTATTCCCGTACCCAATCGCGAGACCATCTTCGAACGAAAGAGAAATCCGTCTCCATGCTGTCCAGATCGTTGCTTCACCGGTGACTCTTCTCTCTTAGCAGAACGCGTCGCACGCGTTTTCTTTAGTTTACGAATATGGTGTATCAGTTTTCGAAATTGAAGGGAAGATTTGATTGCAATTGTGTAACGCACTTCGTGGTTTGCCGGAATCCTCACTTTTGCGATTCATTTCTAGGAGACGACGAGTAACCACGCGACGAATGCGAGGTAACCAGCGATCAGCGCCAATCCTGCACGACGATTAAGACCCTTGCACGCATAGGCGATGACGAGGACGACGAAAGTAAGAACCACGTAGCTAAGAGCCGTGAGTTCACCGGCGAAATTCGGTCGCCCGAGCCCAATGATCGAGCCCGGTATGAGTAGCCCAGCAACAACGTTCAGATTATTGCTGTTGAGGGCCGTACTTAATGCCGCGGCCCCCCTGCCCTTTGCCGCGAGGTAGACGGCCGCAACGACATTGGGAAGGCTGGTCACCGCAGCCAACACGAGAGCACCAATGACCGCGTCAGCAACATGAAAATGATGCCCGAGATGTGCCGCACCACGTTCCATCGCGATGCTCGCAATGACAACGATGATCAACGCCGCTGGCGCCACGGCCATGTCGCGTCGTCCGGCGCGCGTTGGTCGTATTGCTCCCAAGAGTTCCATTTCCTCCTCGTCGATTGCGGCGCTTATCCATCGAGTCACACGTGACGAGAAACGTATTCGCAGAAGAACCTCGCGCCTGATACCCAGTCCGACGAAGAGGAGAGCCAAAAGAAGTGCGCACACTACGAGTGACGCACCGGCATTAAGGACGCCAAAGGAGCTCAACGCACAACAGATGGCAATCACCATTGCGACGACGCCACCGAAGACAACAACCCTTCGATGTAGGGCGATGAAACCGGCCACGAGCGCACCCAACCCAAGCAGCGCGGCGAGATTGAAGACGTTGGAACCGATAACGACACCGGCGCCAATTGCGCGTTGGTGCTGTCCGATCGCAGAAACCGCGGACGTGATCTCAGGTGCATCCGCTGCGAGCGCGGCAACCACGCCGAGTAATGCCTCAGAGAATCCGAATCGTTCGCCAATCATCTCGAGGCGAGTGACGAGCACCCAACTTGTGGCGAGACTGACCAGCGCACCAACAACGAATGCGACGAACCAGAGTGCCACGACGGTTTCCTTCCCAGTGAGACAACATGCCGACCCGTCTTCCCGGCGCTCCGAACCCAATGGTACTCGTGATTCCGAGTGACTTCGAGCGTGGTCTCATCGCACGATTGGCGGCTGCTGGCGCGTGCGAAGCAACGAAGGATGAAGCAAACGACTACGTCGAGGCGAGCCTTGGTGTTGATCGATTCTCGACGGCGGTGACAGCAACTACGTTGCCAGACTCGCAGGCATTGAATTTGTCGTGAAGTGAGAAGTCACCCGTCGCACTCGGCGCGAGCGGCAACTGAAGAAGCAAACTCGTCACGTCACAATCCCTTTCCGCAGAGCGCTTCACCGACGCGTCGATTCGGTAGCTCAACCCGAAGGACACCACGCTTTGAGGGCCAATCGCCAAGAGCTTGGGAGCAATCAATGAATAGACCGACGCGTGATGACGGATATTTACGTACGTGTCCAACTTCGTCGCCGTGAAGAATTTCAAACCTGGGTAGCCTTCCATGCCGCACGTCGTTGAGCCGATATTGGTCAACTGGAAGGTTTGCGACACCCATTGGCTGTCGTCGTGCGATGTACGTACGACGACAGCCACGTTGTTGGCGGTGCACGCCTGAAGCGCCGGCGGACTAGCGCCCGCACTTGGAATGATCGCCGGTGCCAGAAACAGCGCACTGCCCGTGATGATCGACACCATCGAAAATCGCAAAAGTATTTTCTTACGAAGACTCATAGGCGGAGTATAAGGAAAACTCATTTCGATTCGTCCGCTTTTCGGCCGAATTTTCGTCGTAAAGCAAGCGCTATTCCTTGATGACCATATCTATGAGTTACGCCAAAGTTGCCAAGGAACTGTCAATGAGCTTTCGTTAGGTCAATGGCTCGCCCTCCACGAATCCTAAATGATTTCAATGTTTCCGAGACATCAGAGTGCGTCGTTTCGCTGGTCACCGTTCACGACTTTCGATGTCGTCGGCGCCAACGTGTATTTTTGTCGAGTCGAGCGCAACGAACACTTGAGATATCGCAACACCACTCAGCGTGTTTCCGGGTTCCGCCTACGTCATGCGAGACACATGCAGCGGGTTCTACGTCGCCATCAACTCGCGTTCGTCAAGAAATGACCACCACGCACGACCTATTACCTGGGCCGCTTGGCTCACCTCGTCGACGTCTGGATCAAGTGCTTCGAGTGCGTCGAGTGTCCACTTCGCATGGTCGCCTTCGAGGGAACCGTGCATCATCCAAAAGGCAACGTCATCACCACAGGCGCCGTAGTACTTAACGAGACCCTCGGCTTTGGAGTCGGCAATGGCCGCGCCTTGACTTTCATACGCCCATAAGCCCGCTAGCGATGATACGGGGCCCTGAAGCAACAATTGGTCGTACGCAGTGATGAGTTGCGACATCGCGGACGACATCGGCGCGTCGGTGGCACCAAAGGAACGTGCAAAGACGTCGAAAAGGCTGAGATGGCTCGGTGCCGTAACCTCATCGGACAAATTTGCCAACACAGAATCACGTATGAAACCATCGGGCAATTGCGCGCTCAGTGCCGAAAGAAACGTAGGCAGCATCGCTTCAAAGAACCGATATTGCTCGGCGTAGCTCGTCAACTCGTCGCGACGCAAGCCTCCCGCCTCCCAGCGCCGATAGAAAGGATGCTCGAGCAATTGGTAGGGCTCGAGGGTTCTGTCTAATTGTGTGTCCAGTTTGTCAGCCATTATCTGAAAATATCACTTCAGCATCTTCAGCGGTACACGTCCACGGCGTCGTGTACAGGTGGCGCACCATCGCACACCACGAACCAGTTGCGGGGTTACTTTCTCTCTGCGAGGTGTTACCGTGACGTGGCGAAGGTCGCTTCGATCCCTCGGACATCACCGTCATCATCGGCGAAGACCTGCACCTCTTCAAAATCCCACTTTCGAAGGTCATCTTGGATGAACTCTGCTTGGTCGCCACCGAGCTCGAGAAGGAGCGCTCCGCCGGGTCGAAGAAAGCGAGGACTGCTGGCAACGACGCGACGGATGACGTCGGTCCCGTCCTCACCTCCGTCGTACGACAAAAATGACTCGAAGGCAAAAGTATCGCGCGGCAACATCGACAAGCTGTGCGTCGGCACGTACGGAACGACGCCCACGATAACGTCAACGCTTCCTTTCAGATCCCTAGGTAGAGTTGCGAACAGATCGCCTTCATAAACGTCCACACCGTTCGATTCGGCGCAACGCACCGCCCGATGGTCAAGGTCCGACGCCACCACCCGCGACAATGGACGTTTCGTTAAAAGCGTCTTGGCGATTGCTCCAGAACCCGTGCACAGGTCAATCGCCGTACCTTGGTGGGGCAGACGCTCCGACGCTCGCCGAGCCAATGTTTCACTCTGCCAACGCGGTACGTAGACGTCTCGATCCACGTTGATTTTGAGTCCACAAAACATCGAAACACCGGTGATCCATGCGAGTGGTTCGCCCATCACGCGTCGCGCAATCATCGCTTCAAGCGTGGCGGCATTGCCATAAGAACATTGCATCAACTCACGCGCTTCCTCCTGCGCCGCGATGAATCCGGCTTCGCTCAATTGCGCGACAACGACACTTAGATTTGCCAACTTGAATTACGACCCTGCGAACGTGTTGGACGGTCTCGAGTGCATGAAGTCACGTTAGGTCCACCTCGTTTTCGACGCCAGAACTACTCGCGACGGCAAATTTCCCGTCCGATTCAGGGCTATCGTCATCGAAAATTCGGCTCAAGCACCACTCAGGAGGACCCATGCGCACACCAGTGACCACGTTGGACAGGCGTTATAGCGAAGCAAACGCCGAACCCACGAGTTGGGACGTCACTCGACGTCAGATCGAAGACGCGGAGCTCTTTTGGCTCACGACCGTTCGCGTTGACGGTCGACCACACGTCACTCCCGTCGTGGCGGTCTGGTGTAACGACGCTCTCTACTTCGCCACGGGTGAAAACGAACAAAAAGAGAGAAATCTACGTACGAACCGCCACGTGATACTCAGCACCGGTTGCAATGAATGGCGCGAGGGTCTCGACATTGTCCTCGAGGGAGTCGCCTCTCGGGTAACTGATCAACGCGTACTCGGACAGCTCTGCGAGGTATGGGCACGCAAATGGGATGGTCGATGGACGTACGTCGCACGAGACGGTCACTTTGAGAATCCCGATGGTTCCGAGGTTCTCCCCTACACGGTCGCACCCTCAAAAATTCTCGCGTTCGCCAAGGGTGCCTTTGGACACACGCTGCACCAATTCAAAACCGATTGAAGGTTACGACTTCGACATGGCTCGTTCGTTTTCCAATACCGTTTTTCCAAATTCTTGGAGTTAGAAGCGATCGCGTCGCTTCGAATCAACTTGCGTTGCTTGTTCTCGCTTGTCGATTCAGACCAATTCCTTACGCTTCGTCAGTCTTTGACGCGTTCTTTATTCGCAGAGCCAATGAAAACGGCTTTGTCCCAAGTGCAAACGACAACATTCCCAACGGCGCGAGAATTCCAGTCAGCACGAGAACCGTCGCGAGCGGAATAAAAAATATGGCGAAAGGAATCTCGAGAATCATCAAGCCAGTGACAAGCAACTTGTCCCTCACAGGCACCTTCACGAAGGACGCTGGTTGCTTCGATACCGCCATGAAGTTCACCCCTAATTTCTACTGTAGATGGTCGTCGACGCCCTTGTGTAAAGGCGCCACACCATCGAAGACGAACCAGGCTCGTTGCGGCCCCCTTTTAAAGCGAGCGCAGATACTGATCTATTAGGACCAAATTCCACATTGGACGTGACGTTGGCCGCATGATCGCGTTGGCGACGCTAGAGGTAGCATTCACACGTGAGCGCTGACAAGAAGGCCGTTATCGAGAATGAGGGGCGTGATTCGACGTCGCCCACGAAGCGATCACTTCGACCACACGAACAATTGATTGGATTGATCATTCTGGCCGCAGCCTTCATCGTCGGATCGCTGTTGGTGGCATCGNNGTAGCATCGGGGATCCGAAACCGAAATCAACCGCAGACCAACCAGATCACGATTACCGGTTCCGCCGAACAATCAGTTACTTCCAACTCATTTGAGTGGACAGCGAATGTGGCAAGTACGCAGTCAACAACTTCCGCAGCCCTCACGCAGTTGAACGGTTGGACCGCCCAGATTCGCAGAGCGCTTCTCGCAGCCGGAGCTCTCAGTGACGAAATCTCCTTTGGAACGATAAACGTGCAACCCAATGAACTGGCAACCGGCGCGGTGGCCAGTTTCACCATGAACCAAACCGTCACGGTGCAGTCCTCTCGCCTGCCGGCGATGCAGCGTGTCTTGGGCGTGAGCAATCTCCTACTCGCCGAAAACATCCCTTTCATCGCCGATCAACCGCAGTACACCTTCAATGGATTGAAAAAACTTCGACCGGCTCTCACGTCAGAAGCGGCGGCCAACGCTCGTCAGCGGGCTCAAGCCGCGTTGGGTAAGCACGTCCAGCTTGGAAAGCCAATCTCGATCACGGTGGGACAGGTATCGGTGGATGCGCCTGGATCTGTCAATTACGGAAGCGGCGACTTCAACACGAGTTCGATTCCCAAGGTCGTCTCGGTGGTCGTGTACGCGACCTACGCAACTGGGTAAGTTGCCGTCACGCTCGAATAATTTCACGTACAGGATTCGGTAAGTACCTCTGGGACGATCAGCCTTCTCCTCGCACTTCTTGAAAGTAATTTCTCGTTTTTGTTACGTGGCCCGAAGGAACACCACTTTCCGACGAAGAACCAGGCACCATGGCATCTTTGGCTAAGCGTTCGAGATTCTCCAGACTTTCGAGCATTCCCTTTCGCCAGAACTCACCGTCCGCGACGAATTCTCGCAAACCTTCGAAGAGGTGACTCGCGTCGTAAAACTCGGTAACGCGCGTCAACGCGGCCCCAAGAGGTTCAAGCTCCCATCCCCAGTAGCGGGTTGTTGAAATATCCTCACCGCCTGGGAATTCATTTTCTTGGTACGTGTGCCGTAGCGGCTCCCAGACTATGCGCCCGTTGGGCACAAATTCTCTGACGTGATTCTCCATCCCATAATCGCCCAAACTCCAGTGCGTCATGTTCATGACAAAGACGTCACCAACTTTGGTGATAATCGAGTTGCCATCAGCGCTCTGTGCCATTCCGGTGCCGTCAATATATGGATGCATCGCCGGATTCGCCAGCAATCCGAAAATCACCTCAGCGGGAGCGGGGATGTCGCGTGAAACCGATACTGAAGGGACGACCGCGTCACTCACGTCTCGGATATTGGCGGCGGCATTACTGTGGTGCACTGCGCAAGAACGCCAGGAACGAATCACAAGTCCTTCAAAAAATTGCAATCCTGGGAAATGATGGCGTACTTTTCGTGCGCTCGTTAATACGGAACGTCGTCGAATTAGGCGGGCGGACCAAGCGAATGGCCACCATCAACGTGAATGACGTTTCCTGTCGCCCACGACGCCTCCTTTGACGTGACGAACCAAATCCACTCCGCCACTTCCTGCGAGGAGCCCATGCGACCCAGAGGCACCCGACTCGAAAGATCTCTGTACGTCGCCTCGAGATCATCGCTATAGGTCTCGTGAATCGGCGTGTCAATGACACCCGGCGCCACACAGTTCACACGAATCGAATACGTCGCGAGTTCATGCGCCCAGGCTTTCGTCATGTAGTCGAGCGCCGCCTTGGTGGAACCGTACAGCATCGTCGTGGGCATAAGTATCGAACCCAATGACGAGCCTACGTTGACGATCGAGGCATCCGGCGATATACGTAGATGCGGCAGGGAGGCTTTGGCCAATAACAATGGGGCGCGAACATTCAACGCAAAATGATCGTCAATTAGTTCGGTCGTCATTTCTTCCAGACTTCCCGTTTGAATCATGGCAGCGTTGTTGACGAGAACATCGAGTCGCCCAAAGGACTGGATTGAGGTGGCAACCACCCGTTCGCACGCCAACGGATCGGCCAAATCTGCGACGATATTTAGCGCGACTCCCCCACTGGATTGGATGTCGTCGCTTACTTCAGCAAGCTTCTGTTCGCGACGTCCCACGAGTACTACTCGATGATTCTTTTGCGCGAAGAGACGAGCAGTAGCAGCACCAATGCCACTGCCCGCCCCAGTGATGACGGCGACACGTGGAGATTGATTGTTCGCCATCACAGAAATCTAACCTCGGCGCCTCGCCACCGATGTCAAAAGGGGGATCGAAGATGGGCATCAGCCCGTGTGCGACCTCACGACAATTTACGAGACTTCAATTTTGGCAAAGCGAATTCTAGGCGTCACCGGTGTGCGAGGTCCGATACAACAGACATGCGCCGTCGCACGTACGACTAGGGTCCTCGACCGATGAACTCGGGTCAGATGACGCCTCCGTCTCTGTAGGACAGGATGATGACAAGATACTCAGCTGGTTGCCGGCGTTGGTTCGAAAACGCTCCAATGACCTTCTGAGACAACCTCGACGCTGTCACCCGACACCTTGATCGCAGTCTCGTCGTCGAGAGCGTACGTTGGAACGGGCACACCAGCCGCCCAGGTTTTGACGTTCGCCAGAGTGTGTTCTTCGAAAATCGGATCCGGGTTGCCCACGTGCACCCACGTCGTGAAGTTGACCAACCCCAGCGCGCGGTCCGCCTCCAGACCCATGTCGCTGCCGGGAGGTACGAACCGCCTGTTCGAGTCGGCATCGCAGTTGTAGGGAGTCATGACGATGCTTCCGGCGCTGACTCCCACGTAGACCAGGTGCTCGAGCGACGGCATCAATTCAGCGAGCCCTGATTCGCGCATCCAATGGCACAAGTACGTGACATTGCCACCCCAAACAAGAAGCGCGTCCGTTTCTTGGAGTGCGGGGACCCAACTCGCTCGCTGGATAGTCGGAAGCGCCGTGAGTTCCAAAAGGCCCAGCGACTTCCAGCCCAGGCCACACAGCGGGCTTTTCCCCACTCCGCTAAAGGCATCAGCCGCCCTTTGCCCGCCCCCGGGAAACGGGTAGATCGCGGTAGGAATGAAGAGAGCGCTCGATTCGGCGATGGGTTTTCCGAGAAGTCCGACCAGCGCGTCATTGATGCTCTGATTCGCGATGCCACTCGAAGTGAGCAGAAGCTTCACGGCGTCACCAAACTTTCTGTTTCATCTTGTCAAACTGCTCAGTACCCGGCGAAAAGTTGCACGCTACTCCACTTCCTACTCGTCAATTGACTGTCCTGGCCAAAGTTCGAAGGACCTATCGAGTCGTTCTACAACGTTGCCTTGGCGGCTTCAAATGGAAGGCTTCTCGTGGGGGTCGCGGGCCCGACGCTCTCCACGAACTTCGGCGAAGCGCAACGACATGTGGCTGAGGCAGTTCAAAACCGAAGGCGAGTCAGGCCACCAGGTTCCGTACCTAAGAGTACGGTCGCCGAATGCGGAGTGATGCGATAGACATGCCACGGAGGTGGTCCTTGCGACGGCGCATTGAAAGGGGCGGTGATCCCGGCCCCGGACTCATCCACTTCGGCGGGCCAACCCTGGTCCGCCCAGGCCCTGACGAGGCGCGTCAATGTGGCGAGACGAGACTCCTGCAGCGCCTCACCTTCGACGACCACGTCAGCATCGCGGATAGAAACTGCGATCGAGCAGCGTGGGTCGCGCGCGACGTTACGGCTCTTCCTAGTGCCCGATCCCGATTGGAACCAGAAGCTTCCTTCCAACCAAAGTGCGCCGACCGCAGTCACGTGCGGGCTTCCGTCTTCGTTCACTGTCGAGAGCCAGGTTGTACGGGCGTTGCGGGCGTCCGAGGCTGGCGACGATCCGGCGTCAAGCTTTTCGACAACTTCCGCCCAGTTAACGGGAGGCAGGCCGTCCGACGCACCCAAATTGATGATGTCCATTGCGTCTCCTCGATGATGGACTCACCAAACTGCTCAGAGTGAACAGAGAAGTGCCTCCTTCTGGATGCATGCTACTGAGCGGATTGCAACACAATGGTGTCGGAAGCCCGACGCTACAGTTCTGCACCCCTCAACTGGGACTGACAAACATTGGACACTCGGAATGAACCCGCAGTAAATTGGCAATCCACACCTCATTTACGAGGTCTCGGCGGAACAGGACCAACGGAGCGAACACGTGCGCACACTGATTTCGATGAGCTACGTGTACGCCGTGAACGCCGCGTGCATCGAGGGCGACGCCGAAGAGTTTGGCTTCATCAATAGTCTCCCGGACGACCCAGCCCAAGAAGAGGCCATCCTCACGTTCTTGGCCGGAGCCGAGATGTACATCATGGGTCGGACCGTCTACGAAAGGTTCGCCGAGAATTTCCAGGGTAAGACCGCGACCGATCACCCTTTCGCCCCCATCTACGCGGCAACGGACAAAGTCGTATTTTCTCGGACCCTTACCTCGGTGGGCTGGGAGCGAACGACGATTAATCGAGGCGACCTCGTGGCGGAAGTTGAAAAGTTGAAACGCGAGGGCGATGGCTACATCATTGTGACTGGTCGCAGTGGCATCACTCGAACACTCATGCAACACGACCTAATCGACGAGTTCCGCCTGTCCNNCAGGCACCAACGGCATCGTTGTTCTGCACTACCGTAGGCGCCGCTAGCAGCCACGTACGTCGCAGTACGAAAGCCTGAAGGATCCCACCACCGGTTCAGTAGTCCTGGATCGTTGTCGGAAGGCCGACATCAACGATCTCCGACTGGCGGTTCGCTTCGTGGGGTCTCATTAATCTCGACAATTTTCGGTACGACGCTCAAATTCACAGGGATTTGAGTACATCGCACGAGATGGTAGAAACGTCCAATGAGTGATCTTGAGGCGTCTTGGCTCAATGGACTGTCACACCAACAGTTAGATGGGTGTGACTCTCGCGTGTGTCACGGTTTTGACGGTTCATGAGAGCCGTGATCTTTGAACGTTACGGTCCGCCAGAGGTCCTGCGAGTCGGGGATGTTGAACGACCGGTGCCGAACGAGCAGGAAGTCCTGGTAAAAGTTCACGCGTCCACGGTAACCCGCGGTGAAGCAATGAGTGTGCGCAGCGATGAACTTCGAATCACCCGCCTCTTGACTGGTATTCGCCGTCCAAGAAAAACGATCTTCGGATCCGAGTTCGCTGGCCGTGTCGAGAAAGTCGGCTCGAAAACAAGTGAGTTCAAGGTTGGTGACGACGTGTTTGGATTCAGGTCAGGTGCTCTCGCAGAGTACGTAGCGGTCCCGGAAACGGGTGCGATCGATCGAAAGCCCAGTGGCCTCTCCTTTGAAGAGGCGGCGGCAATCCCTGACGGCTCGCTACTGGCACTCTCGTGTTTGCGACAGGCCAATCCCAAAGGAAAACGAGTTCTCGTCTACGGGGCAGCGGGATCGGTTGGTTCGTCCGCGATACAACTCCTTGCGCACTATTTCGAGGCTGACGTCACCGCTGTGTGTGATACCAAGGACGTCGAGCTCGTACGCTCTCTCGGCGCGAGCGAGGTCATCGATCGCTTCAACAAGGACTTCACAAAGAGTGGTGCAACATACGACGTGATCTTCGATGCCGTAGGGAAGCAATCTTTTCGAGGTTGTCGACGGTCGCTGGACCCAGCGGGTCTCTACCTCACAATGGACCTCGGCTTCATGTATCACGTTCCCTTGTTGGCGATCGTGACAAAGATTCTCGGGAACAAGCGGGCGAAACTCGGAGTGGGCCGGTATCGCAAAGCGGACCTCGGTGTCGTGAGGGAACTCATCGAGAACGGGGAATTCCGGGCCGTGATCGATCGACAATACACACTCAACGAAATCGTGGCGGCGACCGAGTACGTGGAGAGTGGCCAAAAAACCGGGAGTGTTGTTCTCACCATTCCTTGACCGCCGGGAAAGGCACTCGTTTCGGAGGTCCCGCGTACACAATCCACGACTGGCGCCTTCGATTGAGATAAGACCCGTGCGATCACGAGGACGGCACCTGGGCACCGTCGCAAGAAACTCAGTCGGTGATTCGAGTTAGGTGAAGCCTGCTCGCGATTGTAGTGAGGTCCTCATGCTCTGTGCTAGCAATATCCCAGACGAGCTGAAACGCATCATCGTTCTGGAGGTCTGGCGTAAAGCCGTTCAAGTCGCAAAAGACGACGGTGCTGAGCCACGCAAGTCTTTTATTCCCATCGACAAGCGCATGATTCTTGGTCATCGAATGGAGAAGCGCCGCCGCCTTCAGTTCTACCGATTCGTAAGCGTCTTCACCAAACGCGCTCGACCGCGGTCTATTGACGGCTGAGTCCAATAGACCGAGATCACGGATTGGGCCGATGCCAAGCATCCGAATCATCGCGACGATGTCTTCAAGTTCTAGATACTCGAAATCAATCATTCAGAGCCGAGACGCTCCAACACATCGGCCCACCGAACTGCCATCCGTCGTGTCGCGTCGGTCACTCTAGCGTCGTGGCCCGAACGCTCATATCGTTCGATAACCGCACGTCGAATGATCTCTTGACGCGAGATACCTTCCATCCGCGTAAGGGAGTCGAGTGCCTGCTCGAGCGCGGCGTCGGTTCGAACTGTAAATGCCATCAATTAATGATACCACTTCGGTATCACATTGGTGTCGGAGGCGGGACTTGANNATTTCCACTTTAGCCGCTTCGAATGAGCACCTTTTTCTACTCTTTAGCCTTGAGAATTGACAGGTATTTCTGTCCAGCTCGGAACTTCATCGACGAGCCCTGAAACGGATATTCCGCCATACACGCTGCTTACAGTGTTGGACCATTCAACAAGCGACGGCGCCGTGAAGAGTGGTCGCACCCAGAAGTCATAAATGATGTCTTGATCCAGGTTCAACCATGTCGCTTCCGCGGTGACCGGATTGAAGATATCGATGCCTTTCGCGTAAAGAGCGTTAAACGCGTTATTTCGCACGCCACTCGGATAACTATCAAGGTACGCGGGTCCGGCGAAGGAACGCGCCGTGTATGCAGCGGTCGTCGATGTCGGTCTCGTAAAAATTGCGACGTCAACACTGTTGTCCGCTGCCGCAAGGGACGCCGCAGCGTCGCTTGACGCATAAGTGACGTAAGCGGCGATACCGTCCTTCGCCCACTGATCCTCAATTTGGGTGGCCACTTCATGGTCCAGTCCGGACGGACCAACAATGACTCGTAACGCCAGCCGTTGGCCCGTTGACGTATACCAATGCGATGACACGAAATGAAACTTCAACTTATGAAACAGTGCAATCGCGCAGGCTCGACAGTCCACGAGTGCGTTGGTTTGATTCGTTGAAGTAATAGTCGTGGTCGTTGACTGCGCCGAAGGTCCGTTTCCGCTTCCTCCGGGATAGGCGTCCTGTCCTTGCGAATACAAAGCGGACTGCGCCGGCGACGGAGAGAACGTCACCGAACCGAAGATATTGTCGATTATCTCCTGGCGATTCAAAATAAGACTTAGTCCTTCGCGGACGTCGCTGCGCTTCGTGAGAAGACGGTGGGGCCCAAAGGTCAGTTCCAAAAGCGAGCTCGACGTGCCGATGTGACTCAAGATATTCCCGCGTGAACTTACGGCTTCAAGAGCTTGACGTGACACGTTGAGTGAATAACTCACGTAGTCGCCAATCGGATTGGACGGTGCTGCATTCGAATCGGTGATCACGACGCGGGCAAAGCGGGCAGGATTGAGGGTCCAGTTTGGATTCGATACCAGGACAAATTTGTGCGACGATGCGCTTGTCACACTGTAGGGCCCGAGCGAAGGGCGGGCGTTAAAGTCAGCCCACGTGCATCCAAGCGGGACTTGCGTCGCTTCAACATCTCGAAACAACAGATTCCATTCGGCGTAGGGTTTCGCGAACGTGGCAGTGAGTGTGAGCTCCGAATTGCCCGCGATCAATGAACCGATGTCGCGATAGCCGTCACTTTGCACGCTCGCACGTTGTCGTTCCAAGTTCCACCAATTAATGAGTGTCGTAGCGTCAAACACCTCACCATTGCTCCAGTGTTGATTTGGCGCAATCGTGTACACGATTGTCTCGGGATTGAGTGACGTCAGTTCTGCGGACGCTATCGCGCCGCCTTCGCCCACCAAATTGTCACCCGGCGTCGTCTGGAATGCGGAAGGGCGAACGAGGTCCAGAATCGCGCTCGTCGTGGCTGTGGCATTGGGATCCAGCACGGTGCATGGGTTAAAGGGGCCCGGCAACGACAGATTCAGCGTATTAACGACCTGCGTCGTCGTCGCCGAGGCGACCGATACCATGAGCGACGCCGACAACAGCAGAATCGTGCCCGCGACGCGGAAACTCGACCCGCGCGGGATCATTGCGCTACTGCAAACGGAGGTCGAGCGTCAGTGTCGCAAAGGTGAAGATCAACGCCACGGCGATCGTAATACGGTCGAGGTTGCGCTCAACGACGGTCGATCCCGACGCCACGGCACCCATACTTCCACCCAAGAGGTCCGAGATTCCGCCACCGCGTCCCGAGTGCAACAGGACGAGGAAAATGAGCCCGACGGCCGACAACGCTTCAATTACGACGAATGCCCAGGTGAACATCGATTCCTCCGATTAGCGCTTGCCATCGTAGCAGTCGTCACAGGACTGGACGATCGAGAGGAACGATTCAGCCTTCAAACTGGCCCCACCCACCAAGAAACCGTCCACGAGACCTTCGCGCACGATCGTCGCCGCATTTTCCGTGTTCACGGATCCTCCGTAAAGCACTCGCGCAGCATCGACACCCAGGGATGAAAGGACGTTGCGAATATGCGCCGTCATGGACGCCACTTGCTCACTCGTCGCGGTGCGGCCCGTACCAATCGCCCAGATTGGCTCATAGGCGACGCTCAGAAGTTCATGAAACCGAGCGTCAATGCCCTTGAGCGCACTCACGAGTTGGGTCCGCACGAATTCGTCTTGATCATCTGCTTCTCGGATCTCGAGTGCCTCGCCGACGCACAGTACGACGCGCAATCCTCCTCGAAGGGCGTGACGAAGGGTCGCCGAAACGGTCGCGTCGTCCATTGCGTACATCGAGCGACGCTCGGAGTGTCCGACCAAGACCCAGGTGACGTTGAGCCGTTTTAACATCGAGACACTGACCTCGCCCGTATGGGCGCCGTTTTCATTGGCGTTGACGTGCTGCGCCGCCACCTCGACGGGGATCTTCTCTGACTCAACAATCGACGTCACACTTCGAATGTCGACGAAGGGAGGCGCCAGAACTATGTCCACGTGTTCAACCGGTTTGTTCTTCAGCATCACGCCAATTTGTTGACCAAGGTGTAACGCTTCGACGTAATCGAGGTTCATCTTCCAGTTGCCAATGACGAGTGGTTGGTGGCGCATCAGTTAAAGGGACTCTCTCGTAGGGCGCGAAGTCCGGGTAAGTCGCCGAGTTCGACCAGTTCGAGTGACGCACCCCCGCCGGTCGAGACAAAGCTCACTTGATCCTCGAGTCCGTAGGACTGCAGCGCCGACACAGAATCACCACCGCCAATCACCGATACCGCGTCCGATGACGCAACGGCACGCGCCACTGCTTCGGTACCGGCACTAAGACGCGGGTCTTCGAACACACCCATTGGTCCGTTCCAAAGAATCGTTCTCGCCTTCGCAATTACCTCACAGAACTCGTCGATCGCTTTGGGGCCAATGTCGAGTCCGACGAAGCCGTCAGGAATATTAGCGCCAAAGTCGATCACGTCACCCCGGCACGACGCGTCACCGAAGGGCTGTCCGTCAGCGAGACCACGTGAGTCAGCGGGGATGAGGACGTTCGCACCCGCGAGAAGTGACGCGCACTCATCGAGATGACTCTCGTCGAAAAGCGAAGAGCCAATGGAGCGACCCTGGTCGACTTCGAACGTGAACGCCATGCCCCCGCCGACGATGACCGTGTCCGCCTTCTCGCTCAATACTCTCACGATGCCCAATTTGTCAGCGACCTTGGCGCCCCCGACGATGGCGACGAACGGACGCGCCGGACTCGTCAACAGTGCCCTGATGGTCGTCACTTCGCGCTGCAGGTTCGGACCCGCCGCGCTCGGCAGCAACGTGGGTGGAATCATGATCGACGCATGTTCGCGATGCGAGGCGCTAAAGGCTTCGTTGATGTAGTAGTCGAAACCTTCGACGAGTGACGCACCGAAGGCGGGATCGTTGCTCTCCTCGCCAGGGTTGAAGCGAAGGTTCTCCATGAGCTCGACCTCAGGGCACAACTGCGCCAAGCGGCGGCGTACGGGCTCGACACTGTACTTTGCTACGACCTGACCCTTCGGTCGCCCAAAGTGCGTGCAGGCAACGACGGTCGCGCCGAGGCCCAGGAGTTCTTCGAACAACGGCAACGTTGAGCGAATACGAAAGTCGTCGGTCACGGTGAGAACCCCGTCGACGTCGAGGACGGGCGTGTTGAAGTCGACCCGTACCAGCACACGCTTGCCCACGAGGTTTCCCCAACGAAGGTACGACGGCAGTAGGGACACGACTAGTTTCCGATGTAGCGAGTGAGATCGACCAGACGATTCGAATAGCCCCACTCGTTGTCGTACCATCCGAACACCTTGACGAGACTCTTCGCGTCGTCGACCTTGATCACCATCGTCATCAGTGAGTCAAAGGTGCACGACACCGGTGAACCGACGATGTCCGACGAGACGATTGGATCGTCAGTGTAGGCGAGGATCCCTTTCAGTGGGCCCTCCGACGCCGCCTTCTCGAATGCCGCGTTGATCTCCTCGACGGTCGTCGAACGCACAATCGCCGTGAAGTCAGTGATGCTCCCCACCGGAATTGGTACGCGAAGCGACGTTCCATCGAGGCGACCCTTCATGGAAGCCAAGACCAAACTCGTCGCGCGTGCCGCGCCAGTCGAGGTCGGCACGATATTGATCGCGGCGGCGCGTGATCGACGAAGGTCCTTGTGCGGCAAATCCAAGAGATTCTGATCGTTGGTATACGCGTGCACCGTCGTCATGAGACCCACGTCAATTCCGAAAGCGTCGTCGAGGACCTTGACCATNNCAGTTGGTCGTGCACGACGCGTTAGAGATGACGTGCTGAGTCCGTGCGTCGTAACTTGATTCGTTGACGCCCATCACGATGGTGGCGTCAGCGTCACCCGAAGGAGCCGAGATAATCACCTTCTTCGCCCCCGCACTGAGGTGCTGCCCAGCCGCTTCTCGCGACGTGAACAAGCCCGTTGCCTCGATGACAACGTCGATATTGAGATCCGCCCACGGCAACGAAGCAGGGCTCCGCTCGGCGAGAACCTTGATGGTGTCCTTGCCGAC
>PLRK01000039.1 GCA_003163875.1 Acidimicrobiaceae bacterium | reverse complement strand
GACGAGCGCTACTTCATGTTCGCCGAAGACATGGCGCTGTGCTGGCAGGTCCGTGCGAGCGGTTCGTCGGTCGCGGCAGTCACCAGCGCCGAAGTCACCCATATTGAGGGACTCTCGCGAAGCCGCGACTCTCGGGCAATGTTGATCGCGCATCATCGAAGCGCGATGCGCTTCGAATGGCAGACGGCGAGCGGGCTGCGTCGAGCGTTACTCCCACTCGCGACGGTGGTCCTAGGATTTCGTCTCTTTGTCGTCTTGATTCTTCGCCCTTCCCATTGAGGGCCCCGGCGCGTAGGATGTGACGAGGGCTGCGAGTGGTTTGTGGTTGAAAGTCGATGCCAGCCGCGGGCGAAACGACCCACGTAAGGTGCCTTTTTGGAACCGAGCATGGCGCGGTTTAGAAGTAAGTCCTGCCGGTGGGTGGCCAAAGTGGTCATTCGTCGAGCCGGTGAAGTGTGCGACATCGTTTTCGGAGAGTCTTGTACTGCCGAGGGCGCGCACGGACACCGCTGCAGGCAAGTGTGGGGTCAAAGACCAGGTCAACACTCGCAGTCCCTACGACCGTTTGGCAGAAGAATCGGCCCTAAGCCGCCGACGCCGCGCGAGCGAGCGAGCGGCGATTACTTCACTTTCGAACTGTAGGCTTGATAACCATGAGTTTGTTTCAGAAGGTCCTCAAAGCGGGTGAAGGTAAGCGAGTTCGTCAGCTCGCAGAGCTCGTGCCGCCCATTAACGAACTCAGCGACGAGATGGCGGCTCTCACTGACGAGCAACTTCGCGCCAAGACCGACGAGTTCCGAGCTCGACTTGCTGAAGGCGAGACCCTTGATGACCTACTCTTTGAGGCCTTCGCAGTGGTGCGCGAAGGTGCGACCCGCGTCCTAGGACAGCGACACTACGACGAACAGCTCATGGGCGGCATGGCACTGCACTTTGGCTGGATCGCCGAAATGAAGACTGGTGAAGGAAAGACTCTCGTCTCGACGTTGCCGGTCTACTTGAATGCACTCGCGGGCAACGGCGTGCATGTCGTAACCGTGAACGATTATCTTGCCACGCGTGACGCAAACTGGATGGGTGCGTTGCACAAATTCTTGGGACTGAGCGTGGGCCGCGTCGGACCGGACCTGCCTGACTTTGATCAAAAGCGTGAAGCGTACGCCAGCGATGTCACCTACGGAACGAACACTGAGTTCGGATTCGATTACTTGCGTGACAATATGGCGCGGCGACGCGAGCACATGGTCCAGCGCGGTCACCATTACGCGATCGTCGACGAGGTCGACTCGATCTTGATTGACGAAGCTCGTACGCCACTGATCATCTCTGGTCCGGCGACCGACGTCACCAAGTTGTACTACCAATTCGCGTCCATCGTTCGTTCCCTTAACCGCGACACCGACTACGAAGTCGACGAGGAGAAAAAGACGGTCGTACCGACTGAAGAGGGCATCGAGAAGGTCGAGCGACTGCTCGGTGTGGCGAACCTGTATGACGCCGTCGCGACGAACTACGTGCATCAACTGGGCCAAGCCCTACGTGCGAAGGAACTCTTCCATCGTGACAAGGACTATCTCGTCGATGGCGGCGTCGTGAAGATTGTCGACGAATTCACTGGACGGACCCTCGATGGTCGTCGCTGGTCCGACGGTCTGCACCAAGCCGTCGAAGCGAAAGAGCGTGTTCGTATCCAAGAGGAGAACCACACGTGGGCGACGGTCACGCTGCAGAACTACTTTCGCCTCTACGAGAAATTGGCGGGCATGACCGGAACCGCCGAGACCGAGGCGGGCGAGTTCGGTAGTACGTACTCACTGTCGGTGGTGCCAATACCCACGCACCGGCCCAACATTCGAATCGACCAACCCGACCTCATCTATAAGACCGAAGCCGCGAAATTCAGGGCCATCGTCGACGAGGTCCATGAACGCAGTGACAAGGGTCAGCCGGTCCTGCTCGGTACGGCGTCGGTGGAGAAATCCGAATTGTTGTCGCGAGAACTCTCAAAGGCCGGTGTGCCTCACGAAGTGCTCAACGCGAAGCAACACTTTCGCGAAGCCGAAATCGTCGCCCAAGCGGGTGGGCTTCATGCGGTGACCGTCGCAACCAACATGGCCGGTCGTGGCGTGGACGTCATTTTGGGCGGTAACGCTGAAGGTCTCGCGAATCGTGAGGCGCTGAGCCGGGGACTCGAACCCGGCACCGAAGAATACGACGCTGCCTACCAAGTTGCCTTCGCGAAGTACAAGCCCATCTGTGACGCCGAAGGCGACCAGGTTCGCGAGCTTGGTGGTCTCTACGTTCTGGGCACCGAGCGTCACGATTCTCGACGCATCGACAATCAGCTTCGTGGACGCTCGGGTCGACAAGGTGATCCCGGTGAAAGTCGCTTCTTCTTGTCGCTCGAGGATGAATTGCTGCGACTCTTCGCGACGGGTGCCGTGTCGTGGGTGATGGATCGAACGATGCCCGAAAACGAGGCGATTGAAGCGAAGATGGTCTCGCGCGCGATTGAGCGTGCACAGAACACGGTCGAAGGGCGCAACGCAGAAATTCGTAAGGATGTCCTCAAGTACGACGAGGTCATGAATGAGCAGCGCAAGGTCATGTACAAGCGTCGTCAACAAGTCATTGACGGCGAAGACATCCATGACGCCACCATTGAACTCATTGAAGAAGTGCTGAGCACATTTGTCGACGAGCACCTCGATGGTGAATTCCAAGAAACCTGGGATCTCTCCTATCTCTTGAACGAGCTGCAGATCTATTACCCGACGACGCTTACCGTTGACACTCTCGCCGCCTACGACGATCGCGACGACATCATCGGATTGGTCGTCGACGACGCGGTTGGGTTATACGAGAAGAAGTGTGAAGAATTTCCTGGCGGTATGGACACTGCGAAAGAGATCGAGCGCGACGTGATGCTCCAGATTTTGGATCAACGTTGGCGTGAGCACCTTTCGGACATGGACTACTTGCGCGACGGTATCCACTTGCGACAAGTCGCCCAGCAAGACCCTCTCACGGCGTGGCAGAAGGAGGGTTATCTCATGTTCGAGCACCTCCTCGAAGCCGTCGACAATGACTACGTGCGTTACATCACTCACGTCGAGGCGAAGATTGAACCGGCGAACGACGAAGGATTGGCTGGCGCGTCGACCAACGTCGAGCAGGTCGCTCCGGGAGCGACGGAACTACCCGCACACTCGACGCCAGTAGTGACAGCGGCGATTCCGGCGCCAGCGCGACACGACAAGATCGGGCGAAACGATCCTTGCTGGTGTGGTTCAGGTCGGAAGTTCAAGCAGTGCCATGGCCGACCCTAAGGCAGAGAACGCGCTGCGTGATGCCCTCGGAGCAATAGAGGAACTCGAGAGGCGTTGGAGTGCGGCGAAGGATTACTTGAAGATTGAGGACAGTCGCGTGCGTCACGAGATTTTGAACAGCGAAGCTCAGGATCCGAATCTCTGGAACGATCAAGATCACGCTCGCGAGGTCACAACGGAACTCGGTCGCCTCTCCAATGATCTCGATCTCTTCGACGGATTACGAAGCGAGATTGACGACAGTATTGTGCTGGCGGAGTTTTCGCGCGAATCGCTCAGTGCTGGTGAGGCCGATTGGTCGCTGCTCGACGAACTCGCGTTGAGCGTGTCGAAATTGGAGCAAGAGATTGCATCGCTCGAGACCCAAAGTCTCCTTAGCGGTCCTTACGATCAAAACGATGCGATCGTCGAACTTCACGCGGGCGCTGGTGGTACCGACGCGCAGGACTGGACTGAGATGTTGTTGCGGATGTATTCGCGCTGGGCCGAGCGTCGTGGCTTCGGGGTCGAGATTGACGAAGCAACGGAAGGACAAGAAGCGGGTTTGCTTTCGGCGACGTGCATCGTCAAGGGGCGCTTCGCCTACGGGTGGCTGTCGGCGGAGCGTGGCGTTCACCGACTCGTTCGCATTAGTCCCTTCGACTCACAAGCTCGACGTCAAACGAGTTTTGCGAGCATGGAGGTCACGCCCCTGCTGAATGACGATGCGGGAGAAGTGGAGATCGATGAGAAGGATCTGCGCATCGATACCTATCGGTCTTCGGGCGCAGGAGGTCAGCACGTGAACAAGACCGATTCGGCGATTCGCATCACGCACCTTCCAACCAATATCGTCGTGAGTTGCCAAAACGAACGCAGTCAGCACCAGAACCGGGCGCGTGCCATGCAGATTTTGGAGGCGAAATTGGCCGAGCGCGCCCGCGCGCAGCGCCAAGCACAAATGGACGCACTCAGCGGGAATCGCGCGGACAATGCGTGGGGTTCACAAATTCGCAGTTACGTCCAAGCGCCTTACCAACTTGTGAAAGATCACCGCACGGATTTTGAAACGGGCAATGTCGATGCCGTGCTCGATGGTGATCTCGACGGGTTCATGGAAGCGGAACTTCGTCGCCAGCGTTCTAGATCGTAAGAACTTCGGAAACCCCATAAACCAAGGTTTTCCTGACGCGAGCGCGTTCGCGAGCCAAACTAGAATGGAAAGTGCGTAGAGCGGCATCGTCGCTGCATCCAACAATCCTAAAAAGGGGGCTTACGCGTGATTCGTTTCGAGAACGTCTCCAAGACGTATAAGAACGGCACTCCTGCCCTCAAGAACATCACCCTCGACATTGAAAAGGGTGAGTTCGTCTTCCTCGTCGGCGCGTCGGGATCGGGAAAGACCACGTTCTTACGACTGTTGCTGCGCGAGGAACTTCCAGACCAGGGGCGCATCCTCGAGGCGGGACGCGACATTGGCGAACTCCCCAAATGGCGGGTTCCGTATCTTCGCCGCAATATCGGCTGCGTTTTTCAGGACTTCCGCTTGCTTCCTAATAAGACCGTCTTTGAGAACGTGGCCTTCGCCCTCGAGGTGATTGGGCGACCCCGGTCAACTGTCGACAGCCAGGTGCCCCAGATTCTTGAACTTGTCGGACTCACCGACAAATCGCGCAACGTACCTGGTGAACTCTCCGGTGGAGAGCAGCAGCGTGTCGCGGTCGCGCGTGCCTTCGTCAATCGCCCTCTGATCTTGCTCGCGGACGAACCCACTGGGAATCTCGACCCGGCGAACTCCGAGTCGATCATGGCGTTACTCGAGCGAATCAATCGCACGGGTACGACGGTCGTCATGGCGACGCACGACAAAGCGTTGGTCGACCGAATGCGACGACGTGTCGTCGAGCTCGATCGTGGTGAGATGATCCGTGACCAAGTTCGTGGTGTATACGGGATTGACGAAGGAGTCATGCTGTAATGCGCGTCTATCTGCGATACGCCTTCAAGGAAACGACGGGAAACTTGTGGCGTAATCGAATGATGACGATTGCCGCAGTCTTAACCGTTGCCGTGTCTCTGTCGTTGGTGGGATCGGCCTTGCTCTTGAAGCAGAGCGCCGCTCAAGCGTCGGCACAATGGCAGCAGGGAACCCGCGTGACGGTGTGGATGGAGCCCGCTGCATCGCAAAATGAGATCTCGAGTGTGCAAAGCCAATTGGCGGATCTCCCCATCGTCAAGAGTTGCGTCTACTACACGCAAGCGCAGGACTACAAGGAAGCAGTGAAGTTGCTGCCCCAAGACGAATCGACGGTGTTGACGCCCTCGGAGGTCCCGTCGTCGTTCCGCTGCGTCCCCACCGTACCGAGCAACGCATTCGTCGTGCAGTCAACGTTCTCGTCCCAGCCCGGTGTCTATAGCGTCACCGCTCCCGAACAACAGATCCGCGAGATGAACCGGGCGATTCGTATCATCCAAATCGTGTTCCTCGCGTTGGCGGGCGTGCTGCTTCTTTCGGCGACTGTCCTAATTTTGAACACAATTCGTATGGCGATCTTCTCGCGTCGTCGCGAGGTTTCAGTGATGAAACTCGTTGGTGCGACGAACTGGTTCATCCGAATCCCGTACATTACCGAAGGCTTCATCCAGGGACTTCTGGGCTCCGTTGTCGCAATACTGGCCGTCACGGCACTTCACACGTGGTACCCACTGCACAACGAGTTCCAACTCAACACCAATGCACTGCTCGGCACGAACGCTGTCGTCTTGATCGTCGGCGTGGTCATTGGCTCGGTCGGTTCCGCCATCGCGATACGTCGCTTCCTCGACGTCTAGCGCTTCTCCTCGTCAAAGTCGATCGCGAGTGAATTGACGCAGTAGCGCAGCCCCGTGGGTGTGGGACCGTCGTCAAAGACGTGTCCGAGGTGACCCCCGCAGCGAGAACAAAGAATCTCGGTACGTCGTCGAAAGAGGGAGCGATCTTCGCGCTCGATGATGGTGCCAGGTTCACACGCATCAAAACTCGGCCAACCACAACCCGAGTCGAACTTCTGGGCACTCGTAAAGAGCTTCTGTCCACATCCCGCGCAACTGAACAAACCGTTTAGGTCAACATGCAAGAGCGATCCCGTGAACGGAGCTTCCGTGGCGGCCTTGCGCAACACGGCGTAACGCTCAGGTGCGAGTTCGCGTCGCCATTCCTCGTCGGTCTTCTCCACGTCGTACGTCATGCTCGCAATGTACTTGTCGTATCGTCGAAGCGCGTCAAAGGAAATTCGAGCGAGGCGACTCGGGGAGCACGCGTGGAAATTCGGGTTGGTCGTCCAGAAGGCGGCTAAAGGCGGCGGCGAGTCCCTCGGGGTCGAGTCCGATTTCTGCGAGGAGAGCGTCGGGTTGGTGGTGTTCGAGATACGCGCGCGGCACGCCCAAGATTCGTGTCGATGGAAACGGACGTTCGAGCTCTTGGGCACGATTTCGAATTGCCGAGACCATCAAGGTTCCCGCACCGCCGTGTCGGGTGCCGTCTTCGACCGTGATGATGCGATCGTGGGTGAGGGCGTCATCAATCATCGCTGGATCGGGTGGCAAAACTCGAACGTCGTACAAGGTAACTCTCGAACGTTCGGCCCCCATGAGCTCGAGAGCGCGGTAACTGTTTGGCGTCATTTTCCCCACCGCCAACACGCAGAGCGAACCGTCACCTCGAACAATCTCGCGAGCTCGAAGTCCCTCGCCAATTTTCTTGTCGAGCGGCTGGGGGAGTGTCTTTGGGAAGCGAATCGCCGTCGGCGTCGACATCGAAAGTGCCGTGGCCATCATCTCAGGAATCTCTTCAACGCACGAGGGCGCGAAAATTGTCATGTTCGGGATGGCGAGACATAGTGCGATGTCGAGCACGCCATGATGGCTTGGCCCGTCATCGCCGGTGATGCCGGCACGATCGAACACGAAGAGCACCGGCAAATTCAATAGTCCCACGTCAAGATTCGCTTGGTCGAACGCCCTCGAAAAGAACGTCGAATAAATCGCGACGACGGGCTTGAGCCCACCCATTGCCATGCCGGCGGCAGCGGTAACGGCATGCTGTTCGGCGATACCCACGTCGAAAAATCGTGACGGGAACCTTTCTTGGAAACCGAGAAGGCCGGTAGGCCCCGCCATCGCTGCGGTAATCGCGACGATTCGGTCGTCCGCACTCGCGAGCGCGATGAGCGAGTCCGTGAAGGCCTGCGTGAACGATTGGGGCGCGACGTCTTCGTCGTTGAGACGTGCGGGCAATTTATAGTCGTGCATTTTCAACGTGTCGTTGGTGGCGGGTTCGTAGCCGCGTCCCTTTTCGGTGAGCACGTGGACGACGATTGGCCCGTCCCATTCAGCTGCGTTCTTGATCACGGTCTCGAGTTGGCGGATATTGTGTCCATCGATTGGTCCGATGTAGCGCACACCGAGATTCTCAAAGAAGGTGTGGGGCGTCACCATTTCGCGTACCACCGAGGTAAAGCCGTCGATGCCGATGTAGGCGGCCTTGCCCCCCGGCAGTCGAGGGATCAGGCGACGGAAGCGCTCGCGTAAGGTGAGATAGGTCTTGTTGAGTCGTAGCGTCGTGAGCGAGGTGGACAACTTCGAGATGGTGGGCGCGTAACTTCGACCATTGTCGTTGAGCACGATCACGACCCGTTGGTTCGTGACGCCGAGATTATTGAGCGCTTCGTACGCCATGCCACCCGTCAGCGAACCGTCACCGACAATCGCCACCACGTGACGTTGTCCACCGTGTCCCACAAGTTCTTTTCGCTTCTCAAGGGCGACCGAGAGGCCGTGGGCGTAGGAGAGGGCGGTCGAAGCGTGCGACGACTCAATCCAGTCGTGTTGACTTTCAGAGCGATTGGGATATCCCGAGAGTCCGCCGCGCTGACGAAGGCCCTTGAAGCCGTATCGACGTCCAGTGAGGAGTTTGTGCACGTAGGCCTGGTGGCCCGTGTCCCAGAGGAGGATATCGCGCGGTGACTCGAAGACTCGGTGAAGGGCGAGCGTTAATTCAACAACTCCTAAGTTCGATCCGAGATGTCCGCCCGTCGCCTTGACCGTAGCGATGATGAACTCACGAATTTCCGCGCTGAGTTTGTTGAGTTCGCGATAGGAAAGGTCCTGGAGATCGGCGGGCGTTTCAATCGACGGCAGAATCACCATGACAGCCTACTTCTGAGTTAGCAGCGCGCGTTCGAGTGAAGCACCGACCATTTGGTGCGACATGGTCGCTGCTTCCCTCGCCGCAGCGCGCTAACCCTTCAATGTGTAGACGACAGATACTTGGTCGGTAACGGTCTGTGAACCCGGCTCGAGGGGTACTTTGGCGATTCCCTTCGCTCCTGTCGCGTTGTACTGCAATGGCAGTGGCGATATGCCACCGCTCGTGTTCTCGTTGTCGGTGACGCTCTTGATCGAGCCGACGCTCTCGTGTGCAGCTTTGGCGATGTCGGCGGCCTGGCTGTAGGCGGCCTTCATCGCCGAAGTGCGCGCCTTTTGATAGAGCGCCGATTGATTGGAGATTGAGTACGTCAGTCCACTCAACTGCACGTCGTTTCCGGCGGCGTTCGTCGCGGCATCAAGGGCTGCGCCGGCCTTGCTGATCTCGTGCAGTGTGACATTCAAGTCGTCTTCAGCAGTGAAGCCCGTCACGACACCGCTGTTATTGGTGTTCTGGTAAATGTTGAGACCAGATGTCTGCAAATTTTTCTTCGTGACGCCGCTCTTGATCAAAGCCGCCTCGACCGAGGCGACGCGGGCATTATTCGCTGCGAGCGCACTCGAAGCGTTCTTGGCGATGCTGCTCACGCCAATTTGGAAGCTGACGGTGTTGGGGGTACCCGTGGCGGTCCCTGAACCCGTCACCGAGACAGTACCCGCGCCAGAGTTCGACGACGATGTGCGTCCAAGTGCGACGGCACTCAAGATGTCGCCTACGAGGACAAGAACGGCGATGATCAGAATCACGCCAAACACCAGACGCCGGCGGCCGCGAAACCCTCGCTGCATGGCCCACGACGCGTGTCCTTCGGCGCCGTGCTCGTGACCCTCGGTGTGCTGTTCGGTGTTCTTTGCGTCGCTCATCGTTTCCTCCATGTGTCATTTCCTACGAGTGTGTAGGTGTGGATCGCTGTCGCGGATGCGCAGCGACCCTGTCTCTCCCTCGACTACACCACAGAAATCGACGCGGCTTACCAGTTTCTTATGTCAAATGCGTTACGAACTCTTGACAATTGCGCACCGGAGCCCCAATTAATTGGGCAAATATTTTTTTGAAGGACGATACGCTTCTCTCTATGTCTATCCCTTTGGTCGAACATGACGTCATACAACACACCATTAACGAAGCCTTAAGTCGCGGGGGCGATTTTGCTGAAGTGTTCGTCGAGGACCGGAGTACGTCGTCGGCGATTCTTGATCAGCGTCGTGTTGAAGAGTTGAGTTCAGGTCGCGATCGCGGCGCGGGCATTCGCGTCGTCGTTGGCGAGACTACTGGCTTTGCTCATACGGCGGATCTTTCGCAAAAGGGACTTCTCGCGGCAGCTCGCGCGGCGGCGGCGGTGGCGCGCGAAGGTGGTGGAGGAACAAAGGAAGTCGCCCTCGGAAACCTATTCGAACATCCCACGAGCGCGCTGACGCTGCCGAGCGATGTTGAGAAGTCGAGAAAAATTGAGTTACTTCGTTACGCCGATGACGTGGCGCGATCGCAGGGTTCCTCCATCACACAAGTGCAGGTCGCGCTCGGGGATTCGAGTCGACGATTCCTCGTGGCGAACTCCGAAGGCGTCTACGCGTCTGACCATCAAATTCGGACCCGCTTCAATATTTCGTGCGTCGCCACTGGCGACACCGGCATGCAAACGGGATATCGGCCAATCGCGGGCACTCGTGGATTCGAGATCCTCAGTGATGAAGCGGTCGAGGAAGCGGCGAGGGGTGCCGCCCAGCAAGCGATCACCAAGCTTGGCGCACGACCCGCACCGTCGGGCGACCTTCCTGTCGTTCTCGCGGGGGGATCAGGCGGCATCTTGTTTCACGAAGCTTGCGGACACGGGCTTGAGGCGGATGCGATCTTGAAGCAGGCGTCGGTGTACGCAGGGAAAATGGGTCAGCAAGTCGCGAGCCCCCTCGTCACGCTCGTTGACGACGGCACGGTGAATGGGGAGTGGGGTTATCTCGCGCTCGACGACGAAGGCCGACCGGGCTCGCGCAATGTGCTTATCGAGAACGGCGTCCTCACGGACTACATGTGGGACTACTTACGATCTCGCAAAGAAGGCCGCGTGTCATCGGGCAATGGTCGGCGTCAGAGTTATCAACACCTTCCGATGGTTCGAATGACCAATACCTATTTGCTCGAGGGCGATTCCGACCCCGACGAGATCGTCGCGCAGACGCCTCGAGGTGTGTACGTCGCGCAACTTGGCGGCGGTCAAGTGAACACTGCGACGGGCGACTTCGTCTTTGGCATGACCGCCGCATTCATGATTGAAGACGGCAAGATCACCGCGCCACTGCGTGATTGCAACCTCATTGGCAATGGTCCAGCAATTCTTCATCGCGTCGACGCCGTCGCGAACGACTTCTCGATGACGCCAGGCACGTGCGGCAAAGACGGGCAGTCTGTTCCCGTGGGCACCGGTCAAGCGACGATGCGTCTGAGTGCGGTGACCATTGGCGGCACGGCGTCATGAGTGAGTTGCTCGCTCAGGCGGAGCGAATCCTTGACTACCGAGAGAGTGGCGAANNATCCAGGCCTACCAGGGCGCCATCGAGAATCTTTCGACCGCGACGTCGTCGGGCATCGGTATCCGCATCCTGCGTGACGGTGTTCGAGGCGCGCAAGTGGGCACCGCCTGGGCGGGGTCCCTTGATGACGGAGCAATCCGTGACGCACTTCGTGAAGCTCGTGACAACGCGCGATTCGCGACCGAAGACGAGTTCCTCACCTTCGCACGGCCCGATGGCGTCCTCCCGGCGTCCTTGAGCCTTTCGGACGACTCCGTGCTCAAGACGCCCTTAGACGAAAAGATCGAGATGGCAATCACCCTCGAGCGACTGGTACGCACGGGTGATCCACGGATCCGCCAAGTCGATTCGTCCAACTATGCGGACTACGTCGCTGAAGCGGTCATCGCGTCCACGACGGGAATACGTGCCGCGTACGCCAGGTCCGGGACGTACGTGTCGGTCGAAGCGATTGCCAATGACGGAGGCAATGACCAGACAGGTTGGGGACTGAGCGCGGGAAGGGCACCACGCGACGTCGACATCACGGTCGCGGCGAAGGACGCGATTGATCGAGCGACAAGGATGCTCGGAGCGGTGAAGCCTAAGTCGATGCGCTGCACGGCGGTCTTCGATCCTCGAAGTACCGCGACGTTGCTCACAATAATTGGCGGTGCCTTAAGCGGTGAAGCAGTGAACTATGGTCGCTCGTTCTTCGCCAATCGAATTGGCGAAGACGTCGCCTCTTCGCTCTTCACGCTGCGTGACGACCCGACCGATCCGCGTCACTTCTCGGCGAGCGTGTTCGATGGTGAGGGCCTTGCGTGTCGGCCCAATGAGTTGATCAACGCCGGGCAGCTGCGATCCTTCGTCTATGACACGGTGTCGGCCAAGCGAGCGGGAACCATCTCCAATGGTTGTGCGGTACGCGGCGGGATCGCCGGTTCTCCGTCGCCGGGTTGTCGAGCGCTGCAACTCCAACCTGGCGACTTGGACCAATCGGAAATCTTTCGGAGCGTCGCCAACGGCATTTACGTCGAATCGTTAACAGGAGTGCACTCCGGTGTCAATCCGATCTCGGGAGACTTCTCCGTTGGCGTGACCGGACTCATGATTCGCAACGGCGAACTCGCCGAGCCGGTTCGAGAGATCACCGTCGCCTCAACGCTGCAGCGGATGTTGCTCGATATTGCGTTTGTCGGAAACGACGTCGAATGGCTCCCGGGAAGCGCCGCAGGCCAATCGCTCGCGATTGAGGGAATCGCGGTCTCTGGTAGTTAGTCCGTGGTCGTGGCGGCGGTCTTCTCAGGCGCTTTCGTCGACGCGGGTTTCTCAACGGACGGCGTCGCCGCCGGGGTAGGCGTCGTCGCCGGTGGTGTCACGCTGGAGGATGATCCGCGACTATCGGTCTTGTAGAACCCGCTGCCCTTAAAGACGATGCCCACCGCTGAAAAGACCTTTCGAAGCTCCCCGCCGCAGGCCGGACACACGGTCAAATCAGGGTCGGCGAATTTTTGCACGTTCTCTATACGTTGGTGGCACGATTGGCATTCGTATTCGTAGGTCGGCATCAGAACTCCTGTAGCACAAGGCGACGAGAGCAGTGTACCGGGCTAGGGACCGGCTTCGGTCGAGCGTTCACTAGCATGGCGCGGTGGACGACTTCCACCAACTACGACGGACATCATTGAACGGGGCGTTTCCCCGTGATCTCGGTCCGTCTGAGGTAAGCGCGCGCCGGGCGCTCGCGAGGTGTCGCGTGAACATGCGGGCGGAAACAACCGCGAGCGTGGCGGCGAACGCGATGAACAAGGGCGACGTCCTCGCGACCGCACGCGTTGCGGGCATGCAGGCGGCGAAATTCGCTGCGACGTTGCTGCCGATGTCGCACCCGGTGCTAGTGGGCAACGTCTACATCAATTTCGTGATCGCTGACACGCACATTGAAGTCGAAGCGAGCGTCGATACCGTCGATCGCACTGGCGTGGAGATGGAAGCACTCACGGCGGTGACGGTGGCGGCACTCACCATCTACGACATGTGTAAATCAACGGATCGCACGATGACGATCGAAGAGGTGGCGCTGTGGGAGAAGTCAGGAGGGCGCTCGGGTACCTGGCGGCGCGAAGAAGCGCTACTCGAAGAACAAAAGAGGGCCGGCAACTAGGTGCGGACTCGCGGTTGGCACGGATGGTCCGCACATCGCTTCGGTGGGGATTGACGTGAGTTCGATCCGTGGGGGTATAGAGCAAAGTCGAGAACGCCTCGTGGCGCTCGTGTTGTTATTGCAGCGAGCGTGGAGCGATGACCGACCCCTGACCCAAGATGAGATCATTCGAGATCTCAGGGTCGACGAGTTTCCGGTGTCCTCCAAGGGTCCTAAAAAGATTCATGCCTACGAAGGGAACGATGGAGCCGTTCGCCAGAAGTTCGAGCGTGACAAAGCGCGCATTCGCGAACTAGGTTTCGACATTGAGACCGTGCCTTTGCCCGGTGATGCCGTGGGCTATCGCATCGACCCTGCCAGTGGGTACGCGCCGTTGATCCACTTCAACGACGACGAACGACGAGTCGTGCAATTGAGTCTTCGGTTTTGTGGATTTGGCGCATCGGGGGCGTTCAGTGTCTTTAACGAAATGCCCGCCAGCGACGGTGGTCTTGAATTCTCGTCGTATTACACGCCCGTCGTGCGTGCGTTGCACCAGCGCCGAGTACTTCGCTTTGACTATCAGTCGTCGTCAAATAAGCAGCGAACAGTCGAACCGCTGGTCATTGGCGTCTTCAACGGTGTGTCGTACCTGGTAGCGCGCGTTCGAGGAACCCAAGAGATCAAAGGGTACCGATTCTCCAGGTTCACGTCGATGCCCGAAGTCCTCAGCGATACCTTCGATGTGGACGACGAGACGCTCGAGCACGCCCGCGCTTGGCGAGCGTCCTTTCAAAAGGCACCTTCACCCATTGACGTCGTGGTCACGACCAACGAGAACTACGGAGACCTTCTCGTTCGTCAGTATCCCGGCGCGCTCGCCGCGAAGAAGAAGGAAGGAAAGATGGAAGTGGGAATTTCCTTCGAAAGTCCACGCGAAGCACTTCGATTCGTCCTTGAAGCAGCCGAACGAGTTCGACTCCAAAGCCCGAAGGCTCTACGACAGGAACTCCAGGACTGGTTGAGCCGAGTGAACAAGGGAAGCGTCCCGTCGCCCGCCACACTAAAGTTCGCCGGGCCCGCGTCGAGCGACGTGCTCGGCGAAACGCTGCAACTCTTGCACGCGGTCTACCTCGCTGAGGACGGTCTTCGGATCAGTGAGCTTGCCACGCGCTTCAATTTGAGTCCTGCGCACGTGCGTCTCATCATGGACCGACTCTCGACGCTTGAACCTCTGGCTGAATCTAGCGACGGGGTCGGG
This sequence comes from Acidimicrobiaceae bacterium, assembly GCA_003163875.1. GTDB lineage: Bacteria > Actinomycetota > Acidimicrobiia > Acidimicrobiales > RAAP-2 > RAAP-2. The sequence goes on along the minus strand of PLRK01000039.1, from coordinate 3,478 downwards.
CGATTTCCGGCGCACGTTATTAAGGACTGCGACGATTGGGATCACGAAGACACCGATGATTCGACGTATCGGGTGGACTTCGACGATGTCATCGAGGAGCCCCCGGCCTTGATGTGGCGTGACGTCTTCGAACTAAACATCGCGCTTCGTGAGGCCTCGCGGGTCTACACCGATCCAGCAATCTATTCGGCCATCGAGAAGATTGAAGAGGTCGCGTCATCGTACCTGCAGATCGAAATGGCGAACGAATCATTGCTGCCCCAACTTCGAGAAGCACTAGACGGACATCGGCGCATCAAGATCCTCTATACCGCGGCGTCCGCGGAGGAAGCCAAGGAACGTTCCATCGAACCACGCGAGATCAAGGTGCTCAACGGCCACAGTTATGTTCGTGCCTACTGCACTACTCGTTCGTCGTGGCGAACGTTCCGCGTCGATCGCATTGACGGCATCCTGGCCAGTTCACCGGTGAGCGACCAACGCGAACCCGACACGGTGGCCAATTGGTTGACGCACGTCGGCGACGAGGGTGACGAAGTCGTAGTGGTCGTCGAACCCTACGCTCGCTACGTGTTTGAGTCCTTGCCCAGTGCGCAGTGGACGGCCCTGTCAGATGGCCGCCACGCCGTGAAATTCCATGTCAGCGATGAATCGTTCCTGGACCACTTGATGCTCCTCGCTGGCCCCGGGGCGGCGGTGGCGACCGAAAAGTATCGCCGCGCCGGCCACGAACTCGCGAAGAGGATTTCGGCGACACTGTAGCGACCGTTGGGCACCCAAGGGGTGTCCGTGCTTCGAATATTTTCTCGACGTTCCAACGAGGTGTCCTACTTCACCGACGATTATGCCCTCGAACTCGAGGGGTTGCGCCATGAGGCGGGATGGTGGCTACGCGGCGAAGGTGACGTGCGATCTGAGCGTGACGTCCAACAGGTGTTCTCGTCCACGCCGCGCTCTCAGGTATTGGGCTACGACCTGATCTTCGCGGCACCTCGTCCCACTTCGATTCTGATTGCTCTTGATCCGTCGTACGCTGCTGGCGTCGTCGACGCCCACCGTGAATCGGTCACGGCGTCGGTGCGCTACCTCGAAGAGCGCGCGATCGTCGTGCGTGATCGACGCGGTGGTGAGGACCGAGATATGCCTGGCACGTGGTCGAGCATCGTGAGTTACACCCACGGGGTGAATCGTCACGGGGAACCGCATCTTCACGACCACGTTCTCGTGGGAGCGAGGACTCTTGAAGCGAGGAGCGTGCTCGACTTTCGATCACTCGTGGTGCACGCCAAAGCCGCTGACTCGCTCTATCGATCGTCGCTTCGTCACGAACTTGCCGAGCGCACCCCCTACGTCGCGTGGCGCTCATTCGATGGCGTGGAGCACGTGGTGGATCAAGACGAGGGGTACCGAGCCCTGTGGGGTGGGCATTTCGCCGAACGCGGCGTGAAACGTTCGTGGCGTCGCGACGAAGTCCTCGAGAAGTGGCGTAGTGATGTTCGCGACTTCGAGCCGGAGGGTGCCGTTCTTTCGCCTAGGGTGCAGCGACTCTCGATCGATGAGCACGCCTTCGGGGCCGAACTCGAAGGTTCTCGCGAAATTACTCGACGTCACCTCGTGATGGCCTGGGCCAACGCCGCGCGCTTTGGTCAAGACGCGACATCCTTGAACCGCACCATTGACGCGTTGTATCCCTCGCTACGTGACTCGAGGGGCGTTCGTGAAAGCTCTATTGGTGTCGCGCACGCGCGTATGACCCAACTCGTTCGTGAGCACGGTGCACGTCCACTCGCCGAACACGATCTCCAACGCTGGCGTCAGCGCTCCCGGGACCGTTCCGAGGGTCCCGAGCGCTCCAGGTAGCGAGAGAAACGTGCGTCTCGGTACGAGGGGGTGAGTTCGATCCACTTCATCACCTTGGCGCTGTCCATCCCCAGAGCGAAGCCGGGACGTCCGTGGGCGATGGTGGCGATGCTCGCGCGATCGCGTTCGACCCAACTGGTTGTGTGTCCCACGTTCTTACCACGGGGACTGCGCTGGATACTGGTGGTTGGCTCGAGCGCACGCCCCGCCAGGTGCTGGAGCAACTCGAGGGTGGGACGGTCCGCGATCCCTGGCAGCACGACGGTAGTAGGGAACAAGGAGAGAAAACCCTCTCCCGAGGTGCCCCAACGACTTCGCGCTTGGCTCAAATCCTGCAGGCACGCGAGGGTGAGTACGCCCTGACCGCCTCCCTCGGACACGATGCTCGCGAGACGCGGAAGAGGTGCCACGTTGGCCAACTCGTCAAGGGCCAGGAGCAGCTTCGCACCCTCATGGTGGCGGTCGTAGGTCGAGTGGACAATTTCTTCGATAAGGCCAACAACTAACGGCGTGGAGACGTTCTGGTGCCGACTGGGTGCGACAACGTGGAGTTGGTGGGGACCGCGCAAAAATTCTTCGAGATCGAGTGGTGCTTCGCGCGCCGAGGATCGAGCGGCGTCGGTGCGCATCCCGGCGAAGAGTCCTGAAGCAGTGGACCAGATGCCCGATCGCTCACGATCCTCGGTCGCGAGAACGCCTTGCAACAATGAAGCCCCGGGATGGTGTTCACCGTACTGCTCGTGCAAGCGCGCGAGCGCGTCGTACGCACGGCGTTCATCGATGCGCGACGCGAGGTGGCCGAGCGACTCGTCGCCGAGTGCAGCGGCGTGTAGGAGTGGCGCAACGAGAGCTCCCGCACGCTCGGTCCAGTGATCGTCGCTGCGATCAACTCGCCCTCGCCGCGCGACATCGATGAGACTTCGCGATGCGAGTACTGCACCATCCCAACTTTTTGATTGACGAATTGGTGAGTATCCAACACGCTGAACTCCTTTTGGTGTATGCACCGTTCCGGATGGATCGAAGAGCAGTTGTGCACCGTCACGTCGCGCGCTCGACATGATCGCGACTACGTCATCCTTCGTCGACGTCACCACGCAAGATCGCTTTGTGATCAGGAGATTTGGAATGATAATCGACGTCGTCTTTCCACTGCGACTAGGTCCAAGCACGAGTGTTGATCGCTCATCACCACTCATCGCGTCGCCGCGTTGTGTGCGACCCAAGTAGATTCCTTCGTCACGCACGACACACAACAGTCGTAAATATTTTGAAAAAATTTCGAAATGCTTGACATTGGTGCCTAAAGCGAGTGGACTTTTACTTGTCCTTCTGCGGAGGAGGTCAACGAAGTGCGAAGGTGTTGCGTGCAACGCGTCCGTACGTCGCTCTTTCGCAAGGACCGTGCACTGCGGACAGTCATTGCACAGCTGCGAAGCTGGGTGGACATGGTCGAGTACGCGTCTGTCAAGGCGGTACCAAGATTGAGGCACCACGGTGGTGTGCTCGAGGTCCCAAATTGATTCATTGATGAGTCCCAAGGAGGGAAAGTGGCACCAGCTGCGAAGAAAAAGGCGGTAGCCAAGAAGGCGCCAGCCAAGAAGGCGGCTAAGAAGCG
>PLRK01000019.1 GCA_003163875.1 Acidimicrobiaceae bacterium | reverse complement strand
GGTCCTGCAATATCGAGATGCACCCAGGGAAGCCCGTCGGTGAAACGTTGCAATAGAAGCGCCGCGACGATGGATCCCGCACGCGGTGGCTTACCGATATTCTTCATATCGGCGACGTCAGACTCGATGTGCGCTTCGTACTTCGAGACGAGTGGCATGCGCCATAACTCTTCTCCACTTCGTGCGCTCGCGCGATTCAAGCGTTCGGCCAGTTCATCGGTCGTTGCGTACAGTGCCCCCACTTCGTCACCGAGGGCGACGTTCTGTGCACCCGTGAGGGTGGCGACGTCGATGATGGCATCGGGTCGAGCTTCAGCGGCGAGGCTGAGGCCGTCGGCGAGAATCAATCGGCCTTCGGCATCGGTATTCAATACCTCGATCGTCATGCCGTTGCGAATGGTGAGCACGTCGCCGGGCCTCGTCGCGCGTTCGCCCGTCATGTTCTCGGTCATCGGAGCGATGGCGGTGATCTTGACGGGCACGCGGAGTCGACTCGCCATCGAGAGCACGCTCATCACGACGGCCGCGCCAGTCATGTCAGTCTTCATCGTCATCATCCCCTCGCCGGTCTTGATGGAGAGTCCGCCTGAGTCAAACGTCACGCCTTTTCCGACGAGTGCGATATGAGCGAGCACCTCACCGGCAGGCTCGTACGTGGCGTACACGAGACGTGTTGGTTGCGCCGAACCTTGACCGACGCCGAGAAGCCCACCGAGACCTTCGGCTTTGATCCGTGACTCGGTCCACGCCTCCACTTCTACCGAGGGGTCGTCCTCGAGTCGCTTGATCACCTGTTTGGCCAGTTCGCGTGGTGAGAGGTGGCCCGCGGGCGTGTCGATAAGTCGTTTGGCCCAGTTGACACCCTCGCCAATGACGCCACCGCGCTCGATGCCTTCAACGACGTCGTTATGGGTTTCAACACTCGGAAGAGGTGATCCCAGGGGCACGACGTCAAACGTGCTGTCGATGTTCGTGTTCTTAAAACTGTAGGACGCGAGCAACGCTCCTTCAACGAGCGCCTGGGTGATCGCCCGCGGATGCTCGATGCCGTCAGTGGGTAGAAAGAACGCGAGTGATGCGTCGCCGGCACTACGCGCCGCCGCTGCGCCCACGAGACGAAAGTTCTCGGGTTCGTTGAAACTCGTCCCGGCGCTGATGAGTGACACGATCGATTCGCCCAGAGCGCGCAACACCACGATGGAACCCGGCTCACTCTTGAGTCCGTGCTGCGCGCACCATTCCCTAGAGAACTTGCGGGGAATCTTTTGGCCTCCCAGCACCATTGGTACCGACGACGCTATGACGCCTCCGTCATCGCCGAAAAGTACGGGCACGCAGAGCGTTGGTTGACGAGCGCCCTCGACGGGTGTCGAGAGCCGAGCGGTGCGGGCCATTGGGATCCTCTTCCTAATGTTGTCGCGCGGTGCGGTGGTGAGGACCCTCGGCAAAACGCGCCATGGTCCATGCGAGATCGCTGAGGCGATTCAAATAGGCAACGACGAGTGATTCTTCGAGTGGATAGGACACCGCGATTCGTTCTGCTCGTCGGATGACCGTGCGCGCCACGTCGAGCGCAGCGGAGAGCTGATTTTCGCCAGGAACGACAAACTCCTTGGGCATCTCGATCTCACTCGATAATGCGTCGATCTCGGACTCGAGACGATCGATCATCGTGGACGTGACGAGCGACTTACCCGCTGCGAGTTTGTGACGATTGGTCGGGAGTGTGGCGACTTCTGCCATCAGCACCCACAGGTCTCGCTCCAGCGTAATGAGTAGCTCGTGGAGGCGACTCGACGGCTCGCTCAGCGATCGTGCCCAGCCGAGTGACGCTTGCGCTTCGTCAACGGCACCATTGACCTCGATGGGCTCAGTGTCCTTGCGGGTGCGGCCACCGAAATAGAGTCCCGTCGTGCCGTCGTCGCCGTCGCGGGTGTAAATCTTCACGTGCTAAGCGTAGTGACGACGGTGCCCTCACAGGTAGCCTGTTACAGCAATGGAACTCGCGGTTCGCCCTCCCTTTGCCCGACCGGGGGCTGATGATCCTTACTTGGAGGCCCTTGCCCGTGGCGTCTTGATCTACGACGGCGCAACGGGCACCAGCTTTCAGATGCAGGATTTGCACGCTGAGGACTTTGGTGGACACGCCTTCGAGGGCTGTAACGAGATGCTCTGCATCACGAGACCAGACGCCGTCGAGACCCTGCACCGCTCCTTTCTTGACGTGGGCGTCGACGTGATCGAAACGAACTCCTTCGGGAGCTTCTCGGTCGTCCTCAACGAATACGGCATTGCCGATCGAGCCCATGAACTCGCGTACGCGTCAGCGAGCATCGCGAAGCGCGTCGCCGACAGCTATAGCAGTGCGTCACGGCGAACCTTCGTCGCAGGGTCGATGGGTCCCGGCACCAAATTCCCGACGCTCGGCCAGATCTCCTACGACGACCTGTCGGCCAGCTACGAGGAGCTCGCCTACGGGCTGCTCGAGGGCGGCGTCGACCTCCTGATCGTCGAGACCATGTTCGACCTGCTGTCGGGCAAGGCCGCCATCGCGGCGTGCCATCGGGCAATGGCCCGCCACGGCCGCATCGTACCGATCCAAGCCCAGGTGACCATCGAGATGACCGGACGCATGCTGCCCGGCACCGAGATCGGCGCG
>PLRK01000017.1 GCA_003163875.1 Acidimicrobiaceae bacterium | reverse complement strand
CGGTGTGGTGTACGCCACCTTTGGATCCCAGTGTGACTTCGGCAACTGGGAAGGCTGGATCGTGGGTGTCTCTGAAGACACGCCGCAAACTTCGCCACAGATCACCACCATGTGGTCAACGGAAGAGGACGTCTCCGACACCGGATTCGAGCAGCCCGGCGGCGGCATCTGGCAGTCGGGATCAGCACCGGTCGTCGACAGTAACGGCGACATCTTCGTGGCAACGGGCAATGGCGACATACCCTCCGGCCCCGAGGCCGGCACGGGGGCAGGGACGTTGAACACGACCTACGGCGAAGCCGTGGTCGAGCTCCATCCTCCCTCGGGCGACCCAACTGGCCAACTTCAGGTCGTGGACTGGTTCATTCCTGCCGATGCCGCAACGCTCAACTCCATAGATGGCGACCTCGGATCGGGCGGTCCCGTAGCGTTGCCGACAAGCATGGGATTGCCGCTGGAGCAGAACGTCCTTTTGGAGGTTGGTAAAGAGGGCAGGCTCTACGTGCTGAACATGAACAGCCTCGGCGGATATCAACAAGGTCCAAGCGCTTCCGATGGCGTCGACGAGGTAGATCTGAACGGTGGCGTGTGGTCAAAGCCGGCGGTGTGGCCCGGCGACGGGGGCTACATCTACGTACCAACTGGTGGGACCGCGAACTATGAGACGAATGGCGGGTCACTTGACGTATTACAGCGAGTCGTCAACTCTGGCGTGGTTTCCTTCCAACTAGTCGGACAGACAGTCAATTCAGGTAACACCTTCGGCTTTGGTACGGGGCAACCCATCGTCACCTCTAACGGCACGACCTCGGGCTCGGCCGTCGTGTGGATAATTCACGCGAACAATGGCAGCGGCGCCAATTCACAGTTGGAAGCCTTCAACCCAGTGCCCGTCAATCCGGGGTCCAGCGGCACGCTCGAAGAACTCTGGCAGTCAGGGACCTTCACCTCGAATGTCTTCTCTTCTCCAGGCGTGGACAACGGGATCGTCTACGTGGGCACCAAGGACGACACTCTGCTGGCCTTTGGTGCGCTGCCTTCTGCCACCCCCGCGCTCACCGGATCGAATCCAAGCTTTGCGACCACGGTCGTGTCGCAGTCGACGAGCGCGACGGCGACCTTCACGGCTTCGGCGCCGACGACCGTGACGTCATTAGAGATTGCTGGATCGGCGTTCACGTTAGGTAACTCACCCCCGTCACTTCCAATCTCGCTTTCAACCGGCCAATCGATCACCGTGCCGATCAACTTCACTCCGACGGCTCTCGGTGATAATCGAGGTCAACTCACGGCTAACTTCACGGGCGCCACTGCGACAATTTCGCTGGACGGACAGGGGGAGACGTCGACGGCGTCGTTGAGCATAAGTCCAGCTCAGGTCACCTTCGCTCCAGTGCTCATCGCGAGTTCTACGGTCTCTCAGACGGTGACGATCACGAACATTTCGTCGAGCCCTATTACCTGGACCGGCCTCAGTTTGCCGGTGCTCCCCTTCACCGCGACGAATTTGCCCTCAACGCCACTGACCCTTGCACCCTACGGCCAAGCGGGCGACTCGTGGCCCATCACGGTGAGTTTCAATCCTCCGGGTTCATCTGGAGACTTCGTGCACGTCTTTAACAGCGTGTTCACGCTCGACGCCACCGTCAGCGGGCAGGCTAAAGCCTTCGGCGTCGGCATTACGGGCACCGCGGCGCCGCCCGCTCAGATCTCGATCGCTCCTACGTCGCTTGATTTTGGCGACGTCGATCTTGGCTCCTCAGCGACGATGACGTTCGACCTTGGTGACCAAGGCGGATTTCCGCTCACCATCACGTCCTCGACTCCGCCGACGGGGGACTTCAGCGCACTGTCGAATCCTTTGAACGCGGTCATCGCGGCTGACACGTCGATTGTTGAGTCGGTACAGTTCGCGCCCACATCACTGGGTCCGGAAACGTCATCGTGGCAACTAGAAGGAAATGACGGCAATGGGGTTCTGACCCTGACCTTGACGGGGACGGGCGTTGCTGCGCCGCCACCTCCACCGGCGTCGTCGCCTCCGTCGCCACCAACAACAACGACGACGACGCCAATAACGACGACGACGCCGACTCTGAAAATTACGATTCATTCGGGACGGGTTGGATCACCCCTTATCCTCGCCACCAGTGGCGATCCGGTCGGGGGACCAACGAGTTACCGAGTGCGAAATGGCTCGGCAACAGGATGTGAGATTTCGGGTCACACGCTCAGGGTGAAGAGTGCCGGAACGTGCGTGGTCGTTGCGACGAAGGCCGCCGAAGGCTCTACCCCGGCCGTATCGTCACCGTCGACGACGATTTCGTTTTATAGCACCGTGGTCCTAGCAGTACCGGCTGCGGTCACCATTACCTTTGCGGGTTCGAGCAGCACGTTGAATGCCGTGGACAAGGCTTCGCTATCGGCTTGGGTAAAGAAACTCAAAGGCGCCGACTCCGTCCTCTGCACTGGTTTTGCGAAGAACGACACGGCCCTGGCCCTTGCCCGGGCAAAGGCCGTGGCGAACTTTCTACAGAATCAGGTCAATCTTCACGTGCAGGTGAAAGAGGTCACGGTGATGTCAGTCAATAAGGTCGTTTCCCAGAAGTTGTAGAGATTGCGACGAGCCGCTCGCGCGTTGTCACTCGCGCGAAAGACGCCACGGCGCGCATCCTCAAGGTCGAATGTCAATAGTGGAATGGAGCCTGAAAACTGAACGTCGATATTGGTCGTCAGTGATCGCGACCGCGGGCCGAGTTGGCGCCCATTGCGCGGAAAGTCATTTCGCACGGACATCACAGGAACCACAGAGCTTTCTAAGAAAGCGTTCGCGTGGCATGGCGGGAAGTTGGTTGTCGTGGGGCTCAGCGATGGAATTCCATGGTGTTTCACTGCTGCGACCCAAATACCGGACCACATTGACTGTAAACTTTAATGCTCGTGATGTGATTGGAACGTGACCAGAGGTCAGGGCCCGAACAGAGTTGGTGGGTGTCGAATCCCATAGCTCAGTCATAGGAAAAGTGTTCGAGTAGAGGCGACGGTTAATAGTGAAACGAATTGGCGCACGCAAGCGGATGACGGTTGTCGCACTGGTCGTGACATTGGTCGCGGTAGGGGTGCTCTTCGTACGTACCGC
>PLRK01000122.1 GCA_003163875.1 Acidimicrobiaceae bacterium | reverse complement strand
CGCTTCGCGAAGGCGCTGCGAAAGGAAGGTTTTTCCGCCACCGTTTCCGCGCGGGCGTTAAAGAGCCGGTTCGCAATCGATGGATCCTTGGCCCAACTGGGGAGGAGTCCCCAGCGATACGAATCGAGGACTCGTCCCGTATCGAGCGTGAGGGCGAAGAGTCGTCGCTGAGGACCGACATTCCAACTCGGATGTCCCTCAGGCTCGACGCCCGCGGCGAGAGTGGCGTCGAGCAACTTCGCGAGGCGCACGGGAGGTGTGAAGAGGGCGACTCGACCGCACATGGCACTCCTTTCCTTGCCAAACGATACGCCGCGAGTGACGAATCGTTCCACCTAGGTCGTCTTGCCTAGGAAAGAAGGGCAACACTGCCCGGCACCTTTGTGCGTAGTCTGCGAGAGCAGTTGGTTGTCGCCCACCCCGGACGCCTCGACGCTGGTTTGATTATCTCGATCACCAAATGATCGTGCGAAAAGTAGGTGCTACATGCGGACCCCTCTTCGCTTGGCAGTGACGTTCTTTTTCGCCACTTTCCTCGTTTCACTGAGCGTCGTTGGCGACGCCAACGCCGTCACGACCTCGTCGAGCGGATCAACGGGTTCTTCGAGTTCACAACCCCAACTCGCCAGTCAAGGTCAGGATGTCTGTTCCCAAGACGTACCCGCACAAACGGCACACTGCAACTCGGTCCTCGGCATCCAGCCAGCGGTGCTCCCGAACCAGGTGGGAGTGAGCACGCCCGCGGTCTCGACGTTAGGTGATGACGGCGCGTACTCTCCCGCATTCCTACAGTCGGCGTACAACGTCGCCTCGTGGGTCCAGGCCGTCGGAAACGGCGCCGGACAAATCGTCGCCGTCGTTGATGCGTACAGCAGTCCCACCACCGTCAGCGACCTCGCCTACTACCGGAGTTTCTTCAAATTGGGCGCCTGTCCTGCGGGGACGGTCTCGAGTGCCAACACGAGTTGCAAGATAGAAATCGTCAATAGCGCGGGCGCGACGGCACCGCTGCCTAGCGCAAGTTCGAGTTGGGCCCTCGAAGAGTCAATCGACATCGACATGGTCAGCGCGATTTGCCCCAATTGTCAGATCCTGCTCGTCGAAGCGCCGAGCGCCGCAATCGCCGACCTCGGTGTCGGCGTCAACACAGCCGTCGCGTTGGGCGCGACGGTGGTGTCCAACAGTTACGGTTCGACGGAATACCCCAGTGAAGTCAATGACTCGAATGCGTACTTTAATCATCCGCGCATCCCGATCGTGGCGGCATCCGGTGACACAGGCTACGGCGTGGAATTCCCCGCCGCCTCGCCTGACGTTATTGCGGTGGGCGGCACCTCGCTCATCCAACACAGTGCCAATGGTGTGCGCGACGGTTCCTCGACCGTCTGGTCCGACACTGCGGGGGGATGCAGCGCCTACGAGCCCAAGCCCGCATGGCAAGACGACACCGGCTGTGCAAATCGAACCGACAACGACGTCGCCGCCGTGGGCGACCCGTCCACGGGCGTCTGGGCGTACGACACGTATAACTACGGTGGGCTCATCGTCGCCGGTGGCACGAGTGTCGCAGCGCCCATCATCGGCGCGCTGTACGCGCTGGCTGCACCTATGGATCATGCCAACTATCCCGTGCAGTATCTCTACGCGAATACGAACGACCTCACCCCGGTGACCCAGGGCAGCGATGGGACCTGCGGGACGTATCTGTGCAACGCACCGAGCAGTCAGGGCGTCTACAACGGACCGACTGGTGATGGCACGCCGACCGCCTCGCCCAACAGCGCCAGCGCCTTTAGCGCCCTACCGAACTCGCGCACGGGAACGGGTACCGGACCAGGAACGGGCACCATCGCGCCGACGACACTCACCGCGCCTGTTTTAGTGAGCGCCACGGCCTCGAGCGGCAGTGTGACGCTGACGTGGATCGCGCCGTCGGGATCTGGCACGGCGCCCAGCGGTTATGACGTCCTCGAAGGCGTCGCAACGCAGGCACCCGCGCCGCCACCCATCAATTCCAACGAGATCACGTCGACCACCTACGTCGTGAGCGGACTGACGAGCGGCACAAAGTACAACTTCAGTGTCGAAGCGCAAAGCGACGAAGGAACCTCAGTGCCCTCGAACGTGCTGTCTGCAACCCCTTCATCGTCATCGAGCGGCGCCCCGAGCGCCCCGCGTGACGTCGTCGCGAGTACCAGCAACGCGCTGGCAGTCGTCTCGTGGTCGACCCCTACGTCGGCGGGTAGTTCGCCCATTACGAATTACGTCGCCTCAGATCAACAAGGTGCATCCTGCACTGACGTCGTGGGTACTGGTCCGGTGAACACCTGTACGATCAACGGGCTCACCAACGGACAAAGCTACGTTTTCTCGGTGAGTGCGACCAACGCCGCCGGCACCAGTCCATTGTCGAGCAGTTCTACGTCGGTGAACCCTGGCCGCGTACCGGCGCCGCCGATCCACGTCACGGGCGTATCGGGCGATCAGAGCATCACCGTCAATTGGCAGCCGCCGTTGGCCGACGGAGGCTCCGCGATTACCAGCTACACCGCTTCGGATGGACCAACCCACACCTGTCATCTCGTCGTGACCGACACCGACCCCGATTCGTGCACGATCGCGAATCTCACCAACGGCGATAGCTATCGATTCAGTGTCACGTCAAGCAGCGCGGCGGGAACGAGTCGTCCGTCCGTGCGATCGGCGCGCGTGCTCGTCGCGACCAACACCCCCGCACGATTGGTCAGTGCTGGTAACAACTTCGCCTGCGCGTTGCTCGTCGGTGGGAGCGTGAAGTGCTGGGGCAACAACACCTACGGCCAACTAGGAAACGGAACCCTCCTCAGTTCTGCGACGCAAGTCCAAGTGCGCGGCGTCAGTGGCGCGACCCAAATCTCCACCGGCATTGACAGCGCCTGCGCGGTGGTCGCTCGTGGTGCCGTCAAGTGCTGGGGCGCCAACACCTTCTCGCAATTGGGTAACGGCTCAACAGGGAACGAGACGACCGCGGTGACGGTGAGCGGGCTCACTGGCGTTCGCCAATTGACGTCAGGCTTCCACTTCCGCTGCGCGCTCATTGTTGGTGGCACCGCCAAATGTTGGGGCTACAACGATAACGGACAACTTGGAAACGGCACGTTCCTGACTGAGAAGACACCGGTCGCGGTGACGAATCTTCGTGGCGCGACCTCGATCGAGGTTGACGAAGACCACACGTGCGCGATTCTCGCCAATGGCACGGCCATGTGCTGGGGTGCCAACTCGTACGGTCAGCTCGGTGACGGAACGACCACGGTGTCGCGAGTCCCCGTTATCGTGCAAGGCCTTAGCGCGGCGAGCGCGATCGGTGTTGGCTTCTCCAACACGTGTGCGCTTCTTCGTACTGGCTCCGTCGAGTGCTGGGGCTACAACGGTGACGGCGAGTTGGGTAACGCGTCAACCACGGGTTCGACCGCGCCCGTCGTCGTCACGGGAATCAGTGGTGCGACGAGTCTCGCAGTCGGCAACTTCAATAGTTGCGCCAAGCTGGCGAGCGGCATGGTGAGTTGCTGGGGGCTGAACAGTGCTTCCGCGCTTAGCGCGAACACCACCACGGCAGCGGCGCCGGCGGCGCCGGCGCTCAGCCTTCCGGGCGAGTTGAACCTGTCGCTGGACTCGGGCTACTCGTGCGCACTCTTGAAGAATCAGAGCGTCGAATGTTGGGTCGATGGTGCACCCACCGTGACCGTCTTGTGGTTTCCCAACGTTGCGAATCCGAACGCGTCAAATATCACCACTAACCCGTCCGCCGTGGCTCGAAAGAGCTGAGGCGGCGTCGTCGTCGGTCAGAAACCAAGTGCGACGGCACAGGGTGAGCCTTAAGCGATCAAGCGCTCGCGATTCGCAATGGTGACGGCTTCTAATTTCGAATGGGCACCCAATTTCGCGAGGATGCTGTTGACGTGGTTGCGAACGGTGCTCATTGAGATGAAGAGCTTCTCGGACATCATCGACGTTGATTCACCCGCGAGCAGGCACTCCAAGACGTCACGTTCCCGTGCCGTCAGACGCGAACTCATCGTGCCCTCTTCGTGCTGGAGCGACCCTACGTGCCTGGGAAGTTCTCGAAACTTGACGACGAGGTCGCCGTGCGCGGCATCGCGCAGTGTGTCAATGATGTGCTCAAGAGAACTGTCCCTCGTCACTAGTCCCGCGCACCCTTCTTCGAGGACGTGACGAAGCATCTCGTTGTTCTCGTGCTCGGTCATCATCAACACGCTCGTCTCGCACATCGAGCGGACGATGTATTTTGCCGCTTCGAGCCCGTTGCCATCTGACAAGTGCTCATTCATGAGCACAACGTGTGGCTGATCTCGACGAACAAGATTCGCCGCTTCGAAGACGCTGTTGACGACGTTCGTGAGATGAAAATCGCACTCGGTCGCGATGTGCGATTGGAAGGAATTGACGAACGTGGGGTGGTCATCGACGACTAGAAGGGTGATCATCTCGCTCGTGCAACGACTCATTACTTGAGGCTAACGGCGGGTCTTGGATTTGCCTTGGTGAAGGCGTGCGACGACGCCCTGCACAACAGGGGTTTGGGGCTCCCTTTATGACATTCGTGTGACGGTTTGGTAGATGTCCTTGGCGCTACTCCAACCTTGGCCGGGAAGGTTCAGGAAGCTTTGAACACGTCAAATATTCTCGCGCGATCACGAGGGGACTTCGACACGCGACGACGCCCCTTCATTCACGAACGAACCGTGTCGCGTGATGTTGAGCAGGACGTCACGAAGTGCTGTTGCTTCGAGGCCGAAAATCTCCTCACGAAGCACCACGAGTGAGGACCTCGAGGGTTCATCGACCCATATGAGGGTCGGTAGTTGGGCATGGTCGTGTACGCGGGGAGCAAAAACTGCAGTAAAAGGGCGAGAATTTGTCCCAAGTTGTCGGTGGCACACAGTCTCGCTACTCGGTGACGTGTAACTTGACAAACCCAACTCGCCGTATGCTTGTGAAATGTCTACTTCTGGCGGTTCGACTAGGGCTACCCATTTCGAACGAGCCGGCTATTGGTTCGGCGCAACTGCGTTTATCGCTGTGATTGGCGTTCTTTGCATTCAAATCGCTCTGGCTCAATTCAGCAAAGCTGGAAGTCGCCAAGATCTGTGGTCATACGGATGGTTCCAACTCGGATTTGTTGTAGAGGGAATCGCGTTTGTCTGTTTTTTGCGCGCCCTATTTTTGGGCTGGCGAAACTGGCGAAGGGAGAGTGAGGCGAAATCGCGAAATGACCCTCCACATATTGAGATTCCCGAAGTTTCGAAAGACCAGCCTGAATCGGTAGTGCCAGGGGAAAAATTTGCGTCCTCGCTCCCGCGTATCGACGTAAAGCCCTACAAATTCGTACGAATGTTTAAAAGGAACACCAATATTCGAGCTCAAGAAATGAGCGCCCCCTATGCACAACGACTTCTGCGATTCAAGGGGGTAATAAAGGACGTTAAGCCAAGCCGGGGATATTTCGAGCCTGACTACCTCGATGTCAAATTCAGGGCTGGATTTCTCGCAACATTCAACTCGGTGGATGTCCATGGTCACTTCAGTGAGGATTATCGTGAGCAATTCACCATGCTGCCCCGAGGCAGACGTGTGACCGTTTTGGGCTACCTCCGAGAAGTTACGACCTTCAAGGTAGTCTTCTCGCCCTGCGCCCTTGAATCTGATTAATTCGGCTCGGATTCATCTTCGCAAGGCTGAACCTGAAGCAAGATTTTCAAGCCCTCTTCCGGGTCAATGTCGATATTGACCGGTTCGTCGTATCCTTCAAAGGCGTCACGGGGCATAGATAAATTTTACCGTCGTTTTGGCTTTTTTGGGTTTGGTCGATGACCTCCACGTGGATTGGAAGTTTGTGTCTTTTGCCGTGCCTCTCCAATTTTCACGTAGTCAATGACCTCAAGAGAAGGAACGCGAAACGACATCACTGTGTTGCCCGCGACATTTGAAATATGAAAGTCGCCCAAGTTGATGATGTCCATTCCAATCAAGGCTTCTATCCCACCCGGCAACTGTCCAAGTGTTACTCGAACACCCCGGATCCCCACTTGACTAGGCAGTACGAAATTCACGAGATATTCCTCGCTGAGTTGTGACGAATTCACGCCAAGCACTCGTGTTAGCCCAACAGGTGAAATTTGAAGCGCGTCAACAACTTTTTGAGTTATTACGGAACCCGTAGCGCCGGTATCCCAAATTGCTTCAAAGTTTGCGAATCGTCCCGGCGTCGCGGTTAAGGGATCAGACATCGCGTCACTTATCACAATTGGACAACGTAACTCTCGGAGTATTCCGTTGCCCGTGATAGTTAGGGAATTTGAAGGCTTAAATGTCAAATTACAACTCGTGAGTGGAACGTTTGAGTGTAATTACTGGTTCCAGGGCTCACCAGTTGAATCATGAATTTTCCAGGCTCGCAATTCTCTTTTGCAAACTCGTACGCTTCCAACTCCGATTCAAAGTTGCCGACTACAGCGTCATCGTGGATGACAATGTAGCGTCCGTCAAACTTTTCGACGAGTTCCGCCTGGTGCTCTATGTACCAATTAAAAAGCTTCTCGAGTTCGCTCATGATTTCATCCTAACTGCCCATATCAGACAAAGCTCGTGGAGTCAAGTATTCGCGAAGTTAGGGGCCGGTAACTAAGTCTAGTTCCAGGGACTTGGCCCATAAGTCGAGACATTCGCTCGGTGTCAGTGAGGTCGTGCGTCGAGTGACGGAAAGCAAATTCGGTCAAATAACGCTGAACGTGCATAGGGCTGATGCAGTGGTGCGTACCGTCAATGGATCGCTTCAACTGGCTAAAGAAATTCTCGGCCTTGTTGGTGCCACTTGACAGCTCCGTGACGTACTGCCCCGCGTGGTGGTTCACGACGTGGTGAGCCTTCAGTTCTTTCGCAATCGTGCGATAGAGCGGTGCTGAGTCTGAGTGAAGGGTCGTCTCGGCTGGCATGACATTGTCGCGCACCATGTTTTGAATGACGGTGCCGGTCACGTTTGTAACGGCCTTGGTGCGGATCTCGCCGGTCACTTCTGAAATGAGAGCGATGGCCGCAGTCTTTCGCGCCGTGGTGAAACCAGTCTTAGCCCTGCGCGGGTCGTTGGCGTGCCAGTTCTCAGGCTTGCCGCCGATGTACGTTTCGTCCATAACGATGTTGCCGGACAACTTGCCTGAGGAGTCATTCGCCATCGCTTCACGAATCCGCTGCGTCATGAACCACGCGGTCTTTGGGGCCACGTCGTACTTACGGGCGATCTCACGGGCGGCAATCCCGTTCTTGTTGGCGCACATCTCAAAGAACACGAAGAGCCAGATTCGAAGCGACACCTTCGAGCCGTGAAAGATCGTGCCGGTGGTGACGGAGAATTGCTTTCGACAGTCCTTGCACTTCCAGACTCGGCGTTGGGACTGCTTGCCTCGGGTCGTGGTGCGGGACACTCCATTGTCAGGGTTCAGGTAGTAGTGGCTCCCGAGGACGCCACAGTGGGGGCATACGACCTCACCGTTAGGCCAGCGAAGGGTTTCCATGTACTCGTAGGCGTCTGCCTCACTAGTGATTTGAAGGGCCATGTTGCCGAAGGTGATTTTTTCCATGACCTAATTGTCCCACGGAATTATGGGTTTGTCAAGTTACACGTCACCCGCTACTCTTACGAACATATGTTCGCTTTTTCTTCTACACGTCCTACGTTGCCTGAGAATCTGGTGGCCTCACTTCGCCCGGTCACCCTCGCGAAAAGCCGCATGCTGCCCCTTGGTGAGCCCTGGAAGGCGTTGGTGCCCGGTGGTGGACTGCGCCGTGGCGCCACTGTGGTCGTCGAAGCGTCACCGGGATTCGGTGGGTTGAGTTTGGCCCTCAGCCTGCTCACCGCCTCGAGCGCGAATGGTCACTGGGCTGGTGTGGTGGGGGTGGATGATCCAGGGGTCGTGGCGATGGCGGAACTCGGGATGGATCTTCGTCGAGTCCTCTTCGTACCTCGCCCGCGTGGCGCGTGGGCCGAATCCGTGGCGGACCTGCTCGACGGGGTCGATCTTGTGGTGGTGCGTCCACCTTCGCGCGCGTCACACGGCGTCGCGCGAAAGATCATGGATCGCGTGCGAGAGCGTGGCACGGTGCTGATCGTGTTGAGTGAGCCGCACGCATCCTGGCCGCTTCCTCCCGATTTGTGCTTTGCCATCACCGAGGCGCGTTGGGCCACGTCGTCGCGACTCGACGCGCGTTATCTCAACGTTCGCGTGAGCGGACGTGGTGAAGCGGGGCGCGCGAGCGAGCACGTCGTGATACTGCCGAATCGAAAAGGCCGAGCGGCGGCGACGTAGATGGAACGACTTCTCGCGATCTGGGTTGAGGAGTTATCGCGCGAGAAACCGGATGGTTCAACGTTGCGCGACTCCTTGGCGCTACTTGACGCGCTGTGTGTGTTCTGTCCTTTCGCCGAGATCGTGCGACTCGGCCTGTATGTGTTGCCGGTGAGGGGTCCGAGCCGCTTCTTCGGTGGCGAGGAGAAGGTCGTCGCGATGGCGAGTGACACCGTGCACGACGTTACGGGCTACGAAGCCCGCGTGGGAATCGCCGATGGACTCTTCTGCGCTGAACTCGCTGCACGCGAGCAGCGTGTACTGGCGCCGGGTGCGACGGCATCGTTTCGTCGGGCCCAGTCCCTTGAGGTACTCGGGCGAAAGGACCTCACCACGACGTGTCGGCGTCTAGGGCTATACACGCTGGGTTCCTTCGCGGACGTGGCACCAGCGCGAGTGGGGGAGCGTTTCAACAAACACGCGCTCGAGCTGCATCGCGTTGCTCGCGGCGAGGTTGGCGAATTGGCTGGGCAGCGCGACCTGCGTCTCGCCCAGCGACTTCGTAACCTGCGAGGTGAGCACGAGCAGGGTAGTGAACAACTCGGCTTCTTCGGACAGCGCGGTGCTGGCGATGATCGGGCGTTCGCCGCCGCACATCGCGTGCGGCGCCGACTCGGCGCCGACGCCCTGCTCGTTGCGTCGTTGCAAGGAGGAAGGGTCCCCGAGGATCGAGCCACACTCGTGCCGTGGGGCTCGCCGCTCGTCGAGAGCCGTGATCGCGCCCCCTGGCCTGGGCAGATTCGTGCCCCTTCACCGGCGACGACATTGCTCCATCCAGTCGTGGTGCAGTTGCGTGACGCGAACGACGCGCCGGTCCTCTTTGACGCCCGCGGCGTACTGAGCGCTGAGCCCACGACGTTGCTGCTTACCCACTACGCCCGACGGACCATTCTTTGGCACGCGGGACCCTGGCCTCTCGTCGAGCGGTGGTGGAGTCGCGGCCGACGTCGCGCGCACTTACAAGTGGTGCTCGCACTCGGCGAAGCGGTGTTGCTCGTCGCCGAGTCGGGACGTTGGTGGTTGGTGGGGATCTACGACTGATGGCAACGTACGCGGAACTGCACGCGCACTCGGGTTTCAGTTTCCTTGACGGCGCGAGTGACCCCGAAGAACTCGTGGGCGAGGCGGCCCGTCTCGGACTCTCGGGGCTCGCTCTCACGGATCATCACGGCTTCTACGGAGTGGTGCGTTTTTCCGACGCGGCGAGGGCGTGTGGGTTACCCACCATTTTTGGTTGCGAGCTGACGCTCAACGGCACTGACGATCGAGTGGGTGTCGCCGATCCTTCGGGTTCGCACGTGGTCGTACTCGCGCGCTCGCCCGAGGGATATCGTCATCTCGCAACGATGCTGGGTGAAGCGCACCTCGAGCGAGGAGAAAAAGGTGCACCACGCTTCAGCCTCGAGGGCGTCGCCGCACACGCGAAGGATTGGCTAGTCCTCTCGGGCTGTCGCAAGGGACCCCTCACGCGCGCACTGATGGACGAGGGCCCTCGAGCGGCGCGCCGTGAACTCGAGTGTCTGGTGAGCGCTTTTGGTCGTGACGCACTCGCCGTCGAACTCTGGGATCACGGCAGTCCGGACGACGTGGCGCGCAATGACGTCCTCGCCCAACTTGCGGTCACGTCGAACGTGGACGTGGTGGCGACGGGCAACGTGCATTACGCGACGCCCGACGCGTTTGCGAGGGCCAACGTCCTCTCGGCGATTCGTTCGCGCCAGAGCCTCGACGAGATGCAGGGTTGGCTCAACGCGTCACCGCTCGCGCATCTACGAAGCGACGCCGAACAGCGTCGACGTTTCGCTCGTTGGCCCGGCGTCGTTGACCAGGCGGGCGAGCTCGGTGCGCAACTCGCCTTTGACCTTCGCCTCGTGGCACCGAACTTGCCGAGATTCCCCACCCCCGAGGGGATGGACGAGCAGTCCTATCTCGAGTTCATCGTGACGAAGGGGGCGAGCGTGCGCTACGGCACACGAGAGAACGAGCGCGTCCCTGGTGCGTGGCGCCAGATCGATCACGAACTCTCGGTGATTGAGGCACTCGGTTTTGCCGGGTACTTCCTTACTGTTTGGGACATCACCGAATTCTGTCGCCGAGAGAACATTTACTGTCAAGGTCGCGGTTCGGCAGCGAATTCGGCGGTGTGCTTCTCACTGGGCATCACGAACGCTGACGCGGTGAAACTTAATTTGTTCTTCGAGCGGTTCTTGTCGCCCGCGCGCGATGGTCCCCCCGATATCGACGTGGATATCGAGTCGGGGCGACGCGAAGAGGTGATCCAGTACGTGTTCGCACGCTACGGACGCCGTCACGCGGCCCAGGTCGCGGCTGTGATCACGTATCGACCGCGCTCGGCACTACGCGACGTGGCGCGCGCCTTCGGCTACAGCGAAGAACAGGCGAACGTGTTGCGCGACAGCGTCGATCGTCACGCCATGACCGCGAAGACCAGTGAGGTTTCTGCGTTGGTGGTGAAAATGGCGAATGAGCTCTTGGACCGACCACGTCATCTCGGGATCCACTCGGCGGGCATGGTGTTGTGTGATCGACCGGTCTTAGAGGTCTGTCCGGTCGAGTGGGGGCGCATGCCCGGACGTAGCGTCTTGCAGTGGGATAAGGACGACTGCGCGAGCATTGGACTCGTGAAGTTCGACCTTCTCGGGCTCGGGATGCTTGACGCGTTGCATCGCGCCGTTGACCAGGTGGAGGCTTTTCACGAGACGACAATCGAGTTGGGTGCGCTCGAACAAGAGGACGCGGTCTATGACCTACTCTGTGAGGCCGATACCGTGGGTGTCTTCCAAGTCGAATCGCGCGCCCAGATGGCGACGCTACCTCGCGTGCAACCACGATGCTTCTATGACCTCGTCATCGAGGTAGCCCTTATCCGTCCGGGGCCCATCCAGGGCAACGCCGTGAATCCCTACATCCGTCGACGTCGCGGCGACGAAGCGGTCACCTACTTGCACCCGCGACTCGAGCCGATTCTTTCGCGCACACTCGGCGTACCGCTCTTCCAAGAACAACTGATGGAGATGGCGGTCGCCGTGGCGGGGTTCTCACCCGCCGAAGCGGACGAACTGCGTCAAGCCATGGCGTCCAAACGATCCGAAGTACGCATGTTGAAACTGAAGAGTCGCTTCTATTCGGGCATGGCACAGAACGGCATCGTGGGCGCCGACGCCGATCACCTCTTCGATGCGCTCGCCGCGTTCGCGAACTTTGGTTTCCCCGAATCGCATTCGGTGTCCTTCGCACACCTGGTCTACTGCTCGGCGTGGATCAAGCACCACTACCCAGCGGCGTTCCTCGTCGCCCTGTTGAACGCACAACCCCTCGGGTTCTGGTCACCCCAGAGTCTGGTCGCCGACGCGAAACGTCACGGCGTGCGTGTCTCGCGTCCCGACGTGAATCGCTCGGGAGCGCTCGCCACGCTCGAGGGATCGCGCGATGATCCCGAGGTGCGCCTCGGCTTAGAGGCGCTGCGTGGCATTGGCGCTGAGTTGGCGTCGCGAATCGCTCAGGGCGCGCCGTGGGAGGGGCCCGAGGACTTGGTGCGTCGTGCCGGTGTGCAACAACATCATCTCGAGTCACTCGCCGCCGCGGGGGCCCTCGACTGCTTTGGGACGAGTCGTCGCGCGCAAGCCTGGGCCGCGGGAGCCGCCGCCCAAGCAACGCCCGATCGCCTGGCGGGCGTGGTCACTGGTCTCGTGGCGCCCGAACTCCCCACGCCCAGTGAGATGGAGCGGGTCGCTGACGATCTGTGGTCCATGGGACTCACCACCGAAGCAACGGCTATCGCACTCGTGCGGGCGTCGCTCGACGCGCGGGGCGTCACGCGGGCCGCCGCGCTGGCGAGCGTCGAAGGGGCGCGGGTACACGTGGCGGGGGTGGTGACGCACCGCCAACACCCCGAGACCGCGAACGGGGCGGTGTTTTTGAACCTCGAGGACGAGACTGGTCACGTGAACGTGATCTTCTCGAAGGGAGCGTGGACGCGATGGTCGAGCGAGGCGCGTTCGTCGCCGGCTCTCGTGATTCGTGGTTCCTTGCAGCGCGGTCAAGGGACACTGGCCCTGATGGCAGAAAGTGTTGAGGCTTTAGAGCTCGGGGCGACTGCTCCTTCGAGGGACTGGCGATAAGGCCCGTCACCCTTGGTGAAGAATGATGAGCAGACGAGCGAAAGGGAGCAACGTGGGCGAACGAGCGGCGACAATCGCCGTCATCCAGATGTGCTCGGGCACCGACGTGCACAAGAACCTGGAGATCGCGTGCGCGCTCGTGCACGAAGCGGCGGACCAGGGTGCGACGTACATCCAACTGCCCGAGTACTTCAATTTCTACGGCCCCGCGTCGGCGTTCGCTGACGTTCGCGAAACGATCCCCGGACCCACCACCACGCGACTGGGCGAGATCGCAGGTGCGCGACACGTGAACGTCCATATTGGCAGCATGCTCGAGATATCGCCCGAGTCTGAGAAGTCCTATAACACGAGCGTGGTGCTCGACACGAGCGGTGCGCCGCGATTCACCTATCGAAAGACGCATCTGTTCGACATCGAAGTGCCCGAACAGATTTCGTACCACGAATCGCGCGCGATACGCGCGGGCGACGCCCTGGTCGTTGCGACGCTCGACGAGTTCGCTCTCGGCATGAGCGTGTGCTTCGACGTTCGCTTTCCCGAACTCTACCGCCACCTCGCACTGCACGGCGCGAGCGCGTTCGCCGTCCCCGCAGCATTTTCCGCGGCGACCGGTCCGGCGCACTGGGAGGTGCTGCTGCGAGCGAGAGCGATCGAGAATCACGCCTTCGTGTTCTCGGCGACGCAAGTGGGCACCACCAGCGAAGGGCTTTCGACCTATGGTCACGCGATGGTCATCGACCCGTGGGGCGAGGTCCTTCGAGAAGCCACGTCGAGCGGCGAGGAAGTGCTGGTGGCGTCGATTGACCTCGATGACGTCGCGACGCGCCGATCACAGATCAACGTGCTCGGACGTCGACGACCCGACCTCTACGGTGACCTCGACGGAGGTGCGTAACGTGCACGACCTCACGTCGCTCGAGAGCGAGGGATTCGTCGTCAGTTCCGAGTTGTCGCGGATCGACTTTGAGATCGTCTATCGCTGGATCGCGGTCGAGAGCTACTGGGCCAAAGGTCGAAGCATGGCAACGGTGCGGACATCGTTTGAAAACTCGAGACCGTTTTGCGTGTACGTGGGCGACCAACAAGTCGCGTGCAGTCGCGTGGTCACGGACGAGGCGACGTTCGCTTGGATATGCGACGTGTTCGTCGACGAGGCGTTTCGCGCCCGCGGTATTGGCACGTGGATGGTGGGCGAGGCGGTGACGTGGTGCACGTCGATAGGTCTGAAGCGTGCGATTTTGGCAACTCGCGACGCTCATGGCGTCTACGAGCGATTGGGCTTTCGGGCGCTCGCGAAACCCGAGCGATGGATGGAGATTGACACTCGTTGAGGCGGGCCTTCGGGTTTGGCTGATTTCTGACACCCACGACTGCTGGCGACCGATACTCGAGCCAAATTCGTGGAGGGCTACAATTGGCCCACGTCAGTGAGTGAGCGGTACACAGCGAAGTCCCCGCGTCAATGTGCGTGGCATTGATATCACGATTTTGGTCTATGAACCCAGTTCGAAGATTTTGAGCGACAACACTGGAGAAGCAACGTGAGCCCCAATTCAGAGGTCCAAGACACACTGCCCGACTACAAGTCGATGCTCTTGAGCTTCGAGGACGCCATTTCAGCGATCGACCTTGATGGCACGATCGTCTATTGGAACAAGGCCGCCGAACAACTCTATGGTTTTCGTGCGTCCGAAGTCATTGGTCACAAGGTCGATGAGAACTATCCGGGGCCTTGGGCATCGAAACTTGCCCTCAGCGTGCTGGTCTTCGACTCGGGAGAAAACGTCGCCGCCGTCGAAACCTCGCGCATGATGAAGTACGGGACCATGCTCACCGTGTCGGTTCGCTTCTCGCCAATGCGAGGCGAGGACGGTCAATTGATTGGTTTGTCCGCGGTGTCACGCGACATAACCAAGTTTCGCGAAGCAGAACTTGCGCGCGCCGACCTCTCGCGGCGGCTCTTGAGTCTTGAAGACGAAGTCGCCAAGCAGATTGCGTCCAACATCCATGACGGGGTACTTCAAGAGCTCATCGCGAACTCGCTGCGCCTCAAGATGCTGCTGCAGTCGATGGACTCGCCGAATGTCGCCAAGCCCTTGGAATCGATCGAGGCATCGATCTCCGAAACCATTCAACAGTTGCGTTCCATCATGTTCGAAGTCGCACCGTCGGCACTCGAGTACGGAGGAGTACTCGAAGCGCTCGGCGAGCATTTCGATCGACTTCACGACATGTCCCTCGACACCGAGTTGATCCTCGAAGACCTCCCGTGCCCTTCGATGTCGTCGCAGAACGCGTCCACGCTCTATCGCATTGGGCGAGAAGCAATCACGAATTCGCTGAAACACGCCCGCGCCTCGACTATTCGCGTCAGTATCGTCGACGCCTACGGTGGCCTGCAACTTACCGTGAGCGACGACGGGATTGGTATGGCGCCCCAGCGAGCAAAGCGGAGCCACTTCGGGATCCAGACCATGCGCGACCGGGCGGAACAAGACGGCGGGCACTTGGAGTTCGCCAGCGATTCGGTGTCGGGCACGAAAGTCAGCGTGTGGATACCGCGTATGGGTTGAGTGGGCCGAGTGTCATCAGGTGCTTCACGTACGACGCGTCATAATGTTTGCGAACCGGCGATGCCAGAGGGTCCGTCGAGACACCGGCGAGGGAGGTGAACTTTAAAGTTCTCTTCGAATGTGTTCCTCGATGTGCGGTGGGTGTCTACTTTCTGTAACATTTGGGATTCGCTTACCGAGCAGTAGGATTTCGCAGTTGCCGCGAGATCGCCTTTGCAGAGGGCGGGTTTGCGGATCAGAGAAAGAAGCCAGGAACGTTGATGATGGCAACAAGGTTGAGGGGGTGCGACGCCAGGCTTGGTCGGTCCAAGGCGTCGCCCGATGTCATTGACGTGAAGGGCAATTCAAGAATGATCAAGGAGCGAACGTAGTGAGTACCGGCCCAATTCGAATCGTGGTAGCTGACGACAATGAGGCCATGCGTATGGCTATCACTGATCTCTTGAACGCGGCAGATGACCTCGAGGTCGTTGGTCTCGCTGCCAATGTGTCAAAGGCACTCAGCCTCATCACCTCATTGTCCCCTGACCTCGTCGTGACTGACGTGTGGATGCCCGGCGGTGGTGGGGTCGCGGTGTGCAAAGGCGTTCGTCTCATGGCGAACCCTCCACGCGTGATCGCGATCTCCGCGTCCTTGATTCGCGGGACGAAGGAAGCGGTCCTCGAAGCCGGCGCGACGGCATTTTTGTTGAAGGACGCCGCTGCGAAGGATCTCGTGAGTGTCGTTCGTCAGGTGATGCAACAAAACGGCGAGGTCGTCGATTCACTTCGTCAAGAAAATCCCACGGTGGCGGTGCGAGTCGTCGATCGTTTCGGAACCATCTTTGGTTGGGACGAGGGCGCAGAAGTCCTCTACGGATGGACTGCCGAGGAAGTGGTCGGACAAAAGCTCGATGAAGTCGGCGTTGGTCCTGGCGCACTCGACCTGACGTCTGAGATGATGGAGCAACTCTCGCTGGGTCGCACCTGGGAAGCCGACTTCACCGACGTCAAGAAGGATCATGCGAAGTTCCAAGCGCACGGTATCTACGTGCCCGTGATTGCCTTCGGCATCGTCCAGTGCGTCGTCGTCATTAGCTACGAATCGTCCTAGCGACTCTCTTCACCTCGACCTACGTCACGCACTTGCGGACGGGCGCTCACGATGAAACCTGACGAGTATGGAATCGCGCGCTTGGTTCCGACCGCATGGGCAACGAAGCGCAGCGTATTATTTATCTCGACATTGCGATGTCGCGACGTTGTCCTGGGACGTCGAACACATGCAGCGTGACGCCCGCCGATTTCAGACTCGCGTCCATTCGTGCGACGTGACTATCGCAATCTTCGCAGTGGTCCGCCATTAAAGTGGCTGAAAATAATGCGTCGCCCATGAGTGGCGAGAGGGGATCCAATGATGTGGCCGCGGTCTCCTTTAACGTACCCGGTCGTGCGCTCTTGAAATTCTCTGCGCTCTTTTGCGTCGACGGGTACGGAGCGACTGAACTGTCGTGCTATGTCATCATGCGCGCCGCGGAGCGGGCAACGTATGTCGGACCCTGAAACACCGTCGGAATCCCGCCAAGGAGAGCTACATCGTCATGGTGCGAAGTGGGAGTTGCACCTCTACGTTGCGAGCGACACGATTACGTCGCTACGTGCGATCGCGACGCTCGAGTGGATATGTCGCACGTATCTCGCCGAGAACTATCGCATTGAAGTGATTGACCTCGCGGCGATGCCCGACGTCGCGGAGGAACTACAAATCACCGAGACTCCAACATTGATCAAGATGAGTCCTCGTCCGGTGGCGCGAGTGCAGGGTGATCTTTCTGATGCGACCGTCCTCTTGCGCGGTCTGGGAATCCCCTCGACGTAGCGCCATATCAATCCATATAAATATTGGCAGTGGGCCTCGCCGCAAGCACCAAAGGTACGTCGTTGGTTCGTCGATTGGGCGAAATCGGTGGAACCATCACCCCACACGGACGTGAGTGACTCGAGATGTCCAAATACATCGTGTTGCGATGGTTGAAAGCCATTAAATGACGCGTAGATCGATATCAGGGCGAAGTACGTAATTACCCCGTATTTCAGTCATCATTTGACTTAAAGTTGGTGCGTGGGACGCAGTAGTAGTTGAAAAAGTGGGTTGTACGAGAGACGAGGGAGATTGCCATCGAAGCCGTCATTAACGTCGCCGTCGTTGACGATCACCTTCTCATTGCGGAGATGTTATCCAAGATGGTCGAAGGTGAGTCCGACATGCGCTTCGCCGGAACCGCCAATAGCGTGGCCGCGGCGTCGGAACTCGTGGACAAGGAACACCCCGACGTCGTACTCATGGACTATCGCCTTCCCGACGGCACCGGCATCGACGCAGTAAAGAACATTCTTCAGCGGTGGCCCGAGACGCGCATCGTCATGCTCTCGGGTGATTCGAGCCACGACCTGATGGTGCGAGCGATTGAAGCCGGTTGCGTCGGCATGCTCGCGAAGGATCGCCCAATGGATGAATTACTTGGCGCCATTCGTTCTGCCTCGAAGGGTGAGTTGGTGTTTCGAGCCGACGAAATGAACAAGCTGCTGACGTATTTTCGAAAAAGTCCGAGCAACGACGCGGACGGTCTTACGACACGCGAACTTGAAGTCCTCCAACTGCTCGCCGAGGGCGTGTCGACCGATGGCATCGCGGAGAAATTGTTCATCTCCATCAATACCGTGCGCAATCACGTCAGCAAGATTTTGATGAAGCTTGGCGCGCACTCCAAGCTCGAAGCGGTCGCGATTGCGGCGCGCGACAAGTTGGTAACGCTGCACCACTGAGTGAGGACAATCGCTTCGCCGCGACCTCTCCGTGCCTCGTACGAGCCAATCAAGGGTCATCGTCGACCTTGGTCGCTCGGGTCGTCCTAGACCTGACTGGTACTTTTCTCCAGACGGCGGTCGGGAATGAACCATAGGACGGCGATCACGACGAGCACGGCGTAGGACAAATACGGCGTCACGTACGCGAGTGGAACGGAAAGGAGGTACAGGACCGTCGAAACACGACCCTTCACGTCTCTGCCCACTACTTGGGCCAATGTCGTATCGTGCGGATTTGCTCGAAGCAACATCCAGCCGAGCAACGTGTACGCGAGCCCGGCACCAAGACCCACGACGCCGTACGACGCCGCCGGAAGAGGGCGACCGTATTGCGCGCCGACCCACGCAGTGGCGAAGGGAATGAGCGAGAGCCAAAATAGAAGGTGCAAGTTAGCCCACATGACGGCTGCGTTGATGTGCTCAGCGGCGCGAAGCAAGTGGTGGTGGTTTACCCAGTAGATGCCGACGAAGGTGAAACTCACCATATAGACCAAGAGCAGGGGCAGGAGGTGCGTCAAGCCACGCCACGTAGCGGTCGCCGGCGCCTTGAGTTCGAAGGCCATGAGTGTGATGATGACCGCGATGACGCCGTCGCTGAAAGATTCCAGTCGATCCGAGCCCATGATTGCAACGGGGGTGCTCACGAAGTGGACGCTGTCCGAAAGTGGCGGAGGGTCTTCTCCGCACAACGTGACCTTCGACGTGGTCGAGCAGGCTGACGTGATGAACCTCGAGCGGCGAGCACGGTGGAAATTTAGCAGAATACTAAATTAAGTCGGTTTTGTCTTCGCCAATTCATTCATGACGTCCTTTGACGCGAACGATGACGTGCACTTCGTCGTCGCGATGGCTAGTCTCACTGGCAGAGGGGGACTCATCGAAGAAGAGATATCCGTCATTGTCGTAGATGATCATCTCATGGTCGCCGAAATGCTCTCGCTCTTGATTGACAAAGAGGCGGACATGCGACTCGTGGGAACGGCGCACGGTGTCGTCGAGGCAATCGCACTGGTTGAACAAGAGCAACCGAGCGTCGTGCTCATGGATTACCGATTGCCCGATGGTGACGGTATCGAAGCCGTACGAATGATTCTTCGACAATGGCCCAACGTCGCCATCGTGATGCTGTCGGGCTCTGGAGATCAAGACCTGCTCGCGCGAGCGATTGAAGCCGGTTGTGCCGGCATGCTCGCGAAGGACCGCCCGATGGAAGACGTTCTGGCGGCAATTCGTTCCGCCGCTCGCGGCGAACTCGTCTTTCGAGCTGACGAGATCGGCATGCTGCTGGGTCATCTTCGTCAAGGTTCGAATCAGGATGCGCAGTGGCTCACCGCGCGAGAGCTTGAGGTGCTGCAACTACTCGCGAGGGGATTCTCCACCGAAACCATCGCCGATCGACTCTTCATTTCCGCCAACACCGTTCGAAATCACGTGAGCAAGATCCTTACCAAACTCGGTGCTCATTCGAAACTAGAAGCCGTCGCGATTGCCACGCGCGACAACATCATTGAGCTCGACGACTGAACGTTGGTACTGGTTTGACAATCGAGGACTATCGCGTGGTGGGTGAGATGAACTGTACCGAGGTCGCCTGAAGGGATCCTTGGTTCCAGCACTGCACCGAGCCGTTACTCGCGAGCGCGCAGTCGTCGCCGTTGCCGAGCGCGACCTCGGTCGCCGCGCTCAAGGAACTCACGATGCTGGCTTGGAGCACGTTGCTCGTACTCGTACCGCCGAACAGAGAGCCAGCGGCGTAGCCCCAGCAGCTCAGCGAAGCGCTCGCGCTGAGCACACACGCGCTGTAGGAACTCATCGACAAGCGGGACGCGCCGCTGACACCAACGACCGCGACGGGCGTCAACGAGTTGGCGATGCTGTTGTTGCCCAATTCGCCGTCACCGTTGTAGCCCCAGCACTCGACGCTGCCGCCGCTGAGGATCGCACAGCTGCTAGACGAACCGGTCGCAACTTGCACGACCGAGTTGAGGCCCGTCACTTGGACCGGGGTGTGAGAGTTCTGCGTCGAGCCGTTGCCGAGCTGTCCGTAGTTGTTCGCACCCCAGCAGTCGACTGATCCGTTCGTCAAGAGCGCACAGGTGTGATTGAGATTGACGGCGACCTGTTGCACGCCACTCACGCCGCTGACAATCTGGGGAGCAACCTTTGCAGAGGTCGAAGCGCTGCCCGTTTGTCCAAAGGCGTTGCCGCCCCAGCACTCCACGTTGCCGGTCGTGAGGACCGCGCAGGTGTAGTCATAGCCCGACGCGATTGAGGTGGCGGGCGCACTGGTCCTCACGGTGACTGGTCGCGTCGCGTCTTGAATCTTGGCGAGCCCGAGTTGGCCATTCGCGTTGTTACCCCAGCACTTCACGACGCCGCTTTGCAGCACGGCACAGGCGTGATCGGCGCCCACGGAGAGCTTCGCTACGTTGCTGAGTCCCGCGACGATGACTGGCGTGGTGCTCGCGAGCGTCGAGCCGTTGCCAAGCTGACCATCACTGTTGATTCCCCAGCACTCAACGGTCCCACCTTGTAACAATGAGCACGAGAAGTTTGTACCCGCGCTGACGTGGGCGGCGACTGCTCCAGTGCTCACGTTGGCGTTGAGCGAACCTTCGCTTGGCTGGCCCGGCGTCATCGACGTTGAAGAACCAGTGAGCGCGGCGATGCTATTAGGCGTCGCACCTGGCGTGCCCATGCCGGTAGGGCCGTTGTAGCCGTTCACGCTGTCGGCAGCATTGCAGAGGTACGTGCCGCACGATCCGTCGGATCCTGACGTGACCGGCACCAAGGAGCTCGCGTTCTGGTAGAGGAACGATGCAGGCTGGCTCGTGGCGGGCAGTGTGGTGTTGGCGAGTGCGTACAAGGAGCCAACGATTGGTGCAGCGACACTCGTGCCGCCCGCGATCATCAAGCCGGGCTGTCCGAAGGTGTCGTAGATCCACACGCCGGTGTTGGGGTCAGCGACCGCAGCGACGTCAGCGACTGAACGGCCCTTGCAACCGGTGTCGTGCTGCCAGGATGGCTTGGGCTCGTAGGCGCTGCAGCCCGACGCCGTGCCACTCCACGCGGTCTCTGAACCATTGCGCGTACCGTTTTGCGTGTTCTGCACCAGTGCGGTACCACCCACGGCAATGACGCTAGGAGCCGCTGCGGGGAACTGCACGCCATAGCCGGTGTCCCCAGCGGCGACCACGATCGCAACGCCGGGGTGGTTGTAGTACTGCGTGGCGTCACTTACTTCTGAGGGGTACTCGCTGGTTCCGTAGCTATTGGTCACCACGACGGCGCCCATCTTCACTGCCGTGTTGACGGCGGTGCCCAAGTCGGGGATTTGAGCGCTGTTGGCGTCAACGACGAGGAGCTGACAGTTTGGGCATATCGCACTGACCATGTCGACGTCGATTGCTTCTTCCATGCCCCAACTGGCTGAGCCCGTGGGCAAGGTGGTGCCTCCGTTTTCGTTGACTTGCTGAATCACGCAGCCTGACGCCGCACTCGACACCGTGCCGACGTGGCACGCCGCAAGCCCGAAGTAGTTGCGGTAGTAGTTGAGGTTGGCGACCAAATTCGGGTTGCTGTAAGCGTCGACTACCGCGATGATCTGGCCGTTACCGTTGTTTCCCTGGCTCTCGAGGGAGAGCACGTTGTAGGCAGATTGCAGGTACTTGGGCGAATATGCCCCGTTGTCGCCCAGGGCCCCGGCTGTGTGGTCGGTGGCGCCAGAATTCTGGCCCTTGGGCGACAACGGGCCGCGGCGGACCAGCGCATTGCAGTGCGCTGTTCCGGGTGCCACGATGTTTGAACAAACGGCGTAGGAGTCGTCGGACGAGGAGAGCTTTGCAATCTCCGTAGCGCCCACTTGCGTGTGGTTGGTTGCACCTGCAGCGTGGCTTGACGCCGTGGTGCCAAAGGCGCTGGGCACCGTCACCGAGTTCGATATGGACAGTTGCGCGAGGACGCAGATGGCAACGGCAAGTGAACTGAAGATAAATGTGTGAAGAACTTTTCGCATCTGTCGACCTCCTTTCGGGTACTCGTCTCGTTCAAGGACCACCCTTTGAACGTGAGTCCATTGTCGGATTTCGCCCGCTCCGCGTCATGATGCGTTCTCGTCTAAAACGATTGGGAAGGGTTGTCTATTCTCAAATGGCGCGAACGCACTACGTGGTTGACGTCACTCGTGCTGAATGATGCATGTGCACTAGTCGAGATAGTGCGGATTCGCTCTTTGCCCGTGCTACGGGACGCGATGTAACGCAAAACGACGTCGTTGTGCTGTTGGTGTGCACGTGCCTTCGACGTTGGCTCGAGAGAAGGTCTTACAAACGCACGACTACGTGACGACATCCTTGTGCGAAGTCACGTTCGTACGAAGAAGGTGCGTCGTGTGAGGGAAGAACGTTCGAACCCGCCAACGACCACGATGAAGCGTCACGGTGCGGCGAGTGCGGCGTCGCGTTGTGAAGCGCGTTGTTAGTCGAACGCGTGTGCGGGGCGTTCGCCCAAACTCACCTGAAGACGCACGTCAGCTTGCACGAGCGCGAGATCGGTTTGGTGGGTCACACCAACGCAGCGTGACACGGTTGGCAAAACGTCAAAGCGTAGGGGAACGTGATGCAGGATCTTTCCTACCATCACTGGCAACTGGGATTCGGGCTCGTGTTCGAAGTCGTGCGTGGCGATTTCTTGGTGCAACAGGGGCCACATGGCTGGCTGGAATCCCCAAAGATTCATCGAGACAATTGAATTTGGCTCGAGAAAGACAGGCGACTCGCCGTCTTCAGATACGTAGCCGTCTTCAAAGGTGTGGACCTGACGTCGCTCCCATATGTCAGTCAGATGGCCGTTCACGACGTGACAGATTCCCCTCGAGACGGGTGAATCGCCGACGAGCGCACGGTCGAGTTGGAAACCAATAAGACAGCACGTGCTTTTGGTCACGAGGTGGCGTCCAAGTAGTGCGAGCGCGTCGCGTCCGTAGAGATCGTCTGCGTTCGAAATTCCAAATGGTTTGGTGACGTCAACCAGATGTTGCGCCGCGAGCACCGCGTCCACGGTCCCTCGGGGTTCGTGTTGTAGAGCGAAGGCGACCTTGGTCTTTTGGGGCCACGTCGCTTCGACGTGCTCTTGTATCTGAGGACCGGTGTCGGGATTGATGACGATGACGATGTCCGTGAAACCAGCTGCGATGGCGTCTGACGCAATGAGGTCGATGACCGCTTCACCGTTCACGCCAATGGGCGCGAGTTGCTTGAGACCTCCGTATCGTCGCGCTCGCCCCGCGGCGAGAATCACCAATGACGGACCGTTCATCGAGACCACCGCACGACCGCCGACGCCCACGTCATCCCCGCTCCGAAGCCGGTCAGAAGTGCGTAGTCGCCGGACTTGATTCGCCCGTTCGCCCGCGCGTCGTCGAATGCGAGAGGAATCGATGCGCTCGACGTGTTGCCGTATCGATCGAGGACCACGACTGCTCGATCCATCTCAATCCCGAGTCGCTGTGTCGCGGCTTGAATGATGCGGATGTTCGCTTGGTGGGGAATCACCAGACTCAAGTCGTCGGATGAAATGCCGGCCGATACCAATGCCTTTTCTGCAGAATCGACGACGAATCGTACGGCACGACGGAACACTTCCTTGCCGTCCATTTCGAAATAACCGCCGTGCTCGCACGTGAGCAGGTCCGCTGCCGAGCCATCGGCCCCAAGCGAGAATGATAAGAGGTCGGTGCCATTGGGATCGAATTCGAGTACCGCCGCGCCCGCCCCGTCGGCGAGGAGTACGGCCATGTTGCGGTCACTCCAATCAACCCAACGTGAAAGATGTTCGGCGCCGATCACCAGAATTCTCTTGTTGCCCGTCTCGAGCAAACCTTGCGCGGTTCGAATGGCGTACATGAACCCACTACAGGCCGCGTTCACGTCCATCGCGGGGCACGACATGCCGAGCTCGTGGGCAACCATCGTCGCCGTCGCGGGGGCAATTCGGTCCGGCGTCGTCGTGGCGAGGACGAGGAAGTCAATTTCTTCGGCGCTGACCGCGGCGTCATCCATGGCCCGTTGTCCCGCCAGCACGCCGAGGGTCTTGGCGGAGCCGCCAATGCGTCGCTCGCGAATGCCGGTGCGCTCGGTGATCCACTCATCAGACGTCTCAAGAGTTTGGCTTAATTCCTCGTTGGTGACGATGCGATCGGGCACCGCGATGCCCCAACCCCTGAAACGAACTCCCATCGTCGACCCCTATCGTTACTTCGTCTTGAGGGAAGTCTAGGTGTTACGCGCTTGGCGCTTCAGGCGCGGGTAAAACCTGCAGCGAGCAGCGCGCCACGCAAATCAGTCTTTCTAACTCGTCAGTAAGTTCGATATTCCATACGTGGACCTTGCGTCCCTTTCGAAGGGGCGTCGCGGTCGCAGTGAGCAAGCCGCCCGACATCGAGCGAAGATGCGAACAATTGAGTTCCGTGCCCACGACGATGAAGTCTGGTCCGACACTGACGGCCCCACCCATTGACGCGGCACTTTCGGCGAGCAGCGCCGACACGCCTCCGTGGAGGATTCCATAGGGTTGGTGGACCTTCGGTCCAACTTCGACGCGCACGATGACCTTGTCCTTCGACATCAGCACCGTTTCGACGCCGAGCAACTCATGGACGTTCATTCCTCTCGAAGGAGGAATGTGTTGCGTATCGGTCATTGGTTCATTCTAAAGCGTGGGTAACCTCTCGTTATGCCTCGGCGCGTTGACCTACGAAGCGACACGGTTACCCAACCGACGGACGCCATGCGTGAAGCAATGTCCAAGGCGGTCGTGGGCGACGTTGGTTACGACGAAGATCCCACGATCAACGAGTTGGAGCGCCGCTTCGCGGGCATTGTTGGCAAGGAGTCGGCCATCTTCGTGCCGTCTGGTGTCATGGCCAATCAAATAGCCGTTCGAGTCTTGACCTCGCCGGGCGACGTGATCGTTGCGGGTCGAAGTCAACATGTGGTCAGTTTTGAGATGGGGGCGTCTGCGAGGAACTCCTCGGTGCAGTTCGCATTGATCGACGACGCCAAAGGAATTCTTCGCGCGGACGAGGTCCTCGACGTCATCGACGCCGAACACGACCATCAGCCCCACGTGGCGATAGTCGCCATCGAGAACACGCACATGCTGTCGGGCGGGACGCCATGGGAACTCGACGACGTCAATGCGCTGAAACGCGCCATTGGCTCGCTTCCCTTGCACCTGGACGGGGCGCGCCTCTTCAACGCGTCGGTCGCCACAGGAATTTCCGCTTCGGACCTTAGTGCGCCCGCGACGACGGTCACGGCGTGTCTTTCGAAAGGTCTTGGTGCACCCGTTGGTTCGCTCCTCGCCGGTCCAACTGACGTGATGCATCGAGCGTCGATTGAGCGCAAGCGTCTTGGCGGGACCATGCGTCAAGCGGGATTCCTCGCCGCCGCAGGAATCGTCGCCCTCGAGACCATGATTGAGCGCCTTGGCGACGACCACGTTCGAGCTCGTGTGCTCGCCGAGGAATTCGCGAAGGCGTTTCCCGAGTCGAGCTACGACCCTTCGTCGTGTCGCACCAACATCGTGGCCTTTGATCATCCTCGGGCTCGCGACATCGTGGAGGAACTCTCGAGCAAGGGTGTGTTGGGTGGGACCGTGGCCCCTCGACGGGTGCGATTCGTCACGCACCTCGGGGTGAACGACGACGACGTCGATTTCGTCAGTGACATTCTTGCTCACTTGTAAAGTTTCACCGCGACGTGCTCGCTGCCATCGTTCGTGGGTTGTTCGCACGGATTTCACGTCTGGCGACTGGTCACTACCGTGCAGGGGCGGTAGCCTTGAGTGGTTTCAAGGCGTACCATGACCGAAATTCTCCACCTCTCCACGTTTCTGCGTCGTCCGATCTTCGACTCTGACGGCGACCGAATAGGACGCGTCCAGGACCTGGTCGCGCGACTTGGTGATGACGCCCATCCGCCGATTGTGGGCGCCGTCATAAAGATCGAGGGACGGAATCTCTTCGTTCCGATACGAAAGATCGGCGGCTTGGAGGCGGGACGCATGACCTTCGAAGGTCGCAAGGTCGACCTTCGGCGCTTCGAGCGTCGTCCGGGCGAGTTGCTCCTCGCCGAAGACTTGCTCGCGCGACACCTTATTAACTTGGTGCGAGGACGTCTCATCATCGCCAATGAGATCGAGATCGCTCAAGTCGATGGGAAGTGGGAGGTCGTGGGGGTCGACCCTGGACGGCGCCCATTCTTTCGACGGGTCCTCGGACAAAAGATGGGCCAACGGGTGAAGGCTGAAGGAATCGTGGACTTCGCCTCGATTGAACCCTTCGTGTCACACGTCCCTACAGCGAAGTTGCGCATTCCCTATAGAAAACTGTCGCGCCTACACCCCGCACAGATCGCTGACCTTGTCGAACAGGCGAGTCACGAAGAAGGCGAAGAGATCATTGAAGCGGTCGGACTGGACCGCGAACTTGAAGCAGACGTCTTTGAGGAACTCGACACCGAGCACCAATTGGAATTCCTCGAGTCTCGAAGTGACACCGAGGCGGCGAGGTTGTTATCGAGAATGGAACCAGACAACGCCGCCGACCTGATCAATGAGATCGACCAAGACCGCCGCCTCACGGTGCTCGATAATCTCCCCGACACCCAGCAGACCAAGGTCCGCCAACTCCTGTCCTACAACGCCGACAGCGCCGGGGGGCTCATGAATACCGACTTCGTGGCGGTACCCGCGACAGCGACCGTCGGTGACGCGCTCGACGCCATTCGCACTTCCTCAGTTCCCGCTGAGTCATTACATGCCGTGTTCATCATGAATGACGAGGGACAGCCCATTGGCGCGGCCGCCATCGCGCCGCTGGTGCGCGCTCGCGAGGGCGAGCTCGCCTTGAGCGTTGCCCAAACGCAACTCGCGCACGTGCATCCACACTGGGATTTGCACCGAGTCTCTCGAAAGATGAGCGACTTCAATCTCACGGTGCTGCCGGTCCTGGACGGCGAACACGAAGAGATGATTGGCGTCGTGACGGTCGACGACCTACTCGAGGAACTCCTGCCCCAGGGCTGGCGTCGCGAGTTTGGCATGAGTGCGGTGGAGGAATAGTGATGCGCCGCCGTGTCGTAGGTCATGTTCTAAGGGGGCCTTTCTGAAACCCCCTAGTACCAGCCGCATGGCTAGCGACGTAACGACACAACCTCGATTGACTGAAAAGACTGGCTAAGCCCGCCTCCAGTCTCTGCGTGGTTGTTTCGCCGAACGACCACAACGAGACGAAAGGAGGTGGAGCGTGCCTGGCGAAAAGTTAGAAAGCCACCAGATTTCCGGTGCCTTTGGCACCATCAAGGAGTTCGACGTAGGAACTCGCCGTGGCGCGCGTGCGCGTTTCTTGACCCTGCTCGCCATCATTGGTCCGGGTCTGATCGTCATGGTTGGTGACAATGATGCCGGCGGGGTCTCCACCTACGCGCAAGCTGGTCAGAACTTTGGTTACACGCTTTTGTGGACTCTGCCATTACTCATACCGGTGCTCATCATCATCCAAGAGATGGTTGCTCGACTCGGTGCGGTAACGGGGGTCGGTCACGGGCGGCTCATTCGCGAACGCTTTGGCAAGTACTGGGGCAATCTTTCGATCTTCTCGATTCTCTTCTTGAATTTTCTGATTATCATCACCGAGTTCATTGGCGTCTCGCTCTCAATGGAGTACTTCGGCGTCTCGCAATACCTTTCGGTGCCGGTCGCGGTGATTTTATTGTTCTGCGTCACCGCGACGGGGTCGTTTCGTCGCTGGGAACGATTCATGATGTTATTCGTCGCGATCAATCTCTTCGTCGTGCCGCTCGTCATCATTGCTAAGCCTCACTTCTCATCAATAGTGCACCATTCGTTTATTCCCGGCATCCGCGGCGGCGCGACGTCGAGCTCAGTACTCCTTATCATCTCGATCATCGGAACCACCATCGCGCCGTGGCAGCTGTTCTTTCAAGAGTCCAACATCGTCGACAAGAAGATCACCCCGCGGTGGCTCAATTACGAGCGAGTCGACACCATTCTTGGTTCCTTCATCGTGGTCATCAGCGCCGGAGCGCTGGTGGCGATTAGCGCGGTTGGACTCTCTTCGCGCGGTGGCACGAACGCCTACACGAATGCCTTGGGCGTCGCTCGGGGACTCTCGAATCATCTTGGCCACGGTGCCGGCGCGCTCTTCGCGATTCTCTTGCTCAATGCCTCGGTGATTGGTGCTGCCGCGGTGACGCTCGCGAGCTCGTACGCCATTGGCGACCTCTCCAATACGCACAAGGGTTTGAACGCTCGTTTCTTTGAAGCGAAGGCCTTCTATGGTGTCTTCGCGGGTCTGCTGGTGCTCGCGGGAACGGTCGCCCTCATTCCTCGAGCGCCGCTCGGACTGATCACGCTCGCGGTGCAAGCGATTTGTGGGCTGATGTTGCCAAGCACGACGATCATCGTCCTCTTATTGTGCAACGACCGTGAAGTCATGGGTCCTTGGGTCAATAGCAAATGGTTGAACGTAGTGGCGATTATCATCATCGTCGCTCTCGTGGTCCTGTCATTCACGTTGATGATCTCCACGCTGTTCAGCTCCGTCAATGTTCTTGATCTGTTAGAGGTTCTAGGCAGCGCCGCGGGAATTGGCCTCGTTCTAGGCTTGCCCATTGGTCTTCGCCGCGTTGAGCCCCCTCGTGACTACGACATCGACCGGCGCGACTGGCGAACACCACGTCTCAGTTTGCTTGAGCCAATGGTTCGATCGAGGCCGCGCACCATCCTCATGCGCTGCCAGAGTGGCTACTTATTGATTGCGGGCGTCCTTCTGCTCGTTCGCGTGATTCAGCTCGCCACCTCCTAGTCTCTTCGAATGACGTTTCGGCCAACGCTCGTGTGCGTGCATGCGCATCCCGATGATGAAGCGCTCTTCACTGCTGGCATCTCGTCGCTCTACCGTGCTCGTGGTCATCGCGTTGTGCTCGTCACCTGCACCAACGGGCGCCTGGGGCTCGATGCACACGCTCGACCAGGATCCCATCGAGACCACGACGCCGAACAGACGGTGGCGACGAGAGCTGCGGAGCTACAGCGCGCTGCTCGACACGCAGGTTTTCATCGCGTCGTCAACCTGGGCTATGACGACTCAGGCATGGCGGGTTGGCGACAGAATCATGAGGAGAACTCATTCATGAACGTCGACATCAACGCGGTCGCGAGAGTTCTTGCGGGGATCTTCGACGAGGTGGGCGCGACGGTCGTGGTCACCTACGATGAGAACGGCTTTTATGGACACCCCGATCACGTCATGGCGAACAAGGTGACTCGTCGGGCGGTCGAGTTAAGTGCGAGCACGCAACGTCTCTATTATCCGGTCATTCCCCAGGGGGTCCTTGCGACCTTCACGAAGAACGCAAGCCAGCAAAATGTCTATCTGCCAGCGTGGGTGCATGACGCCGTGCCTGGGACTCGCGACGACCTCATAGCCTGTGTTATGGACGTCTCGTCGTACGCGAAACAGAAACAAGAAACGATTGCCATGCACGCATCGCAAATCGACAATGCGGAACTCGTGACGATGGCGCCCGACCTGTTTTCTATGTTGTTCGGTACTGAGTATTACCAGCGCGGCTGGAGTCGAACGACGGTATCGGGCGACGAACACGATCTTTTTGGAGGACTGTAAATGGAGCAACTCACTTTTCTCGCCGTGCACGCGCATCCCGACGATGAAGCGAGTTCCACCGGAGGGATCTACCGACTCCTTGCCGACCAAGGTGTTCGCACGGTGCTCGTGACGTGCACCAACGGCGAGTGTGGCGACGCCCTCGACGGGGCGAAACCCAACACTGGTCACCACGACGGCGA
This sequence comes from Acidimicrobiaceae bacterium, assembly GCA_003163875.1. Classification (GTDB taxonomy): domain Bacteria; phylum Actinomycetota; class Acidimicrobiia; order Acidimicrobiales; family RAAP-2; genus RAAP-2. The sequence goes on along the minus strand of PLRK01000122.1, from coordinate 18,187 downwards.
CGAAGTGGCGAAGATCCGTGCGAAGGAACTCGATCAGGCCGTCGAGATTCTCGGCATCGATCGACTCATCCGGCTCGGGTATCGCGACTCGGGGATGATGGGCTGGCCGCAAAATCAAGACCCCGACAGCTTTTGGGCCACGCCGGTCCAAGACGCCGCGAAGCGACTCGCCTCGATCATCGAAGAGGAACATCCTCAGGTGATCGTGACTTACAACGAGATTGGGTTCTACGGTCACCCCGATCACATTCAGGCGAACCGTGTGACGTTGGCCGCCCTTGCGATGTTGGATTATGAGCCAACGTTGTATTACAACGCGATACCGAATTCGGTGATGGGGCGCTGGCGAGAACGTTGGGAGCAAGAGGAGCGAGAACAGAAGGCGGCGAACGAAGCGAAGGGCATCGTCGAGCCCGGGTCACCAGTGTCCGATGAACCCGAGATCGATCTCGGGACCCCCGACGAGCTCATTAGCGCAGTCATCGACGTGAGTAGCGCAACTGACGCGAAATACGACGCACTCGCCGCACACGCGTCGCAAATGGCGGAGAGTTTCTTTCTCAAGATGGATCGCCAGCAATTCAAAGAAGTGATGGGAACTGAATGGTTTCGTCGCGTCACCAATCCCCAAAACGTGGGCGTCGTGACCGACATCTTCGCTGGCTACCGCGACCAGGACGTATAGCCCCTTCAGCGCAGTTGCACGCCAGGGCGATCGTGCGCGCGCCGACGAGTTCGTCCACGTTTGGTGACGTACGTCACTGGGACGTCATACCCCCGTCGACGGCGACGACGCTACCGGTCATGAAACTCGCTTCATCGGACGCGAGGAACAAAATGACGTTTGCAATCTCGCTTGGTTCGCCAGGTCGACCAATGGGTTGAAACGAATCAATCGTCGCGTAGACGTGCTCGAGCCCTCCGAGCATGTCGGCGTGCGCGTAGTTGATTGGCGTGTCCACCCAACCCGGGCAGACGACGTTGCAACGGATTCCCTGTTTGGCGTAGTCGAGCGCCACGCCCTTGGTCAACATCACCGTGGCACCCTTGGACGCGGAGTAGACGGCGAGAAATGGCTCCGAGACGATGCCGTTTACGCTCGAGATGTTGATGATCGAGCCTTGACCCTGCTTCAACATGTGCGGGATCGCGGCGCGGCATCCGTAGATCGGCCCCTTGACGTTGACGGCGAGGGTTCGCTCGATCACGTCATCACTCACCTCGTGCAAGACGCCTGGGATATTCACGCCTGCGTTATTGACGAGCACGTCGAGCGAACCATACGTACGGACCGCATCTTCGATCATCGCGTCCACGGCCGAGGAATCACTGACGTCGACCTCACGAGCGTGGGCGACGCCTCCCGAAGCGGTGGCTTGTTGGACCGTGTCGTGGGCTGCCGCACGGTTGATATCGGCGCACAAGACACTCGCGCCCTCCTGGGCGAAGCGCAGCGCGGTCGCACGACCGATACCCGAACCAGCTCCGGTGACCACGCACACCTTGCCCGCAATCCGTCCAGCCATCCCCACCAACTCTCCGCGAATTTTGAACAGTCTTCACGTCTCATCTCGTTGTGTCAATTCTGTTCGGCGCTTCAATGTCGTCCATTTCCAACATGTTTCAATGAACGATGCTTCCAGCGAACCGACACCAGGCTTGTTCGGTGGTGGCGAATTGCTTCGCCGAGGTTGGCGGGCAGCACCGCAGGTGTACCTACGTGGTTTTGGGTAAGTTGAAGCGCGGTAGTTACTATCGGATGGACCAGTGAGCAAGGAGCAAACGGATGCCAACCACGAGTCCTCGTCTCGACTACGAACAACTTCTGTCCGAGATTCGTGAAGGTTCTGTCGATACGGTGATTGTGGCGATCACCGACATGCAAGGACGCCTACAGGGAAAGCGTCTTGACGCGAACTTCTTCGTCGACGACATCGGCGCGGGCGTTATTGAGGGGTGTAGTTACCTGCTCGCCTCCGACGTCGACATGGCGACCGTGGATGGTTTCGATCTGACGTCCTGGGAGCGAGGGTACGGTGACATCGCATTTCGACCGGACTTCACGACGATTCGACGCGTGTCCTGGCATGAAAAGACGGTCATTGTCTTCGCGGACGTCGAGACGGTGACCGGCGAGCCCGTCGCCCCGTCGCCGCGCCAGATTCTTCAAAGCCAGGTTTCGCGATTGAGTGAACGCGGGTGGACGGGACTCACGGGCACCGAATTGGAATTCATTGTCTTTAACAACACGTACGAAGAAGCGTGGACCAACGGCTATCGCAACATGGAGCCCGCGAATCAATACAACGTCGACTATTCGCTCCAGGGCACGTCGCGAATCGAGCCCCTCTTAGGGCGGATGCGACGCGCAATGACGCACGCGGGGATGTTCGTCGAATCGGTGAAGGGCGAGTGCAACTTCGGACAACACGAGATCGCCTTTAAGTACAGCACCTTGGTCGACAAATGCGACGAGCACGGCCTCTTCAAACTCGGCGTCAAGGAGATCGCTGCCCAAGAAGGCGTGAGCGTGACGTTCATGGCGAAGTACGACGCGCGAGAGGGAAATTCGTGTCACATCCATTTGTCGCTTCGCGATCAGAATGACAAGCCCGTCTTCGCGGGTGACGAGGAGCACGGATTCTCGCCGATCTTCCAGCATTTCCTTGCGGGGCAGATCACGTACGCCCGAGAACTTTCGCTGTTCCTCGCGCCGAATATCAATAGCTACAAGCGCTTCGTCGAAGGCTCCTTCGCCCCCACCGCAATGTTGTGGGGGATTGACAATCGAACCTGCGCATTCCGAGTGGTGGGACACGGTTCGTCGATTCGCGTCGAGTGCCGCATCCCCGGCGGGGACGTCAATCAATATCTCGCCATCTCGGCGCTGGTCGCGGCCGGACTTCGCGGGGTCGAGGAATCCTTGGCCTTGGCGCCGGCGTTCATAGGTAACGCGTACATCGCGGACGCGCCGAGAGTGCCGACGACGCTCGCTGAAGCACTCGCGCTCTTCGAGCAAAGCGAAGTCGCACGCGACGCGTTTGGCGACGAGGTCGTCGAGCACTACGTACGAGCAGCACGCGTGGAAGTCGATGCCTTCAATGCCGCCGTGACGGATTGGGAACGCTACCGAGGATTCGAACGACTATGAGCACGTTCTCGATTATTAACCCTTCGACCGAGGAAGAAATTACCTCTGTCGAAATGCTCAGCGTCGAACAGACCGATGCGGCAATTGCTCGAGCGAAAGCGAGCGCTCCCGCGTGGCGTGCCGTGAATCCCGCCGATCGCGCTCGATTGCTACGACGTTTCTCCGAAGTCGTCGACTCGCACATTGAGGAATTGGCACAACTTGAAGTCGCCAATTCAGGTCACACCATTGGCAACGCACGATGGGAAGCGGGCAATGTGCGCGACGTGCTCGCCTACTACGCCGGTGCGCCCGAACGTCACTCGGGACGTCAGATCCCCGTCGCCGGGGGCGTCGATATCACGTTCTACGAGCCACTGGGCGTCGTGGGCATCATCGTGCCGTGGAACTTTCCCATGCCGATCGCCGGGTGGGGACTGGGTCCCGCGCTCGCCGCCGGCAACACGGTCGTCTTGAAGCCCGCGATGCTCACCCCACTCACCGCGATTCGACTTGGCGAACTGGCCTTGGACGCCGGGATACCCGAAGGGGTGTTTCAAGTGATCAACGGGGACGGGGCGTCGGTGGGGTACCGGTTCGTGACGAACGACGCGGTGCGCAAGGTCTGCTTCACGGGCTCCAACGAAGTGGGGCGAAAGATCATGGCGGGATGCGCCGAACAGGTGAAGCGCGTCACGCTGGAGCTCGGTGGAAAGAGTGCCAACATCATCTTCGCTGACGCGAATCTCGAGAAGGCGGCCGCGATGGCACCGTACGCGGTGTTCGACAACGCGGGTCAAGATTGCTGCGCGCGTTCGCGAATCTTGGTGGAGGACAAGGTGTACGACAAGTTCATGGAACTCTTCGAAGTCGCCGTCAAGGGCGTCAAGGTGCTCGATCCGTCAAGGGACGACAGCGAGATGGGTCCGCTCATCACCAGCGCTCAGCGCGACAGTGTGGCGTCCTACGTCGAAGAAGCCAACGTGGCCTTTCGCGGCAGCGCCCCCGAGGGACCGGGGTATTGGTTTGCACCCACGGTGCTCGAAACTCCCGACCAATCGAGTCGAGCATTCCGCGACGAGATCTTTGGACCAATTGTGTCGGTGGTTCGCTTCGGTGACGAGGCAGACGCGCTACGCATCGCCAACGACACGCCCTACGGCCTATCGGGTTCGATCTGGACTCGCGATCTCGGTAAGGCCCTGCGAGTCGCGCGCGGTGTCGAGACCGGAGCGTTATCGGTAAATTCCAACTCCTCAGTTCGCTACGCAACGCCCTTTGGCGGCTTCAAGCAGTCGGGGATTGGTCGTGAATTAGGTCCCGATGCGTTACTTGGATTCAGCGAAGAAAAAAACGTATTTCTATCAACGGAGGAATGATGGGTCGTCTGGAGAACAAGGTTGCGGTCATCACCGGTGCCGCGAGTGGCATTGGTCGCGCGACGGCCCTGCGATTTGCGAGCGAAAGCGCGCACGTCGTGGTCGCGGACGTTGCCGAGGACGCGGGCACCGCGCTCGCCGCAGAGATTGGCGGCACCTACGTGCACGTCGACGTCGCGAACGAACACAGCGTGGAGGCGTTGTACACGACGACCGCCGACGTCTATGGGGGTATCGACATTCTCTTTAACAACGCGGGTATATCGCCCGCGGACGACGATTCGATACTCACGACCGGACTCGACGCGTGGCGTCGGGTCCAAGAGGTGAACCTCACGTCGGTCTACTTGTGCTGTCGCTACGGGATCCCGCACCTGCAACGTCGCGGCGGTGGTTCGATCATCAACACCGCATCCTTCGTGGCAGTGATGGGTTCGGCGACGTCGCAGGTCTCCTACACCGCGTCCAAGGGGGGTGTGTTGTCGATGAGTCGAGAGCTCGGCGTGCAGTTCGCGCGCGAGGGTATCCGCGTGAACGCGCTGTGTCCGGGACCGGTGAACACGCCACTTTTACAAGAATTGTTTGCAAAAGATCCCGAGCGCGCCGCGCGCCGACTGATTCACATCCCGATGGGCCGCTTCGCCGAGCCTGACGAGATCGCGAGCGCGGTTCTCTTTCTCGCGAGCGATGACTCGTCGTTCATCACCGCGTCCACGTTCCTCGTCGACGGTGGCATCAACGGCGCGTACGTCACACCGCTCTAAGCAGCGCTCGTTCGTTTACTGCGCTCGACGGGCCGGCGCGAGAGTCGACGCATCCACGGCGCGTACATCGGGGATGAAGTACTCACTGAGATACTTCTCTCCTTCGTCACAGCAAATCGTCACGACGGTCTGTAAGTCTGGTTGCTCGTCCATGAGTCGCCGAGCCGCGACGACGTTTGCGCCCGTGCTCGGACCAACGAGGAGGCCATGGTGCTTGGCGAGGCGTCGCATCTCGGCGACGGCGTCGTCGCTGTGCACGGCGACGACACGGTCCACGATGTCACGATGGCGCTGGTAGATCGCTGGTACGAAGCCGTCGGCGATACCTTCGATTCGGTGAAGTCCAGTGTCGCCACACTGAATCGTGCAGGATTCACTCGGCTCGAGCCCCACGATGAGAACGTCCGGGTTCGACGCTCGAAACGCCTGACCAACCCCAATGAGGGTGCCACCAGTGCCCACGCCCATCACGAAAGCGTCGGGTAGGCGATCGCCGAGCTGTTGGAGGATTTCGGGTCCCAGCCAGGTCCGGTTCTCTTCGACGTTCCATTCGGATTCGAATTGATGAGGAGCGAAGTGGCCGGGTCGAGCACCGAGTTCGGAGGCGAGGGCGAGTGCCTCATTCACGTGGAAGTCGCCGACGTTGACGAGTTGGGCCCCAAATGCGGTCGAGATGGCGGCGCGCTCGGGGCTGAGACCAACTGGCATCACGACGAGCATCGTGTAGCCCTTTACCGCGGCGACCATGCTCATCGCGTTGCCGGTGTTGCCACTCGACGCTTCGACGATCGTGTCACCAGGATGCAATAGGCCCTCGCGCTCGGCACGTTCGATGATGTAACGCGCCATGCGGGCTTTGATGGAGCCCGATGGGTTGAGGTACTCGAGTTTGAGCCACAACCCGTCGACGTCGATCAGAGGGGTGGAACCAATCGCGTCGAGGACGGTCGGCGTATGTGCACGTTCTGCCACGATGGTCCTTTCGAACGGTGAATCGTCACTAACGAGACCCACCTCATACTGTCAAATAAACGACGTGCGCGTGGCGGCGCTCTTCCTAGTAGCGATACGAGTCGGGTTTGTAGGGCCCGTCGACCGAGACGCCGATGTAGTCCGCTTGGACCTTGGACAGTGTGGTGAGTTTCACGCCCAGGGCGTCGAGATGGAGGCGCGCCACCTTCTCGTCAAGGTGCTTGGGCAACACGTAGACCTTCTTTTCGTAGTTGGCGGCACTGGCGAAGAGCTCCATCTGAGCCATGGTCTGGTTCGTGAACGAGTTACTCATCACGAAACTCGGGTGTCCGGTGGCGTTGCCGAGATTGAGGAGGCGACCTTCGGAGAGCACGATGATGGCCCGGCCACTCGGCAGGATCCACTTGTCAACCTGGGGTTTTATGTTCTCGCGCTTGACGCCCGGCAACGCGGTGAGCCCCGCAATGTCGATCTCGTTGTCGAAGTGCCCGATGTTGCCAAGGATCGCTTGGTGCTTCATCATTTGCATGTGGGCCACACTTACGATGTCCTTGTTGCCGGTCGCCGTGATGATGATGTCCGCGTACGGCAGGGCTTCTTCGAGGGTGGTCACTTGGAACCCATCCATTGCTGCCTGGAGCGCACAGATGGGGTCGATCTCGGTGATGATGACCCGCGCACCCTGTCCCCGAAGTGATTCGGCCGACCCCTTACCAACGTCGCCGTACCCACACACGACCGCAACTTTGCCGCCAATCAACGTGTCGGTGGCGCGATTGATGCCGTCAATCAACGAATGGCGACAGCCGTATTTGTTGTCGAACTTGGACTTGGTCACCGCGTCATTGACGTTGATTGCGGGAAACAGCAAGACCCCGTCGCGCTCCATCTCATAGAGACGGTGCACGCCGGTCGTCGTCTCCTCGGAAACCCCGATGATCGACTTCGCCATTGGCTCGAAGATCTTCTCGCCACTGGCGACAATCTTGTGCAAGAGGGCGAGGATGACACGGTATTCCTCGGAGTCCGCACTTTCGGGCGCGGGCACGAAGCCAGCACGTTCGAACGCCAAACCCTTGTGCACGAGCAGTGTCGCGTCCCCGCCGTCGTCGAGGATCATGGTGGGACCGTCGAAGCCGGGCCAACGAAGCAGCTGCTCGGTGCACCACCAGTACTCTTCGAGCGATTCACCCTTCCACGCGAACACGGGCACGCCCGCCGGATCCTGGACGGATCCGTTGGGACCGACGACGACTGCTGCCGCAGCGTGGTCCTGGGTCGAGAAGATGTTGCAACTCACCCAACGCACGTCGGCACCTAACTCGACGAGGGTTTCGATCAGCACGGCCGTCTGGATGGTCATGTGTAACGAACCGGCGATTCGTGCACCCTTGAGCGGTTTGCTCGCGCCGAACTCCAGGCGCATGGCCATGAGTCCAGGCATCTCGTGTTCGGCGAGGGTTATCTCGGCGCGACCGAAGTCGGCGAGGGAAAGATCAGCGACTTTGAAATCAAATGTGGCAGAGGTCATGATGCTCCTAGTTGTGTGAGTTGGTCTCCAGGCGTCGACCTCTGTCGTTGCCGCCTCTCTGTATGGTACTGCTCTACGCGTTCACACGGAACTCAACGACGTCACCGTCGCGCATCACGTAGTCCTTGCCTTCGATGCGAGCCTTGCCGGCGGCGCGCACCGCGACCATCGTTCCGGCAGCGACGAGGTCCTCGAAAGCGACCACCTCGGCCTTGATGAAATGCTTCTGGAAGTCCGTGTGAATTTCGCCAGCGGCTTCGGGGGCAGTTGCGCCGTGGCGAATCGTCCACGCCCGTGCTTCTTTGGGACCCGCGGTGAGGAACGTTTCGAGCCCGAGCGTCGCGAAGCCCACGCGAGAGAGTTGTGAGAGACCAGATTCTTGCTGACCAAAGGAGCGCAAGAGTTCGAGCGCCTCGCTGGGATCAAGGTCGGCGAGCTCGGCTTCAACCTTGGCGCAGAGCACCACGCTGGGCGCGGGCGCCACCGACGTTCGTAGCTCGTCAATGCGCGCCTGGTCCCCGAGAGTCGACTCGTCCACGTTGAAGACGTAGATGAAGGGTTTGTCCGTCAACAGATGCAGATCGGCGAGCGCCTGGCGATCGAGCTCCTTGCCCACGCTCGAGATGACTCGGCCTTCGTTCAGCAACGCCTGAGCCTTTCGCATCGCAGCCAGTTTCGACGCAGCGTCACCGCCTCGTTTGGCGTCGCGCTCTAATCGTGAGGCGGCCTTTTCCACAGTCTGGAGGTCCGCCAAGATCAGTTCGGTCTCGATGGTCGCGACGTCACTGGCTGGATCAATCTTGCCATCAACGTGAACGACGTCGTCATCGTGGAAGACTCGCACGACTTCGCAGATGGCGTTCGATTCTCGAATAGCCGCCAAGAACTGATTGCCCAGTCCCTCGCCCTCGGAGGCTCCGCGAACGATGCCGGCGATGTCGACGAAAGTGACCGACGCAGGCACGATGCGCTCGGAATGAAAGAGTTCCGCAAGGATCGCAAGTCGGGGGTCCGGTACCGACACGACGCCAACGTTGGGTTCGATCGTGGCGAAGGGATAATTCGCCGCGAGGACGTGATTATTGGTGAGGGCGTTGAACAGGGTCGACTTACCGACGTTGGGGAGTCCGACGATTCCGATTGTGAGTGCCATGGCGTAACGAGGTTACTCCAGAGGAATTTTGACCCACCCGCTAGGTGATTTCCTTCAAGATGCCGTCGTCGATCTCGAGTCGCCGATCAGCCTTCTTCGCGATTTTCTCGTCGTGGGTGACGACGAGCACGGTCGCCTTTTGGGTGTTGGCGACTTTGCGGAGCAACTCGACGATCTTCTGGCCCGTCGCTTTGTCGAGACTTCCGGTGGGCTCGTCAGCGAGGATGAGTTGCGGTTGCGCGGCGAACGCTCTCGCGATAGCAACGCGTTGTTGCTCGCCGCCTGAGAGTTTCGCGGGTCGCCGATCGGCTTTGCTGGCGTCGAGTCCGACGAGGTTTAACATCTCGTGCGCTCGGGCATCGCGATCGTTCTTGGGCCAGTGAGCGAATTCCAGTGCGAGTTTCACGTTCTCTCGCGCACTGAGATTAGGTATCAAGTTAAATTGTTGGAACACGAAACCCACCTGGCGCGAGCGGAACTGCGTGCGACCGGGCGAATCGAGATTCGCCAACTCTATGCCGTCGAGGTCGATACTTCCCTTGTCGGGCGCATCAAGAAGTCCGAGCAACGAGAGCAACGTCGACTTCCCACTCCCACTGGCGCCAATGATCGCGACGAGCTCACCATCCTTCGCTTCGAACGAGACGTCACGCACCGCGTGCACGTCACCCGCTCCGGTGCGAAACGTCTTGTCAAGGTTCTCAACTTTGAGCATTACTCACTCCTCAGGACTTCGGCGGGTCGGATTCGAACAATGGTGGCTGCGGCGACCGTACTTCCGAGGGCCGCGATGACGACTGCGGCGATGAGGGCAAAGAAGAGCGTCGACCAACCCGCCGACGTATGGATCTGCGTGATGGTGTTGGAGAATCCGCCAAAGTGAAAGGCACCGGAACCTCGGTTGGCGAAGGCGCCGGTCGGAGGTGAAAAACCGCTACCACCGGGTGCGAATCCACCCGCCCGTCGCACGAACCCACCTGTGTTCGAAGACGTCGAGCCGCCTGAGGCGCTCACGAGTGCTGACGTTATGGGACTGCTGATGGCGATACCGACAACGAAGCCGACGATCGCGCCCAGAATTGTGAACGTCGTCGATTCGGCGATGAATTGCGAGTTGATGCTGCGATTCGGTGCGCCGAGTGCTTTGAGGACACCAACTTCGCGTCGACGCTCGCGAACGATCATCAACATCGACAACAGAAGGATGATCGCGGCGCCAATGACCGATCCAATCAAGGTGTAGGTGGAAATCGTCTTCACGGAATTGAGGGGCGACAATGCCGCTTCGGTGGTCGCTTGGGTCGAGGTGACGTCCGCGGATGAGCCGAGTGCCTTCGTGACGGCTGTATCGACACTCGAGACGTTGCCAATCGTGTTGACGATGACGGTTGCTGAGGTGACTTCGTTGGGCGCGTCCGCAAGTTTCTGCACGGTGGCGAGGGGCATCAAGACACTCGCGTCGGTGAACGTGGATCCCGCATTGAAGATGCCCACGACGGTTATCTTCGTGTTCCACGCAGTAAAGGTGGAACCTACTTTCAAGTTGTTCTTGGCTGCGAGCGTGCTGCCAACGATGGCGACGTCTGCCGTTGAGGTCGGCGAGAACGCAACCCCCGACGTGAGTTTCTCGGTGCCGCCGCCGTTCGCCCCGCCGACGACGGCGTTACCAGGGCTGTTGGTACCGATCACTCGAACGGGAATGACGAACGTCGTACTACCCGAGGCGCCGAAGCCGCCGCCGTTACCAAATTGCGATCCGAGTTGGCCGGCGGGCGTGGGCGACGTGAGCGACGTTTTGGAAGAGGAAAGTTCCTCACTGAATGATTCTTGGACCGCGGTGACGTTGGGAAGATTCAAGAGCGCATCGATCGTGGTCATGGAGAGCGGTGTGCCGCCGCCATTGAAGCCAAAGAAACCCTTCGGCGACACACTGACCGTCGTGCCGGTGGAGGCCTTGACGGTGTTGATCTTGTTGGTCACGGCGTCTCGTGCGATCAACATTGAAATTGAGAGAGCGATCGCGACCGCCAGGATGACGACAACTCCGACGGTGCGCATTGAATTTCGAAAGGCATTGCGAATGCCTCGGCGTACAGCGTTCACGAAGTGCCCTTTCTACCGGAGTGCGGCAATTATTCTTTGGCACTTCTATAAAATGACGAAGTTTCGTTAAGACAGTCGTAAGAATCACCAGTGAATTACTTGTGATGGTGAGTTCTAAACTCAGCGGATGTCAACACTCGAGCAACACGAGGACGTCGCTGCCTTCGGCGCCTACAACACGTGGTACCGCGTCAGCGGCAATCTTTCATCAGCGCGCGCGCCATTGATCGTGGTGCACGGAGGCCCCGGATGCACGCACGACTACTTAGACAACCTCGTCGCGTTGTCGTCAGCTGATCGGGCGGTGGTGCATTACGACCAACTCGGCGCTGGTCGCTCCACGAGACTTCCCGAGAAGGGGGCCGATTTTTGGACTGTTGAACTCTTCCTCGCAGAACTGGACAATCTGCTCGCCCACTTGGGGATTTCGAACCACTATCACCTGCTGGGTCAATCATGGGGCGGCATGCTCGGCGCCGAGCATGCGGTGCGTCGGCCCGCGGGGCTCGCGTCGTTGATCCTTAGCAATTCTCCGGCGTCCATGAAACTTTGGTCGAGTGAAGCGCGGATACTCCGCTCGCAGATGGATCCACGCGTTGCTGACATTCTTGACCGACACGAGGCTGCCGGCACGATCAGCGATCCCGCATATCTGGAAGCGACGCAGATCTATTACGACGAACACGTGTGTCGCGTGATTCCCAATCCGCCAGAACTTCTTCGAACTATGCAGTACATGCAGCAGGATTCGACGGTGTACAACGTCATGAACGGACCGAACGAGTTCTATTGCGTAGGCACCCTACGACACTGGTCAATCATCGAGCGACTCGACGCCATCAACGTGTCGACGCTGTTGATATCTGGTCGGTTCGACGAAGCGACGCCTCCCACCATGCAACCTTTCTATGACGGCATTGACGACGTGCGATGGGAGATCTTTGAATCGTCGAGTCACATGCCGTTCATTGAAGAGAAGGATCGTTTCATCGCAGTGGTTGATGAGTTCTTACGAGCTCACGACGACTGAGCGACGATTTCGGCGTCTCTCATGGAAACTCAACGAGTACGACAAGACCGGTAAGGTGAGGAAGAGTCCGAGTCGAGTGGAAGGTTCGTGGCTGTGACGCAGCACCCTTCAGCGTTGAGCCGAATCATCGAAGGATCAGGGCTCTCGAGTTCTCCCAACGACAAGCCTCCCTCGATGCGACGAATGTTCGTCGCATCACTTTGTGCCGTGCTTTTGTCGCTGGGTGCGAACTGGGCGCTGGCTCGACTTGGTATGCAAGTGTCCTCGCTGCGTCACTACGCACATTTTCGTTTCGTTGACTATGGGACGTTGACAATCATTGGCGTTGGCGCCGCGTGTGTCGCTTGGTACGTGACGACGCGCATCTGCGAGAGACCCCGGTGGCTCTTCTTCCGTATGGCAATTGCGGTGTCGGTCCTGTTGTTCGCACCCGACGTGTGGCTCCTGGCGAAAGGCGAACCTTCCGGAGGTGTTGGCATTTTGGCAGCCATGCATCTGACGATCGCGCTCATCACCTACAACGTCCTCGTGCACGTCGCGGAGGTTGTTGCGCCAACGTTGACGAACGGTTCGCGGACGCCTGATTCATCTGTCGAAGGTTTTGACGGAACCTCTCGTGCTGCTAGTGCTGTCCTGCCAGTTGTGAGTCGACGTGCGTGGTCGGCGATGATGTTGCTCACCCTCCTCGAAATGTTGTTGGGATTTGGCGAGATGCTGTCGGTGTCATTCGACCGACCAAACGGTTTCGTCATCACCCAGGGCGAGGCGATCACGTTGGTGCACGGCGCCCTCGGTTCGGTACTCGGATTCGCCGGACTCGTCATTCTCTCCCTCGCGTGGCGCCAAGGTCGCATTGAGCGCGTCGCCGCGATCGTGGGCTTGATTGGCCTTGGCGTCGGGGGATTGGGCGGGCTGCTCTGTTACGCCCACTCACTGCGTTTGATCGGCATGGTGATCATGTTCTTAGGAGCGAGTACGGCTTTCTTTGGCTATCTCATGCCGACGATCGACGATGCCCCCCATCCGGCCCCGTCACAGATTCGATAGGAACACGGCAGCGCCGCCGAGACGTTGCTTGTCCTTGGGACTACGACGTGACGTCAACCGTCGTTGTCTTGGGACGGAGCACGCGCGCGAATCCCCATGTCAGTGCAATAAGAGTGAGCAGCAGAATGCCGGACGCAAGGTAGGACTTCACCGATGCGTTCGACTTTCGAAGCGCGGCGGCGAGTTCGACGGTGCTGTGCTTGGATGGATCGACGATCCCGTGCACTGTCGTTCCTGTGGCGTAGTAGGTGGTCATTCCGGCGACGAGTTCTCGATATTTCACTCCGTCAACGCTGTAATCACCGACGCACGAATAGCTCGCGATGTTCGTCCCACTTCCGCTCAGATTCCCCGTGCAATACGCCACCGTCAGAGCGACGCCCATGCCGTGATCCTTCATTCGCGTGATCCGTGCATTGTCAGACGCCGCCGACACGGTCGTGATGATCAATGCCGCGAACACCGCCACGATGACGAGTGCGCCCACCACCAGCCAGAACCTTCGACCCACTCGAATTGGCGTGGGTCCACGAAGTGCGCCCGCACGGTCGTCGGTGCTTGGGCGTGCGGCATTCGCCAAGGGGCCACCAAGGACTTGGTCTTGCTTTCGTCTGGCCTCGGCCATGTTGATGCTCACATTCGTTGGATGGAGTAGCGCCAATGAGTACAAACGCACGAATGCGAGGAAGTACCGATTGACTCGCTCCACGATAACCGCGAGCAATGGGCCAACCGTAATCCGACTCGTGGGGTCTGAAGAGATCACCGTTGAAGCATCTTCGAAGCGCAGCTGCCGTCACCCAATCGATTCATCGACGATTTACCGTTAAGAAACGTGTATGCAACATTGAATACTTAAATTTCGTGCGTGGACACATCATCGCGTACTGATCTGTATACCGATTCGAATACTGCCAGTTCAACGGCGTATCAAGCCCTAAAAACCCTCGTATTGATGGGTGACGTACCAATTGGAGCGCGACTTCGCGAGGAGAGATTGGCTGAACGAATGAACGTGTCACGTACGCCAGTTCGCGAAGCGCTGTTGCGCCTGCATGCGGAGCACTTTCTTGAGCGCCATTCCGAAGGCGGTTATCGCGTTATCAATCCGAGCGTCCAGAAAATGCGTGAGCTTTACGACATTCGCCGCGCCCTTGAACTACATGCGCTTCGTCGCTCGGATCCCCATTTCGTTCGCGATCGCGATGGACTTCTTGAGTTGCGTGAAGATTGGCGCGCGCTCGATGGCGGCGAGTCAGCAATTGACGCTGAATTCGTTCTTCTTGACGAGGACTTCCATCGACGCTTGGCCGAATCGGCGGGCAATCCACAACTTGCTGAACAGCTTCGAAAAGTGAATGAAAGGATTCGCCCGGTTCGCAGTCATGATTTCATGAACCCAGGCCGAATCGCTGCGACGATCGAGCAGCATCTAGCGATCGTCGAAGCAGTCTTGGCGCGAAAAACGAGTCAAGCAGCGACGATGCTTGACCGGCACATTTGTGAATCTCAGACAGTCGTCGAGCAAGCAGTGGCCAACGTGCTCGAGCGCATGTTGTCTGTGGGCGAGAGAGACGCTTCGTGGTAACGAAGGTAGCGACGCAAACTACGGAAAGTCCACCCCTGACTTTCACTCCTCTTCTCGACGTGCGTGGCCTTACGAAAATATTTGGACCACTTCGCGCGAATGATGACGTGCACTTCACTGTGCGCAGCAGCGAGGTTCACGCGCTTCTCGGTGAGAACGGCGCCGGAAAGAGCACTCTTGTCAAAATGCTTTATGGCGTCTACCACCCCGACGGTGGTTCGATTGCAATCGACGGCGAAGTGCGAAACATTAGTTCACCACTCGCAGCCCGTGAACTTGGGCTCGGAATGGTTTTCCAAGATCTGCGACTCATTCCTGCTCTCACCGTGTGGGAAAACGTCGCGTTGCATTTAAGCGAGACGAAGCAGATTCTTCGTCCAAAAGTTATCGAGACAATGATCACCGAAGCGTCGGAGCGATACGGTCTCCAAGTCGATCCCAAGGCTCTGGTGGCCGACCTTTCGATTGGTGAATGGCAGCGTGTCGAACTCCTCAAAGTCCTACTTGCGGGGGCGAAGATTTTAATTTTGGATGAAC
This sequence comes from Acidimicrobiaceae bacterium, assembly GCA_003163875.1. Classification (GTDB taxonomy): domain Bacteria; phylum Actinomycetota; class Acidimicrobiia; order Acidimicrobiales; family RAAP-2; genus RAAP-2. Next base: position 2,953 of record PLRK01000122.1, on the reverse strand, counting down.
CTACGAGTATCCTTACGCCCCAGGAAGTTGACGGACTCTTCAACATCGTTCGCACATTGCGTGATGGAGGTTCGGGGATCGTCATCATCACGCACAAGATGCGTGAGGTCCGCGAAATTGCGGACCGAGTGACCGTGTTACGAGCGGGAAGAGTTGTCGTTGGCGACATCGCTCAGACGTCAATCAGCAACGACGACCTTGTGACTGCGATGGTCGGCGAAAGCGTTGCGCCCGTTCGTAACACGGGAGAAATGCCCGACGAAGACACCCCGGCCCTCGAATTGCGCGGTGTCTCTTTCTCGGGTGTCACGACGGGCTCAGGTCTCCGCGGCGTGGACCTCAAGGTGTATCCCGGTGAGATTCTCGGAATTGCGGGAGTTGCCGGAAACGGACAGCGCGAATTGGCTGATGTGATGATCGGCGTCGCGAACCCCGATCATGGAGAGGTCACTCTCGATGGCGTCACGATGTCCGCTGATCCAAAGGCGTTCCGAGCCGGCGGCGTCGTCTCGGTTGCGGCCGATCCACTGCGCGAATTCGTCGTGCCGGGCCTGAGCGTTGGCGAGCACGCAGCGCTTTGGGAAGCAACTGGTCACAAAGGTCGAATTCGATTTGATACGAAGAAAGCGTCGCGGAAGCTTCGCGATGACAGTGACCGAGTCGGGCTCAAGACCGCCGCGCCGTCGAGACAATTGTCACTGCTTTCGGGCGGCAACATACAGCGTGTCGTACTTGCCCTCGCTCTTGGTGGGGTGGCAAAAGTTGTCGTAGTTTCGTATCCCACACGCGGACTCGACGTGTTGACGACCGAGACCACTCGCATGTTGCTCTTGCAAGCGCGCGATCGAGGGTGCGGCGTGGTGTTGATTTCTGAAGACCTGGATGAGATTCTTGCTCTGTCGGACCGAATCGCGGTACTCGCGCACGGTCGCGTCAGCGGCGTCGTCCTGGCGAAGGAAGCTGATCGACAATCGTTAGGACGTCTTATGACTGCCGAGACACAGTGAGCGCCACCGCGCCCGAGCTGTCGCAAAGCCCAACCGTTGCTGAACGTTTCGACGAGGCGAAGAAGAAGTTTGTCGAAACTCGTGGTTGGCGCCGCTTGGGCGTCGTGTTGGTTATCTACTTCGTATTCCTTGCTCTCTTCGGCGCGCTCGTAGCGACGCAGAAGGTTAATCCCCTTGGCGTCTACAACACGATTTACCACTCCGCATTGCTAAGCACGGGGTCAATCCCCGAAGTCATTCTGCGCGCCGTCCCCATTGTTCTTGCCGCCCTCGCAGTCTCAGTGCCCGCACGTGCCGGACTTGTCAATGTTGGTGGCGAGGGTCAGTTGATTGTCGGAGCAGTCGCCGCGACAGGCGTCGGCGTGCAACTCGGCAACAGCGTGCCGGGATTCGTTGGTTGGATTCTCATGGCAATCGCTGGCATGGCGGCGGGTGCCTTGTGGGGTGGCGTCGCTGGCTTGTTGCGCGTCGTTGCCAACGCCAATGAAGCGGTGACTACCTTGTTGCTCAATTTCATTGCTAATGATGTCATGCTCTATCTCTTGTACCAACCTTGGAAAGATCCGACGGGGGGTGGTCAACCAGAAAGTCGCCCCTTAAGTTCGCACGAAATTCTTCCCAAGCTTTTCGGCAGCTCCATCAATCTGGGCGTCATCATCGCCCTCGCAGCGGTGCTCGTGCTTTGGTACATCCTCAAGCGAAGCGGTTGGGGCTTCGCGTTGCGTGTCGTCGGCGGCAACCCCGAAGCTGCGCGACGCGCGAGTTTGCCGGTGAAGCGCCTCATGATCTCATCAATGGCGGTCGGGGGATCGCTCGCGGGACTCGGCGGCATGCTCTATCTCGCTGGCACGCAGTTGCAACTCTTTCCGGGCGGTACCGCGACGTACGGTTACATTGCCTTCCTTGCGGCATTCCTAGGGCGCAATGATCCCATCAAGGTCACTTTCGCGGCCCTTCTTTTTGCGGCGATCGCAATCAGCGCTCCGGGACTGCAACTTAATTACGGACTAGATGGGAACGTGGTCGACGCATTGCTCGCCTTCATCGTGCTCGCGCCGCTCGTCCTGACGTCTCGTCGAAAGGGAGCGTTCTGATGAACGGCTTCGAACAAACCTTGACGACCGGCATTGAAGGCGGCACCATCATCCTGTATCCCGCACTCGGCGAATTGATTGGTGAACGCGCAGGCATCGTCAATCTCGGTACCGAAGGATGCATGCTGGGTGGCGCCCTCGCCGCCATCGTCGTTGGTTCGATTACTGGCTCGGCGTGGTTGGGCGTGTTGGCCGGATTCGGTGCGGGCGCGGTCGTCGGTTTGGCCCACGCGCTGCTCGTCGTGAAACGAAATGCGAATCAACTCGCCTCGGGACTCGTACTCTGGTTTCTCGCGCTCGGACTTACCTCGGTGCTTGGCGCGAACTACGTCAGCGCAATCGTGACGCCGCTGCCGGTCATTAAAGTCACTGGCTTGGGTTCGATCCCCTGGATTGGTCCGATTTTCTTCGACCACGACCCACTCGTCTACGTCAGCTATGTACTGGTTGCGGTGGTGACGTGGGCCCTCTACCGCACTCGCCTTGGGCTCGTAATACGAGCGACCGGAGAACGTCCGGAGGTTGTCGCGGTCGCTGGGCGGCGCCCTGATTGGATCCAAATTGGTGCCGTAACGTTCGGTGCGGCGCTCGCCGGTGTTGGAGGAGCGCAACTGTCGGTGGGCTACGTCGGCAACTGGTCTGACGACATGACCAATGGGTACGGTTTCATCGCCGTAGCGGTCGTGTTGTTCGCGGCATGGCGACCGCTCCTCGTTCTCGCCGGTTCGTATCTTTTTGGCGTCGCCCTCGCTGCCGCTTCAGTGCTTGAGGCGCATGGGGTGCAAGTAAATCAGTACTTCCTCGACGCCTTGCCCTATCTCGTTACATTGCTCGCCCTCGTGCTTTTGGGCC
>PLRK01000021.1 GCA_003163875.1 Acidimicrobiaceae bacterium | reverse complement strand
CTCCGGCTCGAAGTGAGCCAGACCGAGACGCTCCCATTGCAACAAATCGCGAGAAACCGCGATTGCGATTCGAGGACCGCGTTCGGAAAATGCGGTGTAGGTCATCACGTAGAGTTCGATTGTTTCGACGAACGTAATTCGTGGGTCCTCGCACCCCCCCATTCCCTCGCCTCGTAGTTCGTAGTCCGCTTCGGGTTCGAGCGCGATGCCCATACGCTCGACGCCCGCCGGTTCCCCGTCCGCGTCAAAGATGACGCGCATTATGCCAATTCGGCTGTAGTTTCCCTTGCCGACGATTCGAGGAAAGAGGTAGAGCTCGCCGTCAGGAGCCCGGGCGGCCGCGGGGTTCAAAATCCCCTCAACCTCGTGCGGGTTGTCGACGTCCGCTTCTATCAACAGCGGCAGCGGTACTAGTGCGAAAGGCTCCAAGACGTCCTCGTCAAATTCTCAAAATGCGGGGCGTGTATCTCGCGCCATTTTCGACGGGGCATTATCAAATCGACCACGAGAAAAGACGCGTGTCGACGCGATTCATCGCGCAAGATTGTGCCCCACATCCGTGCCACACTAACCTTTTTTTCGCGCACTACCCGTTCATCGAACGTGAAGAACGTGTTTCAACCCTCAGCTTTCGTTTGCCCGAACCGCGTTTTCACGTCCACCTCGCGCCCGAACGGCCCCAAAACGCCCTCGCCCCCTTTAGTGGCGTTTCCTCGAATTCCATCGGACAATCGAATTCGGTGCGCATTTCTAATCGCGTCCAGATATGTTGGAGAAATACGTATCGCCTTTGTCTCCACGGCACCACCCCGACGGTGTGGGATAGCCACGTTCAGCGCGGATTTACTCGAAGCCATCCGTGGGGTCGACCCTCACGTGACCTGCCACGTCGCGGCCATCGACGAACCCAGCGCACTGCGCGCCTACAAGCCCAACGTTCGTTGGAGGATCCGTCAGGACCGCGAGAGCAGCTTTCGCCAAGCGGCGCGCGAGATCAACGACTCGACGGTCGACGTCGTTCTGGTTCAGCACGAATTCGGACTCTATGGCATTTGGAGTGACGAGATAGGCGCGGACGGAAAACACGAGAGCGTCTACCACGATTACTTGTGGTCGTTCCTCCTCGAGTTGAAGAAGCCCGTCATTACAACGATGCACACAGTCCTCCCGGAGCCTTCAGAGAGCATTCGAGAGACCGTCCGATCCATTTGTCAATTCAGCGACGAAATCGTCGTGATGTCCTACACCGCTGAATCGCTCCTGGCCGAGATCTACGGCGTGAAGAAGAGGGTGCACGTCATCCCCCACGGCACGCCGGTTATCGATCCCAGCGGCCGTCACACCTTTAAGGCCAAGATGGGACTCAAGGACAGGATCTTGATTTCCACCTTCGGACTCGTCGATCCACGCAAGGGTCTCGAATTCATGGTCGCGGCGATGCCTGACATAATTCGCGACCATCCCGACGCGCTCTATCTCATCGCGGGCCAGACGCATCCGGATCTTCTTCGCGCCCAAGGTGAGGTCTACCGAAACCAGTTGCAAGATCTCATTCGGTCTCTGGGGATTGAAGAACACGTCAATTTCATAGATCACTACATGACGCTGCGCGACATAGTTGAACTCCTGCTCGCGAGCGACGTCTACGTCACGCCCTATTTGGACCCCAACCAAATAACGAGTGGCACCCTCGCCTACGCACTGAGCGCGGGTAAAGCAATTGTCTCTACGCGCTACCTCCACGCCATAGAGGCACTAGCGGATGGACGAGGCATTCTCGTCGACTTTCGCAGTTCCGAGCAACTGGCCGGCGCGGTGAATTCGATTCTCGACGACGCCGCATTCAAGAATCGACTCGAGCACGCAACGTACCTCTACGGCCGCGAGACCACCTGGCCGAAGTCGGGTCGGGCATTCCTCGACCTCGCGCGCGAGCTCACGCATTCTTCGGCGTCACGTCGATCGTCGCTGACCAACTCGGCGTCCGGTGGCGCCACGCATTGATTCGACACATCGCCAGCCTCACGCGGGCGGTGCCTTCAATATCACCTAAAGCCATCGCGATTGGTGTGTACGCCGACCCTTCGGGTGCCCTCGTGACAGCGCGGGAAGCAGGTTTCGAGGGTGTGGCGTGCGTTGACGACGCCGCACGAGGACTGGAACTCTATTGCGCGTTGTGGTCACGTACGAAGCTTGAATGGGCGCAGCGATGGTGCGAAGGACTCTTGGACTTCGTTCTCGCGATGCAACAACCCGATGGCAGGTGGGTCAACTTCATACGCGATTGGGAGGGATCGATCAACACTGAGTNNGGCGCGCGCGCGTCACCAGTTCGAAGATGAGAGGATCACCGCCGCTCTTCGACGAGGTACTTCGTTTCTCGTTGACTCGGACGCACCCCCGGACGTGCGCGCGCTTCACGTACTCGCAGCGACGGAAATGATCGATACGACTGACGTGGATTGGCGCCAACTCATCGAGCGATGGTGCGAGGAGATTATCGCCCTGCGCGACGGCGAGACGTTGATGAATTCCCCCGACGAGCGTGGGTCCCCTCATCTTTGGGCCCATACCCAAGAGATCGCCCTCGCGCGCGCGAGCGTCGTGTTGGGAAGAAGTGATCTACTCGACATCGCGGTTCGAAGTGCGGCCAGCGTCTTCGAAGGTACCATTGAGTCAGGCTTCGAGCGATCCACGACAAGTGCCTACGACGTCGCGACTGCGGTGGCGACGATGGTCGCGCTAGGAGTGGTGACGAAGGACCCGAACTACGAAAC
>PLRK01000052.1 GCA_003163875.1 Acidimicrobiaceae bacterium | reverse complement strand
CTGGCTCGATCGACGTCCATCAACCGCGAACTCTTGTCGGGAGCCGCGACACTCGTGTCGACTGATGAAGAGGTGCTGGCGGCGCTGCGCGACGTGTGGCCGAACGAGGCTCGGCGCGCCATTATGGTCGCCGCCGGACACGCGAGGGCGTTCGATTACGAGCCGGCGACCGCTGCGCGCGCGTACGTCACGCTCTATCGCGATGTCGTGCGAGGCTGGGGAGTGTGAAGCGCACCCTGACCATCAGCGTTGACCAGCTCTTTCGGCGCCATCCGGGTGGCATCGGAACCTACGTTCGAGGTCTCGCTGAGGGCCTCGCGTCACTTGACTCCGAGTTCGACGTCCTAGGAGTAGGTCCTCGAGGATCCGTGCCCAGCACGTTGGAGAAACTTCCGCTTCGTTATACGTCCGCTGGTGTTCCTCTTAACGTGCTCGCCAAAGTATGGCCTCTGATGCCCTTGGGCGTCGCGCGCGACTCGATGATCGTCCACGCCACCTCCATGACCGGACCTTTCGCGGGGGGAATGTCAGGTGCCGTGCACTCGGTCGCGATGCACGATCTGTTGTGGCGTGATCAACCGCAGTCCGCGACGCGTCGGGGCATCAAGTTCCACGAAGCCCGTCTCACGCTCATTCTTCGCCGCGAGGATTTGAGGATCTTTACGACGTCGCCGACACTCGCCGAACGGCTCAGCGCACTCGGTGTCGCGTCGTCGCGGATCCACTTCGTACGACTGGGTGTCGACGAACATCGTGAGCCAGCGGCGAGTGAAGAAGAAGTGGCGGCCCTCCTTCGCGCACGGGGTGTCACGGGTCCCTACACGCTCTACGCGGGGACTCGCGAACCAAGAAAAAACATTGGACGCCTCATCGCGGCACATCACGAGGCGCGCCAGCGGCGGAACGATCTTGGTCCACTCGTCCTCGTGGGTCCTCAAGGCTGGGGGGGAGTTGATACCGCCGACGCCATCGTCCTCGGTTCCGTGGAGCGAGCAGTGTTGTGGGGTCTCTACCGAGACGCCGGTGTGTTCGCGTACGTTCCTTTGAGTGAAGGATGGGGACTGCCACCCGTCGAGGCGCTGCACGCGGGTGCCAGGGTCGTCGCGAGTGCAACTGTTCCCAGCATTGCGACGAACGCGGAGGTGATTCTCGTCGATCCGTTGAGTGTTTCCTCGATTGCGACGGGGCTGTGCGAAGCCCTTGATAAAGAACGAGGCGAGGCTGGCGCGAAGTCACGAATGCAGTCGGTGGCGCACTTGACCTGGCGTCACTCCGCTCTCGACCACGTGGCGGGATGGCAGTGAAAGTCGCACTTGACGTTTCGGCGGTTCCCGTGCGCGTTGCGGGCGCGGGTCGCTACGTCGTCGAACTCGCCCGTCGACTTCCGCTGCGTGACCAAGACGTCACGCTCGTTACCCGTCGAGACGACGCTGAGCGTTGGCGTGCGCTAACGACAACCACGAGCATCGCAACGCTCGTTCCGTCGCGGCGCGCAGAACGATTGCTCTATGAAGCGTGGCGACTCGGACGTTCTGACGTCGCCAGGGATGTCGACGTCTGGCACTCGCCCCATTACACGATGCCGCATCGGTGCGCCGCTCCTACCATCGTGACGATTCACGATATGACGATGTTTACGAATCCCGAGTGGCACGAGCGATCCAAGGTCGCCTTCTTTCGACGCGCGATTTCCTATTCCGCCACTCACGCCAATGCGCTCATCTGCGTGAGTGAATTCACCGCTCGCCAACTCGACACCATCATCCCTCGGCACGCTCCAATCGTCGTGGCGCCCCTCGGCGTCGATTTGACGACGTTTTCTCCCGACGCATCAGGCGACGAAGATCTTTTTCTCCGTCACGGCTTGCCGTTCGATGTCCCCTATGTTTTCTTTCTCGGCACGGTCGAGCCTAGAAAGGGTCTCGATGTTCTGCTCGAGGCTTTTGCGCAGTTGTCGCGCGACGACAACGTGACCGAACTCTGGATCGCGGGACAGGCCGGTTGGGCCATGAAGGGTTTCGACCAGGCTCTGGCACGCAATCCGGGCACCGCAAGGATCCGACGCCTTGGATTTGTTGACGAGGCCCTCGTGGCACCGCTGCTTCGTCGCGCCAGCGTGGTGGCGTACCCCTCACGAGGGGAGGGCTTTGGACTCCCGGTGCTCGAAGCGCTGGCGTGCGGTGCCTTGGTGGTGACCACGTCGGACACGGTCATGGCGGAGACCGGTGCGGATGCGGTATTGCTTGCGCCGCCCGGCAACGCCGATGCACTGGCGCAACAACTCGACGTCGCTTTAGGACTTGATCAGGCCCAGCGCGCGCAACATTCACTCGTCGCGCGTGAACGCGCCAGCGCGTTCACCTGGGACGAAATGGTCAGCCGTCACCTCTCTGCTTACGAAACGGCGAAGGGATGACGGTTCGTGCATTCATAACCGGCGGTGGGGGATTCGTGGGCGCCCACCTCGCGGCGCACCTCGAAGCCAACGGCGACCTCGTAACCAGGGTGGATCGTGAGGTCGATATCACCGACCCCGAAGCGTTGGTCCGTGCTCTCAGCGACACTGCGCCCGAGGTGATTTATCACTTGGCGGCGCTCACCCACGTCGGTGATTCGTGGCAAAACCCCACGGAGTTCACGAGAGTAAACGTATTGGGCACGAAGCACCTTGTGGACGTTGCCCATCGAGTCGTCCCTACGGCATGCGTGGTGTTCGTGAGCTCCGCCGAGGTCTACGGCATCGTTCCTGAGCAGGACTTACCGGTGCGCGAAACATATCGGACCGCACCGGCGAATCCCTACTCGACGAGCAAGCTGGAAGCGGAGCGATTCGTCCTGGCGTCGCACCACGCCACCGGTCAGCGCGTCGTCATCGTGCGCCCCTTTAATCACGTCGGTCCCGGTCAATCGGCACAGTTTGTTGTTCCCGCCTTGGTAAGTCGACTCCTCGACGCGCACGACGAAGGACGAAGTGAGATTCGCGTTGGTGACCTGAGCACGCGACGCGACTTCAGTGACGT
>PLRK01000082.1 GCA_003163875.1 Acidimicrobiaceae bacterium | reverse complement strand
ATTGGCAGGAATACCAGCGACCCGAACCAGTCATACGCACTCACGCGCGACAGCACTTCGGAGGGTATTTCGCGTTGCATCGTGGTCGCCCATAGCGTGCCGAACACTGTCAATCCAAATCCGGCGACGAAGCCGCCGACACCGATGATCAGAACGTGTGCCCGCATCGCTAATGCCACCAGAGGAAATACCCACAGCAACGTGGCGAGCGTCGCCGTCAACAACGGCCTCGTCGGATTCCATCGCAACATCACAAGTCCGCCGAGTACGGAACCCGCCCCTTCGAGCGCAAGTATCAATCCCCACGCGGGCGCTCCGCCAAGCGACTGCTTGGCGATAACCGGTCCGAGAACGAACATCGGGGCAAAGATCAGCACGTTCACGCATGAAAATTCGACCACGATGACCCAGAGCCAGGTGCGTGACCAGAATTCAGTCCATCCAGTACGGAGTTGGAACAGGAAGGTCTCGACCGATTCGCTGGGAATCCACTCGATGCTGATGAGATACAGGGAGACGACACTCACGCCATACGTCGCACCATCAACGAGGACGGCCCAACCTGGGTTAGAGACGGCGATGATGATCCCCGCAATCGCGGGACCGATGATACCGGCGAACGAACTCGACAAACTATTGAGCGCATTCGCCTGGAGTAGTTTTGCTTCCGATACGACTTGCGGGACGAGCCCCGTCAGCGCTGGCATGAAAAAAGCGGTTCCAATCCCGACAGCAGCGGCGAGCGCCATAAACCCCCACAGAGGTGGAGTCGCTAGGAAGATCCAGACACCTAAACCAAGCTCGGCGAACGTGCGCAACAAGTCCGCACTCAACATGACGACGCGGCGGCTGAAACGATCCGCGATGACGCCACCGACCAGTAACAGCACTACGAGGGGCGTGAGGCCTGATGCCGAGACGAAACCCACGTCGCTCGCCGTGCCGTGCTGTAGCACCGCGAAGGCGATCGCGACCGGCGCCATTCCGCTACCGATTTGTGAGGCCGTCTGTCCCACGAAGAAGAGGCGAAAGTTTCGTTCCCTGAGGGCACCCACCCACTCGTTTAGTTGCATCGCCAAAGCGTATTCGCCCGGGTCTAACGCGACACTTCGATGGACTCATTCGTATTTGACACCAGCAGGGCACGTGGGACTTTGAACGCTTCGGGACGCGAAGTTTCGCAGGGTGAACCTGCGAGCGAATCCGCCAAAGTACGATTCCTCACTGTGGAGATTCGTGTGGCGGAGGAGAACGACTGGCCGAGCATTTATCGCATCTTCCGCGACACCGTCGACGCGGGTACGACCTACGCGCTCCCCGAGGGACTGTCGTTGGCAGAAGCACGTCCCTTTTGGATGGAATCGCCACCCGCTCTCACCGTGGTCGCGATTGACGAAGGTGTCGTGTTGGGTTCGGCGAAAATGGGACCGAACCGCCCCGGTCGAGGTGCGCACGTCGCGACGGCGAGTTTCATGGTGAACGCAGCCCAGCAAGGTCGAGGCGTGGGCACGGCGTTGGGCACATACGCGCTGGAGTGGGCCCGAAGCGGTGGGTACCTCGCGATGCAGTTCAACGCGGTCGTCGAGACCAACGAGGCCGCCGTGCACCTATGGACGAAATTGGGCTTCGAGATTCTCACGACCGTGCCGAAGGCGTTTCGCCACTCTGAATTCGGCCTAGTCGGTCTTCACGTCATGTACCAGCGCTTCTAATCCATTGTTCGACTTCATCGTCAGCGCTTGTCGTTGGTGTCGAGTTGCATCGGACTCGTTGAGGGTGTGCAACTCGCGAATCACGTGATCTCACTTGTGGTCGTCTGCAACAACCGAAAGCATCGAACGCATTCGATCGATCTCGCCCGCCGTCATGTTGGGGTTCTGGCACTTCCATTCGACAACGGTGGCTACCACCGACTCGAGATCAGTTCTTGGGAAGGGACGGAGAAACGCCTGTAAAAGAATTTGCCGCCCAATTCTCGCCTCTGCTCTTTTCAGACGACCACCCGGTGCATTTGCGGAAGCAAGCAGCACCCACGTCGCGGCGACGTCAATGAGAGGATCACCGCGCGCCGCACCCGGCCAGTCGATCACCATGGGACCCTTTCTCGAGATCATCACATTGAGGGGATGTAAGTCCATGTGGAGGAGTTGACTGCCGATGCCACAAGGGGCCGCTGGCATCCACTCTGGTGCCGACATGCCATGAAGAACTTCGTGAAGTTGAGCCAATTCAGATCCAAAACGACGCAACTTCCATGGTTGCGTGGAGGCCGCTTGGACCATGGTCGGACCTTCGATGCGTTCCATGACCATATCGACGCCATCCTCGCTCACCTCAAGCACTTCAGGCACGGGGAACCCCTGGGCGCGCACGAATTGCATCACCCTTGCTTCAAATAATTGCGAGCGACCCTTACGTGAACGACGCAGGACCGCTCCATTGCCGTACTCGAAGACATCGGCGTCACGACCTACTCCGAGTAACTTGCCAGGTGCGTCCACGCCTCGAGAATATCGGTCATACAAAACTGCCGACAGATCGGCGATCACGAAGGGTGTAAGACTGCCAGATGGGATTCCAACGGGCGCGGAGGTGCTCGCACACGGTGCTTGCGGCGGTACTCGTGATCACTCTGATGATGCAAGGCACGAGCGCATCGGCGAGCGCCACCGTAAGAACGTCGATGGTGTCGACGATTTGGACCGAACCAGCGAGCGGTTACGGCTTTATCCTCGAGGCGATTAATCACGCCCGGACGAGCGTTGAACTTTCGATGTACGAGCTGTCTGACACCGCGATCGAGCATGCACTGATTGACAGGGCCCAGAGTGGCGTCAGCGTGAAAGTCATTTTGAATGCCGACTACGAGGGGAAGTCCGAGAACGAGGCTGCCTTCGATGCGCTGCGGGCGGGCTCCGTCCACGTCGTGTGGGCCCCGGACAATCAGATCTTCCACGCGAAGTACATGGTCGTCGACGACGACACGGCCTACATCGGTACCGGGAACTTTGTGCCGCACGACTATTCGTCAACTCGAGATTTCTGGGTGGCGGACACGCAACCCTCCGACGTATCGGCGATCACCGCCACGTTCAAAAGTGACTTCAACGGTGCCGAGACCACGAATCAAGCGAGCGGCGGACTGGTGTGGAGCCCAGGCTCAACGAACGCTCTCGTAGATCTCATTTCCCACGCTCGTCAATCACTTCTGATCGAAAACGAGGAGATGGATTCTTCTCCCGTCGAAAAGGCTCTCATCGCCGCGGCCCATCGAGGTGTCGACGTGAGTATCGTCATGACGAAGGATGCTGAATGGACGGTCGCGCTGGGTCAACTTGCGGCGTCCGGTGTGCACGTGCGACTACTCGGCGCATCACAGATCTACATTCACGCGAAAGTGATCTGCGCCGATTGCACGCCAGATGCCGGCACCGTCTTTATCGGGAGTGAGAATTTCTCCACTTCTTCACTTGACTACAACCGCGAACTCGGGATTATCACTTCGACGCGCGGCGCGGTGCAGGCAGTCCGCACGACCGTCGACGGCGACTACGCCATCGGAGCGTCGCCCGCTCCCCGCAAATGATGTAAAGGGTACTTGACATTCCGACGTATGTCAAGTACCCTTTACATCATGAAGAATGAAGTGCGCGAGTTCCGACGCAAGCGAGAGTTGTCCCAGGCTGATCTCGCGGAGGGTCTGGGTGTCTCTCGTCAAACGGTCATCGCCATTGAAAGTGGTCGGTACTCGCCGTCACTGCCGTTGGCGTTTCGAATCGCGAAGTTCTTCGAAGTCCCCGTCGAAACGATGTTCGACCCATCAGAGGAGGAAGTGCAATGAACGTACGAAAGCACCCACGCTTGCTCGCTCCAGGAGCAGTCTTGGCAATTGGTTCAGTCATGGTAGTAGCGGTAGGGATCGGCCATACCTGGAGCGACGCGCTCATCAGCGAGATATTTGTCGTCGTCATCGCTCTCTTCGATTTCTTCTTGGCCGGTACGAAGGGTGACGTCGGCGCCATCTACCGGCGCCGAACCGACGAGCGGCAACGAGAAGTGATCATGAAGTCGTCGCGACTCGCGATGCTCGTGATGTTCGCCCTGTGCTACGGCGTCGCCTTCATCTTGATCGCTTTGAACAAAAACTATTGGCAAGAAGATGTCATTGGCAGTGCGGGTGGCGTTGCGTTCTTCGTTGGAATGACGATCTTCGGTGTCCATGACGAAGTAGCTGATAGCTCGTCGCGAGGGATCATGTCGACGGAGGAAGTCAAGCCTCCGATGTGACTTTCACCTTCGGTGCCAGCGAGTAGCACAGCTTTGCCGCGTCGTGTTTTCTCGATCCATGCCTTCTCACATCGATTGCTGCTGAAAGCGTTGCTGGCGTCCGCGCGCCGACAGCTTTTCAGTCACCCTCATTGCCATCGAATGTCGCTGCCACCACTTGCTTGCTATGCAACTCGTGAAGACTTTTCTACGTCGCGACACACCGGACAAAGTATTGACGTCAGGGCCGGCGTCTAAGAGCGTCGGGCGGATGACCCCTCTATTGTGCTCACAGTCATGGGCATCGCCGGTCGGCCCGCAGTTCGCCGAGAGGACCTAGTCGCTGAGACGGTTCGCGAATTCCAAACTCGTGTCAAGTTTCTTGGCGTTGTGACAGCTTTTTGCAACGATCCCAAGGCACCAATTTTCTCCGTTTTCGGACTTCATACGCCATGGGCACCGCGACCAGTTCGATTCAAGTGCCGCCTCAATGAATGCCTTCAACTCATAGACCAGTGTGTCGCATATGTGCTACGATTGTCGCATGACTGAGATCGCCTCCCGGGAGTTACGAAATAACACGCGGGGACTCCTTCGCCGTGTTGCGCAAGGCGAGGAGATTGTTATCACGGTGGATGGCCAGCCAGTGGCAGCATTGCACCCACTCAATCAACGACCTCGTTGGATTGATGGCAAGGACTTCGTCCGCCGACTCGCCGGTCGTCAAGCCGATCCAGGTTTACGCAACGAGTTACGTCATTTGGCTCCCGATAGCACAGACGACCTTGCGTTATGACGCGAGGTCTCGCCGACACAACTATCTTCATCGCCCGAGAGTCGGGACGAGCACTCGACGAGTCGAAGATTCCTAGCGAACTTTCGGTGTCGGTCGTCACGATCGGCGAGTTGCGTGCTGGAGTGCTTGCCACAAACGACGTCGTCATACGAAACGTGCGTTTGACGACGCTGACGACGGCGATGACCTTCGATCCCGTCGTGATTGACGACGACGTCGCCGAACAATGGGCGCGTCTTAGGGTGTTGCTCCGAGACTCACATCAACGCATGCCGGTGAACGATTCTTGGATTGCCGCAACGGCAATGGCGCTTGATGTACCCATCGTTACCCAAGACGACGACTATATCGACTTGGACGAACTTCGCGTCATTCAAGTGTAAAAACGGGGTCCCCCACTAGTCGTTGCACCGAAAACTTTCATGTCAGCTATTTAATCGATTCCAATGGTGTCTTGCGCCACCCGCTGGCAACCTGCACGAAAATGGTGCACGGCGCGCTACAACTGGTCCATACTGGCATCAAGGGCTCAGAGAGGTCCACGGCGCCGGGAGGATTCCTGTTGACGATTGAACGCGGCACCGCGGTGCACCCGCCATCGGCTTCTTCGACCTTCGAAGCCGGCGTCAAAGGAGAACCGGCCCTTGTTGTGCGTCACCTGACCAAACGATTCGGGGATCGAACTGCGTATGCTGACGTTTCCTTTGAGGTCGCCCATGGCGAGGTTTTCGGGTTCCTCGGTCCTAACGGCGCGGGGAAAACAACCACCGTGCGCACTCTCGGCACACTCATCGTACCCAGTTCCGGAACGGCAATCGTCGCCGGTATCCCGCTGAGCGCCGAAAACGGCGTCGAGATCAGACAACGCATCGGCATCATGCCCGAGAATCCAGGTCTCTACGATCGTCTGAGCGTCACGGAGAATCTGGAGTACTTCGCGGCGCTCTATGGCTTTCGCGACGCCCACGTTCGCATCAACGACGCTCTCGATGCGGTCAACCTCGCCGACCGGGCCCAGGATTTGTGTGGCGGACTGTCCAAGGGTCTTCGTCAACGGGTAGGGCTCGCGCGCACGTTGATGAGCGATCCACAGATCATGTTCCTCGACGAGCCGACGTCGGGCCTCGATCCCGTCGCGGCGCTCGAGGTGCACGCCCTCATCAATAGCCTTCGTGCGAAGGGAGTGACCATCTTCTTGACCACCCACCGCCTCGACGAAGCGGAGAAGCTCTGCGACCGCGTTGCGATTCTCAATACGAAGCTTCGCACCGTAGGCCGACCCGCAGATCTACGCGCGCAGTTATTCCACAACACGTTGCAGGTGCGAACTCGTACACCTCTCGCAAATCCGGGCGCATTCTTCGCCACTCTCGCGTCAATCAATGAATGGCACTCGAACGAACCAGGCACGTATGAACTCGAGGTCGCTGACGTCAAGTCTGCCGCGCCCGACATCGTGCGAGGACTCGTTGGCGAAGGGGCCGACGTGATCTCGGTGGGCGAGAGTGCGCATTCACTCGAGGATGTCTATCTCGCGCTCATCGATGACGACGGAAACGGTACCGCTCCATGAATACGTTCAGTTCCGCTCGGTTGATGGCCGTGATTCGCAAGGAGATGCGCGATTATCGTCGCAAGCGCTCCATCGTGGTGACGATGTTGATTCTGCCCTTCATGTTTCTGATCGAACCCGTGGTCGCCATTTTTGTCGTACCCGCGTCCTCGGGAGTCAGCGATCCGAGGAACTACGTCATTCTCCCGGTCCTCTACCTCCTCCTCATCCCGAGCATCATGCCGAGCACGCTGGCGGCGTTCACCGTAGTGGGTGAACGTGAACAAGGAACGCTCGAGCCGCTCCTCACGACCCCAATCAGTCAACAAGAATTCATCGCGGGCAAGGGAGCAGCGGTGTTGATACCTACGATGGCCCTCACCTACGGCGTGTACGGACTCTTCCTGCTCGCGGTTGAAGTGTTCGCAAAGTCCGTGGTTTCCTCGGCCATCTTTGGCCAGGGTTCCTTACTGGTCGCACTTATCTTGATGGCACCGTTGCTTGCGAGCTGGTCCATTGCAGTCGGCATGGCGGTGTCAGTGAGGGCGACCGAAATCCGCGTGGCCCAACAGCTGGGCGCTTTAGCCAGCATCCCACCGGTGTTGCTCATCTTGATACTCGCCGTTGGCGTGATTCATCCCACGTTGGCGGTCGCACTCATTTTCAGCATCATCCTGCTAGGGGTCGACGTGCGCGCGATACGAATCGTCGCCAAAATGATGAACCGAGAGCGACTGGTCACCGGCTCAAAGCCGTCGCGATAAATGCCAAGCACTCAACCATCTGGCCGCCAGCCATTCCTTAGTCAAGAAAGATCGATGGCGTCTCAACGCCACCCGACGTACGCACCATAATCGCCCATTTCGGTGATTCGTTGAAGGTGTCATGAGTAAGCCTTCGTCGTACGTCACCAAGGGTACCGTTGAAACGTGGCCGAACGAACTCCAATGAAATCAAAGCGTACGCGCATCGACTTCGCTTCGCCGCCTCAACCAATTGGAGTGATTCGTAACGTCGCATTATTGTTGGTGGCGCTGGTCTCGTTCATTCTCATTTCGCCGCCCATCGCCAACGCCAACGCCAGCGGCACACTCAGCGTCGAGCGCGCGTCGCACGTGGCCGGTCTTCACGTCTTTCAAGTCAACGGCCGAAAGTACGGCATCACGACGGCCATCCATGTCATCAGTTTTTATACGACCCAGTACTCCATTGCGATTGGACTCGCGCACGACAAAGTTGACGGTGGTCTGCAGACTCCAAGTTCGATGTGTCAACGCACGCCCGACTGTGTCGCCGCCGTCAACGCTGACTTCTTCGACCTGACACCAACCGGTTCGCCTGATCCCGGTGACGAAGTCGGGGGCATCATTGAGAACTGCGTCTTGCTCCACAGTCCAGAGATTTCGCACCAGCAGGCCAACCTGGATGGACACAGCGTCACTAATGGCTTGCATTGGAGCAGCTCCTTGTCGATCAACGGCACCGTTGTCCCCATTGCCGCCATCAACCAAGAGCTTCCCATGTCGTACCGAGGCGTGCATCTCCCCCTCGCGGGGACGCTGCTCTTCACCTCCCCCTACGCCCTCACAACACCGTCTGCGCCAGGTCGAACTACCTATGAGTTCACTCAAGTTGACGCCACGACGAGCCCCACCACGATTAACACGACCGTCGATCTGGAGTTCGTCACCGAGACAACCATGCCCGTCGCGGTAGCGCCCGGCGCAATCGACATCTCCGCGCCCCCGGGTTCCGCGCTCGCGAGCCTTCAAGTCGGCAATACCGTGACCTTGAACACGACTTCGACAGGAGGTTGCGATGACATCGGTGGTCATCCAATCCTCCTCGATCAAAGCGTCGCGCCACCAATCGTCCAGGCGGACACGTACATGACCAAACCCTACGCGCGCACGGTGATCGGCTGGACCGCCGCTGGCGACACCGTCTTGATGACGGTCGACGGCAAAGACACGACCTCCGGGGCAACGGCGGCTCAGCTGGTTCGCGTCCTGCGCTCGCTCGATGTCGTGACGGCGCTCGACCTTGATGGTGGCAACTCCACCACGATGTACGAAGGAGGACGCATCCTTAACAAACCCTCAAAGGGATTTGAGCATCCGGTGTCGACCGCGTTGCTGGTGATCGCCAACTCCTGACCGACGCGGTCGCAATTCGACCCGAGCTTTCTCCGGCGCGACTCGACTTCGCGAGACTGCAGATTGTCAGCGTCCTACGATTTGGCGAATGCCGCCACGTGTTGCGCTCCATCGCGTGACAGATCTGGATGAATGTTTGGAATCACTTCGGTGGCGTGCATCGTGCCAAGAATCATTCGACCTCGTGCGTCAACGCCGGCGGCGAGCAACCGACGGTACATCGCGATACCTTCATCGCGAAGCGGATCACATTCGTTGACACTGATGATGATTGGCGGAAGACCCTTAAGGTCATCGTCCGAAGCGTGGTAGGGCCACGCGAGTGGATTGCGGCTCTCAATTTGCTCTATGCCATAGCCAATCACCATGCCGTTACCTTCCAAATTGATGAATATACCGTTGTTCTCGATCGTGCTCGGAAAAGCGGGGTCGGGGTATGTGCCGAGGATGAAAGGGCAAAAAGCGTAGAGACCCTTGACGAGCCCGATGTCGCCCGCTTTCTTCAACGCGAGCCCCGTGGCAAGCGTCAAATTTCCGCCCCCGCTCTCGCCCGACACGACGATCGATGACGCGTCGACACCAAGTTCCGCCGCGTGCTCGTGCGTCCAGCGCAGTCCGGAAAGGCAATCATTCAAGCCACCCGGGAATGGCGCGAGTTCTGACACAGAGCTTGGTTGGAGCGAATTTCGAAAGTCGACCATCACGACGACCACACCGTTCGTCGCGATCATCTTGCCGAAAGCCCGATAGTTACCCCAGAGTGCGGTGCCCGTGGCCATGCCGCCACCGTGAATGTAATACACGCACGGAAGTACGTCATCGTTGTCGGGCCGAATGATCTGAAGGATGATTTCATTGCCGTCGGGCGAGGAAATGACCTTACGGAGTTCGACTCGCAACCCCTTGGACGACACGACGGACTCCTCATCGCAGGCTTCGAGCACCTCGCGCGTAAGTTCCGCAATGGCGAGCGCCTCGGAGGTGTTCGCCGCGGCGATGGCATCGTCGCGGGTTGCAAATGTTCTTGTCTCGTCGCCCGGTAAGAAGTCGAGGGCCATCTTTACTCGCGGATCAATTCGTGGATCTGATTGGTGATCGTAAGCCACAGTCGTCAATCCTCCCGCTCGCGCATTGTCAGGTCGTAGTGGTCATCGTAGGATGTACGGCGTCGCGAATCAATTTCTGCTCGCGACGTGGGCGACAACTCCACAAAATGCGTCGCCTGGCTCAACTTCTTCCAAGTAGAACGCAGGAACTCACGTAGGAACCACTTGCATTTATCACCTGAACATCGGCGGAGTAGGCGCTGCGAGTATCAGACCAATCCGGCGCCCGTGAAGAGATCGTCCCGTTGCTTGGATCGCCTGGTGGCACGTCGTCAACGAAGGGGCCACCGACTGGCGTGCGACAGCCGGACCCCTTGAAAGTGAAAAGCTTCACCTGCACCACGCCCGCGGTACCTGGACTCGACCACGAGACCCTGACGAAGTGCGGTCGCAGGATCAACTTGCGCACGTTCGCCGTCGCTGGGGCGCGAAGAATCGACGGTGTTGTACTCGACGACGGCGACGTCATCGTCGCTTGGGCTAGATACCCTGTCGCGAAATACTGGACCTCACTCGCCCACGTAAAAGTCATCGCCGGTGGCGCTCCTGCGGGCAGCTCAAGGAGGTCATCCCATTGGCCTTGGCCGTCAACCAACGCGTAACCGGCGCCCATCTCGCAGGTCGTACACTCTAGACCTACGCCGAGGTCATAAACAGGATCTCGACCCAGTAACTCCTTACGGTGTCCCCAACATCCGGCAGCGGTCGCTGAGGAGCAATCTATGTTCGCCGTTGCACCGATGGAACCGCCCCATCCGTCGTCGTACATCCAGATGTAGTCCGCCTCGAGTGCATTAAATCCCTCACTCCACGCGCCCCCAAGGCCCGCGTCGCCATTTGGTCCACTACCCATGCGAAAGTCCGGAGCGGGATTGGGATCCTTCGCGTCCTGCGCCCCGATCTGAGCCGCAGCTGACAGCATCGCGTTGAGCCCAAGGTACGGCGGATAACCGAGTCCAATACGTTCGAGATTCGCCAGGACAAAGAGTTGTTCAGGTGGGCTAAGGCTAAACCAATTGCTTGGCAACGCCATGGGCATTTCGTCCAGCGTCACTCGGGCGTTATTTATAGCACTTAGTAAATAATCCGTGCACGAAGGATCGTTCGTAAAATCAGGCCAGGAACCGGCGGTGGTGACGCACGGGTTCGCGCAACTAATGCCGGTGCCCAACATGGCGCACGCACCCGAATCAAGGAAATTGGGACTGGGCGAAATATTCGCCGTGGGGATTCGTGCCTCAGGCACGGGACTCGATACGCTCGGGTACGGGTCGAACACGGTGCCGAGTACGAGCACCACGAATCCAAGCGCCATCCTTTGGCACAGGTTGAAACCTGTCATTTTCAGAAGGATGCCCCCATCGCTCTGCCATGACTCTATCAATCCAAGATCGAGTGTTATTGATGCCCTCGTCTATGGCAACGTCCACAATGACACCGCCCCAACGACCTCGCTCCGTCAACTCTGAGAATTCGGACAGAATGCAACCAACCTGTTAAGAAGACGTAGGTGCCACCAACCGATGTGCAGATCAATTGATGCAGTACCGAAAGTGAGCGAGACGATGCAAGTTCGAATTCTGATTTTCGAGTGTTCCTCGGGCCAAGGTGCGGACCTGCTGGGTGAATTGGAAGCTGGGCTTTTCGGCGATCGACTAGCGAGAGAGGGTTGTCAAACTTCCATTGCCTACATTGATGTCGCAGAACCGGACAGCATCGTGCTCTTCGAAGAGTGGGATTCAAGGGCACATATTGAGCGTTGGATTGCCGCACGAAAGGTCGCGGGCCTGCACGATGCCTTTGTGAATACTGTGACACCAATGTTGGCATCGCCGTACCAGGTCCGCTACCTCGAACCCACTTCCGCATGACGAGCGGGATCGCACGGAGCGGTCAGCAGACGAATGGACTGAGGATTCGACTCATGCGCTCGAACGACAACTGACGTGTCACGATTCGTTCGCGACACGAAAATCGGCGAAAGATTCATACAACGAGAAGGGTCCTGGCAACGTCCGTTTACAAAAGCTCTTGGCACCGTGTTACGAACCGAGAGCGACAACAATCGATCCGGCGGCCAACAATAGACAAAGTGGCGAGTAGACGCGACGGTCGAGACGTACGAACGTCGCCGAATCACTGCCGGGTGAAGCCATCGACGTTTTCCCGGCGAAACCTAGGGCGCCGCGACATGCGAATACTGCCGACATGACGACAAGCGAGATACGGCGAATCCATGAACGTGCGGGGATCGCGTCCGCCACCAGACTTGCTCCGGTGCCGAGAGCACCGGCGACTACGAATCACGAGAGTGGCGAAGGTACTTTGGATGAGCCAACGACGACGTTGGCGAGCCTTCGACGAGTCCGAAAGGGGAACGTCGATCCGAGCCCCCACGCCACGTGAAGGAGTGCCAGCGATGCCAGCGCAGAACTCGTGAAACGAGCGGTACCTCGCACTTTTTCACAGTAGTAGTCGTACACTTCGATGTGAAGTTAATGCAGCGACCCGTCGACGTCTAGCAGGCCACCTACTCAACATTATTTTGGGAGCTCCGACGATCCGCATCGATGACCAATGCACGCACCATTTCGAGATAGAACCTCTGTATTCGTCGATGGATAGCTCGGCCCAGGAGTGTCTTGTCCCACGTTGCGCTCCATTCAACGCCAGTACCGCCGCCGATGCCGCTCAGCACAATCTCGGCGCGATAATTGTGGACCGGAATTCCCTGAAGCACCGCGTACACCATTCGTCGATTCTCTTCGACTTCGAGGATCTTCTCCACGGTCCTCCTTCGTCCAAGTTTCATCCAGCGCATCGTGCCAGCTCCGTTCGAATCATCCACGTTGGGTGGCTCGTAGCCACTTGCGCTCCACGGTCCCCACTCCGCGTACTTCGTCGCGTCACCCACCAAGCCCCACACCAACGACGCCGGTGCCTTCGTTTCGCCCCGCGCCTCGACAGCAAGTTGCCCTTTCATCAAGCCTCCGTTCGACCAATTTCAAAGATGTACCACGTGGTGCAGTTTGTGATGGCCGATTCGAACGCGCACTCCCGACTGCTAGACGCGGCGGTCGCCCAAGCCATGGATGGCGGGATCACCGACCTCAGTCTTCGTGAAATCGCAGCCACGATTGGGACGAGTCATCGAATGTTGTTCTATCACTTCAAGAACCGAGAAGGGCTCCTCGTGGCCGTCACCGACGCGGTCGAAGTGCGCCAACGCCAGGCCGCCTATGAACACGTCCCAAATCCCGCGAGCTTTCGAGCGACGTGGGAGAGGGTGAGCGATGCGAGCCTACGGCCCCAAAAGCGACTCTTCTTCGAGCTGTATTCCAGTGCTCTCTTAAAACGACCCCGAATGGAAGCGTTCTTGGAGCGAGCAATGGAGTCGTGGCGGGCGCCGGCATCAGCGGCGCTCGTGACGCACGGCGCCGAACCCTCCGAAGCGCGGGCCGACGCTCGACTCGCTCTCGCGGTGGTCCGTGGTTCACTGCTGGATCTATTGGCGACGGGCAATCAAGCCGGAGTCAACCAAGCCATTCATCGTTATATCGACACTGTCCAGCGCAACGAAAGCGCAATCCACTCGCGACTCGTGCGCAGCATGCCTTCGCTGGCTAGATGTTCCTCTGTTCATCGTCGCCACCATCGTGTTCGTCATCTGCTGCACGAAGATCAAGATCTAGCTACAAGCAAAATGGATGCCCTTCAGGGTCAAGGAGCACACGAACGTGGTCTTGCGCTTGATGCTCCGCAACGGTCGCCCCGTGGTCAATTGCTTCACGCACTGCAATGTCGAGATCGTCGACGGCGACGTCGAGATGCATCATCATTTGCTGTTCACCAGCGTTTCCAGGCCACACAGGAGCTTGAAAGTCGTCATTGCGCTGAAAACTTGCGAACGAGGTCGTTCCAGGTACACCAATCGCGGCCCGCCCTCATCAATGGTGGATACGGGCCAACCAAGGACGAACGAGTAGAACTCGGCGAGTAGATGTGGGTCGCGCGTCGAGAGAGACCCCCCACCATTGAGTTTTCGAACGTCCTTTCATGCTTCCAGTGTCGCACCTTCACGAATGGAGTGGCCCTCGCTCGCAACGCTCGTCGAACACCGGCAGAAGAAGCCCGAGAAAAGTCCGAAGGACCACTGCGCTGTCCACGTCTCGAACTGCCAGAAAATCCTATCTGACCCTGGCGTTGTCGTTTAGGAAGACAATTCTCGTACGGCCACGGTTGGCATCTCGAGGGGCGATTGACGAGTATCGACTGGGCTCCTTTTCGTACATGAAATGCGTGAAACGATGAAGAATTCGACGCCACCGGTCTTCTCCGACGCCACTCACCGACTTCTCGTGAACGCTCTCGCCGATCGAAACCGCATCGGTGTGGAATTCGGGCTGGGCGAGACATCGTGCAACTGGTGACTCCGGCCCCGGTCGCAAAGGTTCTCCTCGTGAATCCATGGATGCATCGCAAAGGAGGGTCAGGTGACGTTGTGGGGTCGATCGCCGTCGCGCCATTTCGTAGCGACAAGGGCACTCCACTGCACGAGCATGACCGACAACCCCGCAATGACGAAGGAACCAAGGATATCGATGGGGTGATGGATATGAGCCGCCACTCGGGCCCAACCAATCAGCACCGCAAGTACTAAGAGCAACACTCCGGTCATTCGTGAATAGAGCAAAATGACAAATCCTAGAAACGACGCCAGAAGCGCATGGTCGGAGGGGAAACCATTATCCGGCGCATGCGCGATCAGCGGGACAACGTGCATGGTGACGAATGGTCGAGTGTCGTAGAAAACGTGGCCGGCGATTTGCGCCAAGCCCTCGGCGATGGCGCCTCCGACGATCACTCGCCAGGCCAGCGCTACTTTCACCTTCGAGGAAACTCGCAGCCAGAAAACGATCGCGATTACCACACTTAGAAAAATGAAGTACTTACCTACGAAGGTAATGAGGTGATGCACACAACGATCCTACGCTCTTCCAATGAGCTTTTGGTCGCCCCTACCTTCGCGCTCTCCACATCGTCGAGCCTTTACCCTCGGAGAGGAACTTCAGTGCCGGCCGCAACGTTCGATAACTTAACTACTCGGCGCAGTCTCTTGATTGCGAGGCGACGGAACTCACCGTGTGGGAAGTACCCAAGAGCTTCGAGGAGCGGCGAACGTAGGACAACGACGGTCGAAGTTGCCTCCCCCGACTGACGTTGTCTACTCGGCAGCGCTTGGTCACGTGAAAGAGCAAGCAGCGATGTATGCACTCGCGGGCGAGAAACTGTCATCGTGCGAGATTTGCATACCGTTGGTCTTCGTCGACGACACGCTGGCCAATGTAGATTCGGCCCGCCAACACGGCTGGCACAACATTGCTAGTGAGAGATCTTGTTCGTGGAAGTCTTCCATCCAAGGTGCTCTTCACATGGCTCTTCGTGGCGAGGACCACCCTTGACGTGCTTCGACCAGCCTGGTGCTCCCCGCGACATTCGCTGGAATCGAGGGACGCGCCGCGGGGATCTCGACTTAGTCGTTTTTCAGTATCAAACAGAAGGGATGTCCCACGGGATCGAGGAAGACTCTGAAGGTTTCACCAGGCTGAACGTCCGCCTTTCGCGCACCGATGCGTAACGCGTGTTGCTCGCCCTCGTCGAGATTGTCAACTTCGAAATCGAGGTGCAGTTGCTGAGGCACAGGGCCGTCGGGCCACGTGGGTTCGACGTAGTTCTCAACCTTCTGGAAACTCAGCGCTGGGAGCGAGTCGTGCACTAAGTCAATCCCGGGCATGTCTTCAGGCGCATAACCCGGCCACGTCTCAACCGCAATGCCGGTGAGCGCCGAGTAAAACTTCGCAAGTCCATAAGGGTCAGGACAATCGAGCGAGATGAGATGCAGCCGTGGCAGATTCATCTCGTCATCGTAAGACCGTCGTCATCTCATCGCAAGGTTTTTCGACTCTTCGAAAGCGACGCATCCGTGTGGCGCCGAGCGATGGCTTCGAGCTCGCTCACTGAAGTCCAAATGCTACGCTGAGCGCGTGTCGTACACTGTTGATTTTTCTGATGCACTCGTCGTCACCGAATCGCGCCTCATCGACGCGCCAGCCGCGGAAATCTTCGATGTTCTGCGTGATCCGACGCGTCACCACGAGTTCGACGGCTCGAGCATGGTCCGCGACAGCGATGCCCCGCCGATCGAGCACGTGGGTGACACCTTCGTCATGAACATGTACAACGACGAGTTCGGCGGTTATCAGATGCGCAACGAGGTCGTCGAGTACGTCGCGGACCAGGCGATTTCCTGGGCACCCTCGCGCCACGATATCGAGGAGGACAGTTGGAATCACCGCTGGGGTTGGCGACTCACCCCCGACGGTGCGTCGACGGAGGTGACGGCGTTCTACGATTGCAGCGAGGTGCCCGACGAAGGACGACGGATCCTCGACGACGGCGAGTGGGGACGACCGATTCTCTCCCAAAGTCTGGCGCGCCTTGAAGCGATAGTCACCGCGTAGAACGACGTCTGCACCGAAGTGGTGACGTTCGAGTCACGGACCAACTTCGAAGACGATGTCCTCGCCGTCGCCATCGGCGTGCTGCGGACCGGTTCGTTGGAAGCCGAGTTTTGTCACCAGCGCAAGTGATGCGACGTTCGTCGACGACACCGTCGCGAAGACGACCGGCGAACCCTGAGACCTCGCCCACTGCTCGAGTCCCTGCGCCGCTTCAGAACCGTAACCACGCCGGCGATACGGAAGAAAAATGGTGTAACCAATCTCCGCTCGCCCAATGTCCGATGGCGTTCCGTGAAATCCGCAGTGTCCGATCAGGACATCGTCGTCCTTGCGCAGAATGCCCCGCACGAACCAACCGGGCGTCAGGTGACCATTTCGCATGCTCATTCGCTGGATCGTCAGGAATGCCTGGTTCACCGTCGCGAGAAACTCGTTGGTGAACTCGAACCCCTGTTCCTCGGACGCGCCATATATATTGTCGTCCAGCAGCATCTCGAGCGCCGTGGGCGACAAGCTCACCAGACGCAGTCGCGACGTCACGATCGGATCATCTGGTGTCATGGCACCAACGTACTGGTGAAGGGAACGACGTCCCAGTCCTTGGACGCGCGGGCATCGAGACTCTGCATAGGCCAGTGGGGGACGGCGTTGCTGCACAGCGCAACTCTCGAAGATACAAACAGCCACGTCGGGCTCAAAACACGCGTCGTCGGCGCGAAGCACTTCCCGGGACGACTTGCGGGTCGGGCAAGAGGTTGGTACTACACCGGCGATGAAGCAACGAATTCGTTCAACTCCAATCAGAGCGATACGAAGATTGCTTAACCTGCCTTCGACTCTGGCGTATCGCCAGAGTCCCGAAGCAGCCTCGCCTCGTCAATGCTCAATGGTCCCGCCGCCACCAGCCTCAGGGCAAAATTGACGGCCTCCTCCTTCGTGGCGAGGTGATACCTACTCATCACTAAAGCGCAGGCCTCCTGATCAAAGTCGTCCGCTGTTCGCTCCATGGCTAATTCATACACCATAATTCAAGGCATTGGGTAGTGGGTCAGTTCGGCCCGTTGCTGGCTGCGACCAGCTGGGCTCTACCGGCCCCAAG
>PLRK01000006.1 GCA_003163875.1 Acidimicrobiaceae bacterium | reverse complement strand
TGTTCGGCCCAAAAAGCGGCGTTGGCGCGTCGACTCGCCGAACTCTCCCCCGGCGACCTGACCTGCACCATGTTCGGCACGGGTGGCGGCGAGGCGAACGATTTCGCTATCAAACTTGCGCGCGGCGCGACGAGACGACCGACCATCGTCTCGACGGTCAACGGTTACCACGGTCACACCGGATTCTCACTCTCCGCGGCCGGTCGCGCGGCCTTTCGCGATCCGTTCGAACCGCTGATGCCGGACTTCGTCCAGGTACCCTTCGGCGAGACCGATGCACTGGAGGCGGTGCTCGATGAGCGCACTGCCGCGGTCCTCCTCGAACCGATTCAAGGTGAGGGGGGCATCGTCGTGCCACCGCCCGCGTATCTGGCCGCGGTGCGCGAAGCCTGCGACCGCGTCGGAGCGTTGCTCATCCTCGACGAGATACAGACCGGCCTCGGGCGCACCGGCAAGTGGTGGGCGAGCGAACACTACGGTGTCGAACCTGACATCATGACTACGGCGAAGTCACTCGGTGGTTCGATCGTCCCCATATCGGCGACGTTGTTCACCGACGAACTGCGCGAGTTCCTGATCCCCAATCCCTTCATCCACCTTTCAACGTTCGGTGGTTCGGATTTTGCGTGCGCAGTGGCGCTCGAGGTTCTGAACGTCATCGAAGAGACGGGTCTGGTCGAGCACGCCGCGACCATGGGGGCGCGACTGTTTGCCGGCCTCGACGTCCTGGCCGCCAAGTATCCCGAGTACGTCAAGGAGGTCCGTGGCAAAGGTCTGATGGTGGGTGTTGAGTACGTGGAGGATTCCTTGGGTCCGCGCATGTCCTACCACTTGTCCCAACACGGTGTGCTCGCCATCTACAGCGGTAATCAACCATCGGTGATGCGACTAATGCCTTCGCTCGTCGTGCAACCGCAGGAGATTGACTATCTGCTCGACGCTTTAGCCGGCGCGCTCGCCGACTTGCAAGCGGGCGCGGGACCGACCGAGGACTCGACGAGGGTTCGTCGTCGCCCTTCTCGAACCAACGTCACGGAGTACGACTGATGGCTGACTGGGATGAGCTAAAGGAGGCGTTAGCGGACTACACGCGCAGCTGTAACAACAATGAGCGACTTCGAAAGATGCAACGAGATTGGTCGAGGGTCTTACACTTCGTCTGTTCGGACAGCGACGTCACATTCTCGATGCACGTCGACCGCGGTGAGATTCTCTCAACGCCCGAGGGTCGTGAGGGCGTGCCCGACATTGTCGTTACAACCACGTCCGAGACATTCTGTGACATGTTCTGGGGCGACCTGAATCCCGTACAGAAGTATTTGCGCGGAGAAATTACGGTGAAGGGTTCCCAGGAAGACGTGATGCGTCTGGACGCGATCAGTTACGTCATCTGGCCCGACTCGTAATGTCGACGGAGACGACGCTTCGCCGATCGGTCGGCACCGCGGCCGCCACTGCCACGTCGGCTGGTCTCGCCTTTGCCGCCATTGACTACTTGGGTGTGGTCTCAATCCTCGCCTACGCCCCCGGGGCGACGGCGGCCTTCGCCATTCTCGTCGGTGGACTGATCGTGGTCCTGGTATCGGCGATCTTCTCGGAGTTGAACGGCCTCTACCCGAGCGCGGCGGGTATCCGGCTCTACCTCGGACGCGCGGTCGGCAACCGCACGGCGCTCTCGGTGACCTTCACGGATATGACCACGGTAATCCTCGTCATCGCCGCCGATGCCTTTCTCATCGGGGCGGCCGTACGTCACGTCCTGCACGAGCCGAGCGCTCTCGCCTACGTGTGGATCGTGGTGCTGCTCGGCGTGGCCCTTGCGGCGAACCTGCGCGGCGTGCGTATGGCGAGCTGGGTCCAGACGATCGTGACCTACACGGTCCTGGTAGGTACGTCGGTTCTCTCGATCATTGCAATCGTCCACGTGGGCGGCGCCTTTCGCCAACCCTTCAACATCTTCGGAAGCGGCTCGTTCTCGGGTATCCAGGCCATCGCCTTCGCGCTCTTCTTGTACGCCGCCTTCGAATGGGTCACCACCACCGCCGAAGAGGCTCGTCGACCCCAGGTGATTACCCGGGCGCTCTTCATTGCACCAGTGCTCATCTGGATCGTCTCGACGCTGTTCGCATTGGCGCTCGCGCATCTGGTGCCCTACGGGGCGCTGCACCACAGTGCGACGCCCCAGCTCTTGCTCGGAACCCGCGCCCTGGGCACGGTGGGTGAGATGTGGATGCTCGCGCTCACGGTCCTCACCGCGCTCAACACCTTTAACGGTGGATTCCTCGTCGCGTCGCGTTTCATGTACGCGGCGGCGCGTGAGAACAACCTGCCTCGGCCCTTCGCGAAGTTGAACATGAACGCCGTGCCGTGGGTCGCCGTGACCTCACTGACGGTCGTCTCGGCGATCGTGGCCGCGTTGGTGTTCGCGACGGGTCAGTGGCTGATGCTCGTCTCGGTGGGTGCCGCGATCGAGTGCGCCATCTACGCCATTGGATCTCTCTGCGTGGTGCGACTTCGCGCCCGGGTGACCAGTGATCGACCCTTTCGGATGGTGTTCGCGAAACCTCTAGCGTCCTTTGGCGTCGTACTCTTCAGCGCGCTCTTTCTGGCGACCGCCTTCGCGGATCCGAAGGACTCGCGCCGTTTTTCCGTCGTGCCGTTCCTCATCATCGCCGTGCTCGGCTTCTTCGCGACGCTCTACGTGGCGCTGGTCGTACCGCGACTCGAGCGGGCCGCTGCGGCGCGCAACGCCGAGCGACGCCCGACCCGGCGCCCGCCGCGCCCGGGAACGGGTCCCGATGAGCCGGTTGCCGGTCGCGTCGACGAACTTCCCTGAGCGCCAGCCGGTTGCTTTAATTATGACCAATCCAGTAGGGTTTAGGGCACTTCACCAGACCCCAGTGAAAGCGCGACGCCATTATGAACGTATTGAGTATCTGCACCCGCCACTGGTGTGATACGCCTCGTCGCTGGCGTCGTCGAAGCCTGGACGGGCGACGGTGAGCGTCTACCTGGTGGGCGCCGGTCCGGGGGACCCTGAACTCTTGACCCTGCGAGCGTCACGCTTGCTCGCGCGAGCCGACGTCGTCGTCCACGATCGACTCGTCAGCGAGGACGTGCTCGCGCTGGCGAACCTGTCCGCGGTGCGTTACGACGTAGGCAAGGTACCCGGTCTCGCGCACTCCCAGCAGCGCATCAACGATCTGCTCGTCGCGCTCGCTCAAGACCACGACTGCGTCGTTCGTCTGAAGGGTGGCGATCCATTCGTGTTCGGACGAGGCGCTGAAGAGGCCGAGGTGCTCATCGCCCACGGCATCGACGTAGAAGTCGTACCGGGGGTCACCTCAGCGTTCGCGGCACCACTACTCGCGGGGATTCCCGTGACGCATCGAGGACTCTCGCACGGTGTGACGGTCGTAACGGGCAGTTCGGTCGCGGGCTCGCACGTGGACTTCTCCCGCCTCGCCAACGCCGACCTCACGCTCGTGGTCTTGATGGGCGTCCAACGCCGTAGCGCCATCGCCGCCGAGCTGATCGAGGGTGGACTCGCCCCCACGACGCCCGTCGCGGTGCTCGAGTGGGTTTCGACCTCACGCGAGCGATGCGTGCGTTGCACGCTCGACGAACTGGGTGACACCAGCGTACAATCCCCGGCGGTGCTCGTCATCGGCGCGGTCGCCGGTCTTGACGTGCGTAGCGTGGAGTCCTTCGCCTCGCACTGGGCCCTCGCGTGATGTTCCCCCTCGTCGCAGACCTGCGTGGTCGGCGCGTGGTCGTCATCGGAGCGGGACGCGTGGGGGTCGAGAAAGCGTCGACGCTTCTTGATTGCGGTGCCCTCGTGACGATGATCAGCGAGCAGGTACTCGCGCCCCTTCCCAAGGGTCTCGACCGGTTGCTGATTCGACCCTACGCNNCCGGGCGACCTCGACGGGGCGTTGCTCGTGGTGGCGGCGACGGCGAATGCGACGGCGAACGACAAGATTGTCCAAGAGGCGAACGAGCGCGGCGTCCTGGTGAACGTGGTCGACGATCTGGCGAGGTCGAACTTCTACTTCACCGCGAACTACCGCGACGGCGACGTCTTGGTGTCAGTGTCGACGGCGGGTGCGTCGCCGGCGCTCGCCCAATGGGTGCGTGATCGCGTCGCTGGGGCTCTGCCCAAGAATCTCGCCCACGTGGCGCGCGAGTTGCGCCGGGAACGGTCGCAGTTGCACGACGAGGGCGAGAGCACGAAGCGTCGAGCCTGGGCCCAACGCGTCGTAGAACTCGTCGAAGAGACCGGTGACGTCGAGGGCTCGCGACCGCGGGCTTAGGGCTCGTTGGAAGTGAGTTCGCGGCCGTCCTCGTGAGGGGTCAGGTGCCGGCGCAGGTTCAACATCAACAGACCACCACACAGTGCCGTCATCCCCGTGCTGAAGGGCCACCAGTTGCCGATGCCGTTGGCGAAGAAGAGCGCGGTGATGGCCGGCGCGACCGACCCCGATACTCCCCAGGTCAGTCCCTGGGCGGCGTTATAACGCCCTCGCAGATGCTCGGGAGCGATGTCGTTCACGAGCGCCGGGCCGACTGGCGAGAGCATCGTCTCGCCCACGGCAAAGACCACCATGGCGAAGCAAAGTGAAGCGAAGGCGACGAACTTCGGTACCGCCAAGGTCACGTCCAGGATGATCCAGAACGCACACCACAAGAGCGCGGTCGTGGCCATGACCCGCGTACGGCTCTTGCCGTGGATACGGTTGAGGACCCACAACTGGGCCAACACGATCGTCGAGGTGTTAAAGAAGAACATCACCCCAATCGAGTGCACCGTGAGCTTGAGGTCGTTGACCACGAAGAGGCTGAAGCCCGCGTCGAGTGAGCCGTAACCACCGATCATCAACACCAACATGGCGAGAACGATTTGAACGAGTCGCTTGTCTCGCAGCACCACGCCCCATCCTTCAGCGCTTTTGACTGGATCGTCGTGATGTTCGGTGACCGGTTGGCCGTATGCGCGAAGCCCCAGGTAGAACAACGCCGCGACAAGGGTCACGCCGGCATTGAATTCGTAGAGCGCCGTGAAGGTGGCGGGATGATGCGTGTCGACGAAGAGTGCCGACACCAAACCGCCGAATCCAATCCCGAGGTTGACGAGCATGAAGTTGAAACCAAAGGCGCGTTGTCGATGCTCCTCGGCGACGAGTCGACTGAGCATCGTGCTATTTGGCCCCCAACCGGCGCCACCGAAGACGGCGAGCAGTAACGCGGCGACGAAGGCTTCGCCTTTCGTGTGAATCATTGCGAATACGACGAGTGCCCCGGCGTCGCAGACGTACGCGAACAGTGTCACCCTCCACGGTCCGAAGCGGTCCGTCGCGGTTCCCCAGAGTGGACTGGAAGCGAGTCCCGCGATCGCCGAGATGGACAACAGGATCGTCGCAAAGCCCGTCGAAAAACCCCTGACGTTGTGCAGGTACACCACGTAGAGCGACAACGTGAGTCCCATGGCGACGCAGTTGATGAACGTGCAGGTATAGAAGCGCCGAAGTGGCGCGTCGATAGCGCGACGAAAGTCTGCGGGTACTAGGGATTCAACCAATTTCACAAGAGGGCAAGGTTACTGCGCCCTTCTTGTGCAGCGAATCACAAATGGGGTGAGGTGATGAGAGTTCTCAGGGTTACGATGAAAGAGAAGTAGCTGCGTCGCAGCGACGATTTCTAAAGAGGACACGTGACCAAACGCGCACCAAGCAGCCGTACTGACTTGCTTTGCGAGATTGCGCCTGATGTCGAACGCCTTTATAACCGCCATCTCGAAGCACCGCGACTCTGGTTCCCCCACGAGCAGATCGACTGGGGCGAAGGTGAAAGTTTCACGGAGCGCGCCTGGAACGAAAGTGACTACCCGCTGTCAGCTGGCGTACGCAGTTCGATCTACGTGAACCTCCTCACGGAGGACAACCTTCCCTATTACACGAGTTCGCTGCTCCGTCACGCACCGAAGGACCACCCGATTCTTGACTGGAACCATCAATGGACGATGGAAGAGAATCGTCACGCCATGGTGATGCGCGACTGGGTACACATCAGTCGCTGCATTGATCCAACGTTGCTTGAAGTTGGGCGTCGCGTCCAGATGTCCAAGGGTGAAGTCCCTGAGCCCGAATCGTTTGCGGACCTGATCGCCTACGTTTCGCTGCAAGAACGGGCGACCCAGATTGCGCACCGCAACACCGGTGCGAAGTTACCGAAAGATGACAAAACGGGTCGCAACGTGCTGGGTCTGATTGCGGGC
The DNA here is from genome assembly GCA_003163875.1 of Acidimicrobiaceae bacterium. Taxonomy (GTDB): domain Bacteria; phylum Actinomycetota; class Acidimicrobiia; order Acidimicrobiales; family RAAP-2; genus RAAP-2. Next base: position 17,826 of record PLRK01000006.1, on the reverse strand, counting down.
GACGAGACGAAGCACTACCTCTTCTATCGCGACCTGACGCTCGCCGCGTTTGCCATCGACCCTTCGACGATGATGATCGCGACGGCCAAACAAATTAGCGCCTTTGCGATGCCTGGTACTGGTATCCCTGCGTTTACCCGTCACGCCGTTCGGATCTCGCGCGAAGGAATCTATGGTCTCGGACAGTTCTTGAAGGACGTGGTGACCCCAGTCCTCGGGCTGTGGGATATCGATCACCTCGCGGGTCTCAGTGCTGAAGCGGAGAAAGCGCGAGTCAGCCTTGAGCACGTGATCGCGAAAATCTCCGAGACCGTCGAACGCATGGCGCAAAAGTCCGCAAGTCTGGCTCCGGTCGTCGCCTAGTTGCTATTCCTTGGAGTTGGCGACTTTTCTGATGTAGTCCTCAAAGGACTTCTGCTGTGCCTGTACCGCGTGAAGTTGTCGCTCGTGCATTGATCCGCCTCGGATGACGAGGTACACGAGTCCACCGAGGAGCGGAAAAACCAGAATGAGAAGCACCCATAACGCCTTGGCGCCACCGCTGAGGTCGTGACTTCGAAAAATATCGAGCATGATGTGGAAAATTAGGATGATCCAAAAGATCAGAATCGCGAAATACAGCGTGGAAATGAAGACGTCGAGCAGTGGGTAGGTCGATGCGAACATGAGGTTCCTTTCAAAGAAGCGCTGTGTTCACTCTCCCACAACCGTTCCTCAGGGCCGTTCGTCCGCCAAGAGCGCCGCGAGACGCGTTTCGAGCTTGCGCTGGTCACCGCCAAGCTCAATGATCTTCGTTCGAGAGCGAAAGCCAATCACGATTCGTACCGCAGTGCTTTTGACCCCAAAGGAGCGGGCAAGGCACTCGACGAGGTCCTCGTTTGCCGCACCATCGTTGGCGCGGGCGCCTACACGGACACGCAGCGCGTCACCATACCTTCCTCCGGCGCGCGCGCGACGAACGCCGGGCGTCACGTGGACACTGAAACGGATCACCCGTTCCCGATTTCTCTCTCGACGTCGACTACGGGCACTCCCTCTTTCTAATGGAGTGTGACCGGTCGCAGTTCTGCATAGGATTTGAGGACATCAAGGGGGTCTCGTGAGCTTAAGCATCGAAGAGGCGATTGCGGCGGTCGCAGCTGCGGGACAGCCATTCGAAGTTGTAACCGTCGAGCACGATGGCGTGTCGGTTCGAGCATTTAAGAACTCGCCCACCAACTTGCGTCAGTTCTTTGAGATGGCGCGCGGCATCGACGCGACGTTCCTCGTGTACGAGGACGAAGAGTGGAGTTTCGCGCAAGTTATGGCGGAGGTGGATGCGTTGAGTTACGCCTTAGTCCACCACTATGGCGTGAAACCTGGTGATCGAGTTGCGATAGCAATGCGAAATTTGCCTGAATGGATAGTTTCGTTCGCGGCGATTATTTGCGTCGGTGCAGTATCGGTGTCGTTGAACGCGTGGTGGACGCAGGAAGAACTTGAATACGCGATTGGTGATTCTGAACCAAAGTTGCTCATTGCGGACTCCGAACGCGTGGCGCGCGCGAGCGTCCCGTGTCAGCGGGCAAACGTGGGAATCCTCGGCGTGCGCCTCGATGAACTCGAGCCTCTCGCGCCTGGTGTGGAGCGATGGAATGACGTGGTGATTAAGGGTGCCGCGATGCCTGCCGTCGAGATCACCCCTGACATGGACGCCACAATTCTCTACACCTCGGGTACGACGGGCTTTCCGAAGGGGGCGGTCTCAACACACTTCGCAGTATGTCAGGCGATCATGGCCTTTTCGTCCGGGGCAGCGATTCAAGCCGCGCGACGTGGCGAGGGCGAGATGGGAAGCGGACTCGCCCCGTGTTTCATCCTGATCGTGCCCCTCTTTCACGTGACGGGGTGCATTCCCGTGATGATGTCGTGTTTCTCGTGGCACTTCAAGTTGGTGATGATGTACCGATGGGAGCCCGAGCGTGCGCTGCAGTTGATCGAGCGCCACCAGGTCACCGCGTTCGTGGGCGTGCCCACCCAGTCTTGGGACATGCTTGAGAATCCCAATTTCTCGAAGTACGACACGTCATCCTTGCAAGCTATCGGTGGCGGTGGTGCGCCTGCTCCGCCCAAACTCGTCGCGCGAGTTGCCGATACGTTCGCGAAAGGTGGGCCAACACTCGGTTACGGCATGACCGAGACCAATGCGTACGGCCCCGGTAATTACGGCGACGACTACGTCTCGCACGCGTCGTCGACGGGTCGCACACCCACCATCGTTATGGACGTTGAAGTCCGCGATGAAGAACTACGAGCGTTACCCGTCTGCGAGAGTGGTGAGATCTGGCTGAAATCGCCCACGTTGATTCGTGGCTATTGGAACAAACCGGAAGCCACCGCGGAGACAATCAAGAACGGTTGGCTTCGTACCGGTGACCTTGGCCATATTGACGAAGAAGGTTTCCTCTACATCGAAGATCGACTCAAGGACATGATCCTTCGCGCGGGAGAGAACGTCTACTCCGCGGAAGTGGAGTCAGCGATCTACGAGCATCCGAGTGTGTACGAGGCGGCAGTGTTTGGGCTTCCCAATGAGCGATTGGGTGAAGAAGTGGCGTGCGTAATTATGTTGAAGCAAGGAGCGCACTTCACGAAGGCCGAGTTGCATGAACATCTCGCGACGCGTCTGGCTAATTTTAAAATTCCGACCCGCGTGGCGTTCACGACGGAAGCCCTGCCACGAAATGCAGCGGGTAAATTCCTAAAGCGAGATATGCCGAAGATTTATTTCTCTTGAGCGGCAATAATCGCGGCCCGCGCATACTCTGCGACGTTGAGCGTTTCGAGCTGAGCTACGTCGAACCATGAGGCGTGGTCGGTCGTGCCGTGCACTTCGTGCTGCAACTCGCCGCCCGCGAGTTCGACGGTGAAAAGGATTCGTACCGTATGGCTCTGGTCACCGTTGTCGCGACGTCGTACGTCGCTCGTGACGCCCAGGAGTTTCGGGTTGCGGACCTCGAGTCCCGTCTCCTCCTTGAACTCTCGAAAGAGCGTGTCCTCCGGCGCCTCCCCGAAGCTGATGCCGCCGCCGGGTAGCCACCAAAGGGGCGGTACGTGCTGAGGATTCGATGAGCGCACCAGCGCGATTCGTCCCTCGTGGATCAAGACGCCATAGGAGCGCACGGTGGTGTGTTGCTTACTCATGACTTGGTTTCGTTCCTAGGTTGATTGGCGGCGCACTGCTCGGCGAGTCCTCGTGACGAAGAAACGCCGATTCGCACGCCGGACTGCAGAAATAGTAGGTCAGCGAATCCCTCCCCCGTGCGCTGCGATTGCGTGCTACGCGCATACCGCACACTGGATCAACTGCTTGGTCGTGGGGATTGGGTAACGCCGTGCTCCTTTCGAGGTCGAAACGCTCGGCACAGCGGTTCGAGCAGAAGTAGTACGTCGACCCATCACGCGTGCGCGACGCCGCTGCGGTCTCGGGGTCTACCTGCATGCCGCACATGGGATCGCGTGCGCCTAGGTCGTCGCTCACGCGCGAGAGGAGCCACACACCAAGCAGCACGATTCCCGCTGCCACATTCAAGCCGAGTGTCCAGCCGAGCGCAAAGTCGCCGTGAAGGGCCGGTTCGTGACGAGTGTGGGGGAGAAGGTGTGCGTGACGAACGAGGATGTCGACGATGAATCCGCTCGTCGACATCACCAACCACAGCAGCGCGAAGAGGCGCAGTGCTGCGTTCGTCCCGTAGAAGCGCCGATAGATGAGCAAGAGAGGTAACGTCACGAGGTCGGCGAAGATGAAGGCGATGACGCCACCAAAGGCGACGCCGTGAACCCAAAGGGCGGCTGCCAAAGGAATGTTCCCCACGGAACATACGAAGGACACAACAGCGACGAGCGGTGCCACGACGACATTTTCCAAGACGTCGTACCAACTCGTCCCGGAAAGGAATATGTGACGCCACCAACTTGTTGGAACATGAACGCTCAGGAATCCGGCGACGACGAAACCCAGCAGTAATTCTCGCCGCAACATCGTGAGGTCGCCGCGCGCGTAGCGCGCACCTTCGCGGTAGTAGCGCATGTCGCGAAGTCGACTCCGAAATGGTTCGCTGGTGTCGCGGGGCGGTGTCTCTGCCAGTACCTCATCGTGCAGCCCGCGTTGACGCTTCGCCGAGAAGAAGCGCGAGGTGAGTATCCCGAGGGCGACGATCATCAAGAGACCGCCCACAAATTGACCTAGGACGAACTGCCAACCGAGCAAGAAGTACATCACCAATCCGAGTTCGATCACGAGATTGGTCGACGAGACCATGAAGACGATTGCGTTCGTCCACGATGCTCCACGCGCGAAAATAGCTCGCGCCATCGATGACGCGGCGTAACTGCATGACGAGGACACCATGCCGAGCGCACTCGCACGTGCCAACGAGGCCGGCGTCGTCGTGCCTAGTTGGCGGCGAAGCGCGTTGGTGGACGCCATGCTCTGGACGAGACCCGACACGCTGAATCCCAGCACCAGCGGCCAGAACGTGACCCACAGCATCGCCAAACTTTCGCGCAGCCCGGTGCCAATCCAGCCAAAGATCGCGCGCAGTACCTCCACTTATCGCGTCGTGGGAAAACCGAGGTCGATCTGGGAGTCCGAGGGCTGTGGCCAGCGGGTCGTGATCACTTTGGCTCTCGAGTAGAAGGTGAAACCCTCTGGACCATAGATGTGCGAGTGACCGAAGAGCGAGTTCTTCCAGCCCCCGAAGGAGTAGCTCGATACCGGTACCGGAATCGGTACATTGATGCCGATCATCCCCACGTGCACGTCGCGACTGAAGAGGCGCGCGACGTTGCCGTCCCTGGTAAAGATCGCCGTGCCATTGCCGTAACGATTGGCGTTGATCAACTCGACGGCGTCGGCGTACGTTCGCACTCGAGCGACGCCGAGGACTGGGCCGAAAATTTCATCATCGTACGATTTGACACCAGGTCGCACGCCGTCGAGCAAGCAGGGACCGACAAAGAATCCAGCATCCTTCGCAAGCGCGGTACCGTCGCGAACCACGTCGACTCCGTCCTTCGTCGCCGACGAGACGTACTCGACAATGCGGTCACGGTGCTCTTGGGTAATCACGGGTCCGAAGTCACTTGCGGGATCGTCTCCGGGACCGACTTTGAGTTTGTCCATGCGATCGGTGATCTTTGCAATGAGCTCATCGGCGATTGAACCCACGGCGACGACCACGCTGATCGCCATGCAACGTTCTCCCGCGGCCCCGAATCCTGCGTTGACGGCCGCATCGGCGGCAATGTCAAGGTCCGCATCGGGAAGAACCACCATGTGGTTCTTCGCGCCCCCAAGGGCCTGCACTCGCTTGGCATGGGCGGTGCCGACTTCGTACACGTGTCGTGCGACTGGCGTCGAACCTACGAAGCTGATGGCGTCGATACCCGGGTGTTCGAGCAGTTGATTGACGGTCGTGGCGTTGCCGTGGACGACGTTGAACACTCCTTTAGGAAGACCCGCCTCGAGGAGCAATTCGGCGAGACGAATTGACACCGACGGGTCGCGCTCGGACGGTTTGAGGACGACGACGTTGCCAGTCGCCAGTGCGTTCGCGCTCATCCACAACGGCACCATTATTGGAAAGTTGAATGGCGTAATCGCCGCAACGACGCCGACTGGCTCGCGAAATGAGTGCACGTCGACTCCTTGAGCGACCTGGTCAGTAAACCCACCCTTCAGATGTTCGGTGAGGCCGCACGCGTATTCGACGTTCTCTAGCCCTCGAGCGAGTTCGCCGTGGGCGTCCGAAAGCGTCTTTCCGTGCTCGCTCGTAATGATGGAGGCGAGTTCACTGGCGTGCTTTACCAGGAGGTGTCGAAGCGTGAACAAGATGTTCGTCCGCTCCGAGAGCGAGGACTCGCGCCAAGAACGCGCCGCTTCTTGTGCCACTCGCAGCGCGTCGTCAACGAAGGTGGCGTCGGGGACTGGCACCATCGACGTCACCTCGCCCGTCGCCGGATTGTGTACCGGTAACTGACCCGACTGCGTGATGTGTTCACCGTTGATGAAATGCGGAACGGACTGCATGATGACCCTCTCTCGTTCGTTCAAATCTACAGGTGCTTTTCGCGTGACCGTTAGTGTTGCTTCGTGTCGAACAACTCGCTCAACGTTGCCTTGCGAGACGCCGCCGCAGTCGAGCCAATCGCCGAGGATCACTTTGGGGTCGACATTTCGCCCCTCTATTCGGTGATGGGTCATCCGAATGGGGGTTACTTGCAGTGCGTCCTCTCGAATGGCGCCCTCGCCGCCGCGTCCGCGCAGGGCGCGCTCCACTTGCATACGACCTCGATCACCACGAATTACGTGGGTTCACCAAATCCGGGGCCCGCAGAGATCGTCACTGACGTTCGTCGCGTCGGTCGGGGTGCGTCATTCGTGCACGTGACCTTGTTGCAAGGCGGCAACGTCACCACCGAGTCGTTGGTCACCCTGGGCACGCTCAAGGAGGATTCCGAGCTTCGCTATCAGGACGCGTCGGTTCCTGACGTGGCACCGCTCGAGGATTGTCATCGTGTACCCGGTTCAGACGACGTCAAGACGATGAACATTGTCGATTTGCGCCTCGACCCGAAATGCGTGGGATGGTGGTTCGGGGAGGTCATCGATCGGGCCGAACTGTTGGGTTGGATACGTCTCGACGATGGAGGTGCGCCGTGGGACGCGTGGAGCATCTTGTTCGCGAGTGATGCGCTCCCTCCCGCGACATTCCCTATTGGCTCGTCCGGTTGGGTGCCGACATTACAACTGACGAGCTACGCGCGAAGAATTCCACAGGGTGAGTGGCTGCGAGCTCGACAATGGGGCGTCGTCATCGCCGATGGTCTCGTTGACGAACGCTGCGAATTGTTCGACCAACGAGGCGACCTCGTCGCGTCTTCGTCGCAACTCGCAATGGTGCGCTTCCCCGTCCAAGAGAAATGACGTTCGAGCCGCGCGTCTTGGAAACCGGAGCGCTACAAATTCGAACTCGCCTCATTATCCCAAGTGAGGAGATTGACATCCGCGTCACGACGTCGGGCGGACCTGGGGGCCAGCACGCAAATCGGTCGCTGACGCGAGTTGTCGCGACGTTCCACGTTGCGACTTCTGAGGTATTGAGCGATGCGGATCGCGAACTCTTACTGGAGAAAGTCGGTGGCGTCGTGCGTTCGAGTTCCGGACGCTTTCGCTCGCAGGGACAGAATCGCTCGGCGGCTTTGGATCAGTTGGCGAGCAAAATTGGCGCTGCATTGACGCGCCCAGCGCCTCGACGTGCGAGCAAGCCGACGAAGGCCTCGAAGGTGCGGCGCGTCGACGAGAAAAAGGCGCGCAGTCGCGTCAAGGAAAATCGACGCCCACCGACGGACGATTAAAACTGGGCGAGGTGACGATCAATCGCGCGTAGTGCCGAATGCATCAACGAATCCCTCGATGGGTCAGTGTCTTCGTGGGGGCCGCGTAGCGGCGTTAGAGACGCGTAACCCGCCGAGAGTAATGCGCCATCCTCGTCTGCGTCTTCGTCACTAACGTCGCCCAGTTCAGGGCTCGCCGCCCCCACGCGCAAGGGCAACTCGCCTTCGTTGGCGAGCGGGGCTCCTCCCGCGCGCGGACCCGCCGCTTTGACGATGCCCGCGGTAGAGACGCGTCCTCGCTTGACGCCTTTGAGTTGATGCGCACTCAGGTTTGGCACATTGAGGTTCATCAACGTGCGCTCGGGTGCATCCATGAGCTCCTCAAGAATCTCGATTGCGAGGTCGGCGGCGGTGTCGAAGTGCACGTCCTCACCCCACTGCACCGACACCGCGAGTCCGGAGAGCCCTAATTGCGCACCAGTAAGTATCGCTCCGACCGTGCCGGAATGAAGCAGGCTTCGTCCGACGTTCGCGCCCGCATTGATGCCCGAGAGCACGAGATCAGGTTGGAAGTCAAAACTGCCAACGGCGCCAACGATGACGCACAGCGCCGGAGGGGCTTCGAGGGAAAAGGCGGGAATGGATTCGGCGCCGAGGATTGTGTGGCGCTTGTATTTCACCGCGGGATGAGCGAATACGTCGCCGACGGCGGACGACATGCCCGAATAATTCTGATGGGGGGCAACCACCATTGCCTCGCGCACTTCGCCCGGCGGGCAGCTCTCAATCCATTTCGCAACTGCTCGCGCAAGTGTCGCGATCCCGGGCGCGTCGATTCCGTCGTCGTTAGTTATCAAAATACGCATCCCACGTACGTTAACTGGCCTAAGTTACGAGGCAGTGAAGAGGGAGAAAACTAACTGATGCTTCCGTCAGGAGAACAGATTGCGATCGCCCACGGCGACCAGCGAGCGGTCATCACTGAAGTGGGTGCAACCCTACGAACCTACGTAAAGGGTGGCGTGAGCGTGGTTGAAGGCTTCGCCGGCGACGAGGTACCCACCGGTGCTCGCGGCCAGGTGTTGTTCCCTTGGCCGAATCGCACGGGTGACGGTGAGTGGACGTTCTCAGAGCGCATCGCGCACCCGACCGTCGACGATGTCGAACACGCCACCGCCATCCACGGCCTTGTTCGTTGGCGTCCCTTTCGAATCGACTCGGTGAACCAAAACCGTTGCGTGCTGTCATTGCTGTTGCATCCCACGCCCGACTATCCATTCTTGTCAGAAATTAGTGTCGCCTATCACCTTGGATCACTCGGGCTCACCGTGACGACCACCGTTCTTAATCGTGACGAGGTTCCGATTCCTTTTGGTGTGGGGTTCCACCCGTATCTCACGGTGACGACGCCCACGATTGAAGGAGCGGAACTTGAAGTACCTGCGAAGGCCTACGTCGCCACCAACGCGCGCAAACTTCCAACGGGGGAGATTTTGCCACTCGCAGGACACCCATTGGATTTTTCTCGGCGAAAGTCCGTGAACGGTCACGATTTAGACGTCACCTACACCGAACTACTTCGCGACGACAGTGGCATGACGACCGTGATCGTTACAGACAGCACTGGTGGCGAAGTGGAATTGAGTGTTGACCGCACGTTCCCCTACGTCCAAGTGTTCACCGGTGACACTTTGGAGAAAGGACGCCGCCGCACCGCGATTGCCGTTGAACCAATGACGTGCCCGCCTGACGCACTGCGAAGTGGCAAAGACATCGTGGTGCTCGAACCTGGTCAGCACTGGGCCGGCTCGTGGCGACTTCGACGTCGCGTGTAATGGCGAAGGTGGTACTCGTCACGGGATCGACGAGCGGGATTGGCGAAGCAACGGCGCTACGCTTCGCCGCTCAGGGCGACACCATCGTCTTCAATTCTGCACACAGCGCGCTTGAAGGCAAGCGGCTCGTCGACGCGACGCCTGGATCGCTCTACGTCCAAGCGGACATCACGAATGCCGAGGACTGCGCGCGGCTCATCAGCGAGGTCATCGCTCGCTACGGACGACTTGACATCTTGGTCAATAATGCGGGCGCGACGAAGAAGATTCCTCATTCGGATTTGGCGTCGGCGACGGTGGAAGTGTGGCGACAGATATTCGAAGTGAACGTCTTTGGAACTTGGGCGATGTGCGTTGCTTCGATGGACGAACTTCGAAAGACGAACGGGGCAATCGTCAACGTTTCGTCGCTCGCGGGTGTTCGACCAACGGGTTCGTCAATTCCTTACGCCTCTTCGAAGGCGGCGCTCAACCACATGACGATCCTGCTCGCGAAAGCAGTGGGACCCGAGGTGCGCGTCAACGCCGTCGCCCCGGGACTCATCGACACGCCGTGGACGGCCGATTGGGAGCTCGAGCGAAAGTTTGTCTCGGCGGTCGCACCACTTCGCCGCAGTGGCACCCCCGACGATGTTGCCGACGTGATACTGGCGCTCGCAGCGACACCGTACGTCACCGGACAGGTCGTGGTTGTCGACGGCGGTCTTTCTACGGCGACGTAACGCGGTCCGGCGGAGGCACAAAGAATCGAACCAGACCGCTTAGGGCGTGCGTCGCGCCGCGAACGCAAAGACGCTTGGGCAGTGACGATTCCTTGACGCCTAGCAACTGACGGGCCCACGGTTCCATCAAATCAAGTGCACCGAGCACGAAAAGTCGGTACGCCATTCGTGGCAACAAGCCTTTGACAAAGCCGTCCATCAAGAAGTCGCGTGCGGCGGCACCGGCAGGACTCAAGCGAAGTTCGGGGCGAAAACCCTCGATGGAGGCGCGAAGCTCTTCGACGGTGCTCGGCGGGTTCTCCGCACCCAGGTCACGAGCGAGTCCCGCCATCTCGCGCACATAATCGTAGGCGTCACGTTCCGAGATTCGTCGTTTGCCGTATCGCTGGTAGCCGGCGAGGAACATCGAGGTTTCGGCGACGTGAACCCACGCGAGCAAATGTGGGTCGTTCGCGTCATAGGCCATGCCGTCATCGGCGATACCCCGTACCGCAACGTGCACCGCCCGCACTCGCTCAATCGAGGCAAAGGCCGCGTCCTTTGAACCGAAGGTCGTGGCGCCGATGAAGTTGGCCGTTTGTAGTAGCCGACCGAGCGGGTCTTGTTGGTACCGAGAATGATCGGCAACGCCAGCCATTGCGTGGGGATGCAGCATCTGGAAGAACAATGAAGCGATGCCGCCAACCAACATCGAGGAGAGGTCAGCGTGTACGAGTCGCGACGCGCCATTAACGGGAAAATACGAGAGGTCTGGATCCGAGCATCGCGGAGGAGGCTCCTGTGTGAGTCCGACGGCGTGTCGAATCTGGGTATTGGTGCGCGAGCGCAAGCGCGTTGGCACTTCTTTCCAACTCGCGATGCTCATAGCCGCCTTTCCTCAAGGGCATCTTAGGGCGCGTGGCTTTCATTCAGCCCAAGCGTCTGGGACACTGGGTGCGTGAGCAATCTCCTACGCAGCGTCTTGTCGTCGACCGAGACACGTCAAGACACGACCAGCGTTGTGAAGACGGAGCGACCGTGGAACGTCGTGGTGTGGGACGACCCTGTGACACCAATGTCCGTCGTCGTCGTAATCTTTCGACGAATCTTCGGCTATTCGAATAACAAATGCACGCAACTTATGTTGCAAGTGCACCATGAGGGTCGAGCGATCGTGTGGTCGGGCGCCAACGATCGTGCGACTTCGTACTGCGTGAAACTCCAAGTCGCCGGACTCCAGGCAACGATTGAAAAAGACGAATAGTGGCGGCCAATCGTCTTTTCGTTCGTCGGCGTGATGGACGCATCGAGGTGCGCCTCAATGACGCCGGGCGAGAAGTCGCTCGCGAAGCATTCGGACGAGTCATCGCCGCCGAGCGAGACCCCCAACATGAATGGCGCGACACTCTTAATCCACCGATTGATCCGAGCATCGACGCCGACGATCCTTTCTCGACGCTCAATCGTCAAAACGAGATCTCGACTAACGCCGAGCTCGCTTACATGACGCTGGGCGAACAATTCTTGAATGAAGGAGAGGCGTGGGCGTGGCTCAGTACCCTACAGATCGCGTTGCGTTCCACGGCGATATCGCATGGATTGTTGAGCGAGCAGAAATTGTCCGCCTGCGAGCCACCGCTACTCGATTTCATTCGAACGCTCCAGCAGTTCCTCTTCTCGCTTGCTGAATGCATATGAGTACCTCTCGCAAGCGTGCTAGCGAGAGGTGCCCAGTTCTTGTAGCGCTTCACCGCTCACACGAAACACTGTCCATTCGTCCATAGGCACCGCACCCAGAGATCGATAGAAGGCTATGGACGGTTTGTTCCAGTCGAGTACCCACCACTGCAGGCGCGTGTAGCCGCGCTCGACGCACAACTGTGCGAGCGTTCGGAGTAATGAAGCGCCAATGCCTAGGCGTCGATGCGTCTCTCGGACATACAGGTCTTCGAGGTAGATGCCCGTTGCACCCTCAAACGTCGAGTACGTGAGAAACCACAAGGCGAAACCGATAACGCTGTCGTCGTTTTCGACCACGTGGCAATACACGTGCGGTGTATCCGAGAAGAGAGCGTCACGAAGCTGCGTTTTCGTCGCGATGACCTGGTGGCTGAGATGTTCGTACGTGGCGAGTTCTCGAATGAGGGCGTCAACGGCATCAATGTCGTTGGGAGTGGCGACGCGTATTCTCACGTCTTCGACGCTAATGCGATGGCCCTTCACAATTCGGCGGTTGCGTCATGCGTTTCTGCCTCGAATTGCATCGCTCGGAATCGATATTCAATCGCTTCGATGACGACGAAAAAATCTCCCCCCGCCACGACGCGAGACACCGGTGGCGGGGGGGGAATGCTATGAATTCGAATTTCGACTATTTCGCTACTCGAAACAGGCGATGACTGCCTTCTCAAGCGCGACCGCATCTTCTTCGTAGCCCTTTGCGTTGGTCGCGGCGTCGCGCTCAAGTGTCGCGATGCTGGACGCATTTGCGTAGTCCTTCAGTATCTGAACAACGTTGTTCAGGAGCTTCGCCGTCGTTGCGTTGGGCGCCTCTGCGGCCAACTTTTCATAGAACGGTATATACGTCTTCGCCCAGGCGTGATAGCCGCTCGTCGTGTACGCCGACGGCGGTGCTTTTGGCGGGTTGGTCTCCCATGTCTTCAGTGTCGTGCAGAACGCGCTGGACGCTCCACTGCTTTGCACACCGATGCCGAGTGGCACGGCGACGGTCCCGATGACAACGGCGGAGCCGAGGAACACCTTGAGCGCTGTTCGCTTCATGCTGTTTCGAATAGACAAGACTTCTCCCTTTATGTGTAGAACCACGCCGTTCGCGGTCACGTAATCCTTCAGGAACCAAATGCTCGGCACCTAACTGGTGTTCTACCAGAACCTTTGTGAATTATCCAGCAGCCGGGTAGCAATATTGTGAGCGCATTCTCAGCGTGTGCACGCTTGAAATTGTGTGAAAATTCCGGTGATTGACATCTGCTCGCGCGATATGAAGCGAACAGCGCCCTACTCACTGAGGCGCTCGCATGATGACGCCCTTGACCAATCGGCGAAGTCGGAATCCAAGGAACTCGTACAACGCGATCGCACGGTCGTTGTGCGCGGCAGCATGAAGCATTGGTCTTCTACCACTCTCGATGATGATCGCGAGCTGGGCGTCGACGAGCGCGCGACCGAGTCCTCGTCCGGTGTAGTTCTGATCGGTGCAAACGGCACTGATCTCCAAGTGTTCAGGCGTGCGCGCACGCTGTCCCGCCATTGCCACGAGATGATCGTCGAGGCGAATACCCACGTACGTACCCAGTTCGAAAGTCCGGCGCGCAAAAGGTCCAGGATTCGTGCGCGACGTCAAGGACATCATGTCCTCGACATCCAGTGAACCCAGTGCGACGATTCGTGCGTCGATTGGCGTATCAGGCGTCATCGTCGGTCCGGTCATCTGGACCCCGTCGAACGAATCTATGACATCCCAATCATCGGGGACCGTAATGTCTCCTCGGAACAGCGTCGCGACTTCGCCGGGCCCGACCAGTTCTCGAAGGGCCTCGAAGTCCTCGGGTCCAGGGTCGTCGGGAAGGGCGCTGAAGACTGCGACGTCGCTCGGATAGCGCCTGGCCCGATCGTCGCCTTGCGCAAGATAAAGGTGTGGTCCACTCAACGAGTGCCACATGATGTTGTCGAGAGGGTCCACGGTCTAACCATTCAAGCAGCGTGAAGGATTGGTCCCCTCTTGAACCGCGACGTTGCCGTTACGGTGCCATCGCACCGCCGTGGACGATTGGTCCCAAGTGTTTAAGAATCCGCACTCGCGAAAGGGAGTGGACCTCATCGAATTAGCAACCCCGTGGACGTTCTCGAAAACGTCAGCTGTGTCATCAAGTCCCGGGCATTCTGTGGCGACCGTGACGCATTGATCGCTGGGCGCTCAAGGGTTCGACCACGCCACTGAGTGACACTGCGCCGTTGTTCATGGCGATCGGGTAGGCAATTTTGAGAAAAGATCAAAGGGTTTTAGATAACTATTGACAGTTGCTAATTGGCTATCTATAATAGCCAACATGACACAGAGCCCTTATTTCCAAGCATCTTCGACCAAATTCCTTCAGCGTTCCGAAGGCCGCATTAGTTATGAAGTCACCGGGGAGGGTCCGTTGCTGGTGCTCGTACCCGGCATGGGCGATCTTCGAAGCAGTTACCGGTTCCTCAGCCCCGTGCTCGTCGCCGCGGGCTATCGCGTGGCGAGCACTGATCTTCGAGGACACGGCGAGAGCGACACGACGTTCAGCTCCTACGGCGACGCTGAGACCGCCGATGACATTGGCGCGCTGATCGGCGAACTCGGTGGTCCGGCGGTCATCATCGGTAATTCAATGGGCGCGGGAGCCGCGGTGTTGGTCGCGACCGATCACCCCGAACTCATCAAAGGGCTGGTGCTGCTTGGCCCCTGGGTGCGCAACGGCGCCAACGGAGCGTTCAAGCGCGCACTTTTGCGTGTGATGATGAATCGTCGATGGGCGAGCGCAATGTGGAAGGCGTATCTTCCCAAACTGTACGCAGGCAGGCGACCCAATGATTTTGACGAGTACCGAGACCGCGTCATCAAGAATCTTCGCCGACCCGGTTACGCGAAAGCATTTTCGTTGACGACGAGGACGGATCATTCGTTGCCAGAAGCGCGGCTCAAATCCTTGCGTGTTTCGACGTTGGTCGTGATGGGCGAGCTTGACATTGATTGGGCCGATCCCTTCGCTGAGGCGAAGTGGATTGGTGGCACCGTCCGCGGCGAGGTTCTCATGGTGCCTGGCGCTGGCCACTATCCACAGTCCCAACAACCCGACATTGTGTCGGGCGCCGTATTGGCCTTCGTTGCGAAATTGGGTCTCGATGCCTAGGGCGGGGCTCACGAGTGAGCGCGTAGTCGAAGAGGCGGAGAAGATGGCCGACGAGGTGGGGCTCCGAGAATTCACGCTCGCCGCGCTGGCGCAACGACTTGGCGTGCGTCAACCTTCGCTCTATAAGCACATTGATTCAATGGCGGGTCTGCAACGGAACATTTCCGTGCGTGCAAAAGTCGTGCTCGGCGACGTGCTCGCTCGCGCCGCCGTAGGACGCTCGGGGGCAGACGCCATCGTTGCGATGGCCCAGGTGTATCGCCAATGGGCCCTTCTTCATCCCGGTCGCTACATGGCAGCGCAGATTGCACCCGCTCTCGGCGACGACGAGGACGAAGCGGCGTCGTTCGCCATCGTGCAGATCATTGCCGACGTACTGGGCTCATACGAGCTCGAGGGCGATGATGCCATCGACGCCATACGCGCGTTTCGATCAACGTTGCACGGTTTCGTCACCCTAGAAGGAGGTGGAGGGTTCCAGCTCAACGTCGATATCAATCGTAGTTACGACCGCTTAATTGGCGGCGTGATTGTGGCTATCGCCAACTGGTCCGAAACCACCAGCGCAGCTGCAGCGACCGTCGCAAGGAAATTGCAATGACTGTCGGCGATGCGAAAATGAAACGTTCGGTGCTTCCCGGCCAATCACATTTCGATCCCAACAACGTCGTGGGCGACGGTCCGCGACGTTGGCTACGTAGTGAAGCCGCGGTGCTCTTGATCGGGTCCCTCATCGCGTTTTCTCACACTCGCGAACCATGGTGGCTTTTCGCCGCATTTCTCTTCGTCCCTGATTTTTCGTGTGCTGGCTACCTGCAAGGAAACCGAGTCGGCGCGTTTCTTTACAATGTGGCGCACGCGACACCATTGCCCGCCGTTTTGATCGCCTTAGGTTATTTTCAGCGCTCGCCGCTCGCAGAAGCGCTTGGTTTGGTATGGATTGGGCACATTGGTGTCGATCGATTGCTGGGCTACGGACTTAAGTACGCTGACTCTTTCCAACACACGCACCTGGGCGTTTTGGGTAGGCACCGACACGAGGCGAGCAATTGAACTCATGGCGCCAACCGCCGCCGATCTACACCCTTCAGCGCTACGCATAGAAACTCGTTGGTGACTTTGTAACCGACTTCTGACGCAACTCGAAGATTATGCGCCCTCGAACCGAGTGCGACTCATTACTTCGACGAGGTTCGCGGATGTTTTAGGAAGATTATATAAAACGTTGCAAACACCACGACGATAGCGATGTTCGCGATCAATCGCTCGACGAAGTGGTGTCTGAAAAATAGAACGTCCGCGCCGACCACGACGGCAATCATCACGATTACATAGAATGCGGCACTCATCTTCGTTCCCATGTATCCAACCTACCGACCCAACTTTGGAGACGTCCGAGTAGTGCGAGCACGTGCGCTTCGGCGTCGTGCGACATCGGAGCGAGTGAATGGAGGTCGGCCGCGGCTGAGCGTCACCGATCAACCCTTTCGTGTGGCGCACCTAGCGCTACGACGTCACAGGACTACCGCTAGTACAGGCTCTTCGGAAATGAGCGGGGTGTAGCGCTCGCGGCTACAAGCACCTGGTGCTCGAACGGTCCGAATGGTGCCCCACCTATCCGGCGATCCGTGGCAGCCTTGACCTGCTGCCCACTCTCAGCCGGCCGAGTCCGTAGGCTCGCGAGGGTGGCGGACTTCGACCTGGTCATCTTCGACTGCGATGGCGTCCTGGTGGACAGTGAGCGCCTCGCCGTTCGGACCGAGGCAAAGATCCTCGCCTCACTCGGATGGCCGCTCTCGGAGGCCGAGATCATCGATCGGTTCGTCGGACGATCGGCCGCACACATGCAGCAAGAGATCGAGCGACAGCTTGGGCGCAGCATCGACTGGGATGCTGAGTTCGAACCCCGGTATCGAGAAGTGTTCGAGCGCGAACTTGTCCCCGTTCCTGGCATCGTGGATGCCCTCGGCAAGATCACGACGCCGGTTTGTGTGGCATCGAGCGGAGGCCACGACAAGATGCGGTTCACCTTGGGTAAAACCGGACTCTTCGATCGATTCGATGGCCGGATCTTTAGTGTCGACCAGGTAGAGCACGGCAAGCCAGCTCCCGATGTCTTCCTGTTCGCGGCAGCCCAGATGGGCGCCGCTCCCGATCGGTGCGCCGTCGTCGAAGACAGTGTGTCTGGGGTGACGGCTGCTCTGGCGGCCGAGATGACGGCCTTCGCTTTCGCTGGGGGCGTGACGACCAGCCAAGCGCTCTCGATCGAGAGCGCAGTCGTGTTCTATGACATGGTTGAACTTCCGGCCCTGCTGCGGGCGCACTAGGCAACAGCCTGCTTCGGGCGTCCCTCTCCCGGCGTTGGGGGGCAGGTCACCTCGCCGCACCGGAGCACTGAGATCGCTTCTCTCACGTGCTTGCTGAACGGCCGACTCTGCCAATCGTCGGTCTTGTCGTTCCATTCCCTCAGGACGGCGTTTTCGTAACGGTCATCACCTTCTTCGATATCAACGACGAACTCGAAGACCTGCTCCTGTGTCGTCACCACTATTCCGAACTCCTGCCCTGATCCATTCGGTCCGCCGCCATCCTCGAAAGATTCGGCAAGCATGGCCGATTGAGGATCGACACCCTGCTGCTCCAGGAGATGTCGAAGGCGAGTCCAAAACGGCCAGACATCAGTTCGCAGAAGCTGTGCCATATGCGACGTGTAGCTGCTGTTGCTCGTCACAGCGCCAAGCATTCCATCAGACGTAACCACACGCCCAGTCGTGTCATTGCGGGGCAGGCAACTACCGCGAGCACTCGGTGGGCTGGACTGGCAGACCCCGCTCATTTCCGAAGAGCCCTAGTACATTGCGGCAGATCAATTGTGGCAGTACACATCAAATGGTGCGCTGGCCGGGGCTTGAATCCGGAACCTGTTGATTAAGAGTAGTTTGCCAACTGTCTTGATGTGTCGGTTTGGTCGTTGTAACCCTTTGTTTCTAACGAATCACCGTCCGTTCC
>PLRK01000093.1 GCA_003163875.1 Acidimicrobiaceae bacterium | reverse complement strand
AGGGGGACGGACTCAACGAACTGCACCTTTCCTAAATACCGACGCGCTGATCGAGTACGTCAAGTTTCGCGAGACGCGCGACGTGGCGACCCTCGTCGGGTGTCGCATCGAGCCACGCGCCGAGAGCGTCGAGGGCGACGGGCGCACCAATGAGTCGCGCGCCCAGACAGAGCACGTTCGCGTGATTGTGCTCGCGCGCGAGCCTCGCCGAGGTCGCGTCGTGCACGAGCGCCGCGCGCACCCCGGGCACCTTGTTCGCGGCGATCGAAATGCCGACACCCGAGCCGCATATGGCGACGCCTAAATCCGCCGCACCGTCGACGACCGCGCGTCCGACGGCTTCGCCGAAGTCCGGGTAGTCAACCGAGTCGGTGGCGTTCGAGGTGCCCACGTCCAGCACGTCATAGCCCCAATCCTGCAGCGTCAAGCCCAGCAGTTCCTTGAGGTCGTATCCCGCGTGGTCTGAGCCGAGGGCGATCCGCATTGACACAACCCTACCGCCCGCTTCTTCGTTGACCCGACTCGGTAATACTTCTAGCGTGAGCGTCGAGCCCCACACCCCCGTCATCATCGGCGTCGGACAAATCACGCAGCGCGCCGTATCCAACGAGACCTTCGAGGGCCGACCCGAGCCGTTGGACCTGATGCGCGACGCGCTCGAGCGCGCGAGCACCGACGCGGGCACCGGTCGACGCGCCCTCGACTCCCTCGACGAGCTCGTCGCGATCGGGTCGTTCACGTGGCATCCGAGGGACCCGGCACTTTTGCTCGCCGAGGGACTTTCGCTCAAGGACGTTCGAACGCGCTTGACCCCGACGGGCGGGAACCTTCCTCAGAAGCTGATCCACGAATCCGCGCGACGGATACAGCGTGGCGAATTGACGACGATCGGCGTCGTCGGCGCCGAAGCGATGTACACGCGCTCGCTCGCCCGACGGGAAGGGAAAAAGGTGCACTGGACCCTCCAAGGAGAGTCGGTGCCCACGCCGACCCAGCTCGAAGAGGACCGCATCCCCTTCACCAAGGACGAGTACGACCAGGGTCTCACGCTGCCCGTCGAGGTGTATCCGCTCTTTGAGAACGCGCGACGCGCACGCCTCGGTTGGACCCTCGACACCCAGCGTGAACGACTCGGCACGTTGTGGCACCATTTCGCCCAGGTCGCGGCGAAGAATCCCTACGCGTGGCTCCAGGGCGAACCTAGCGCCGAGGACATCGCCACACCGAGCAGTGCCAATCGAATGGTCTCATTCCCCTATACGAAGTTGCTGGTCGCCAATCTTCCCGTGGACATGGGCGCCGCGTACATCATGACGAGTTTCGAACACGCAACGCAGTTGGGCGTCGCGCGTGATTCGATGATCTTTCCCCAGTGTGGCGCTGACGCGAACGACCACTGGTACGTCTCCCAGCGCCCCCAACTCGATGATTCACCCGCGATGCGCGCCGTATGGCGCGCATTACGGGGCTTTGGAGTTCGCGCTGAGGACCTCGCGCACATCGACCTCTACAGCTGTTTCCCGACCGTGGTGCAGAGCGCGTGCGACGTGCTGGGCATCGATGCCTTTGACGAATCGCGAATTCCAACGCTGACGGGCGGGCTCACGTTCGGTGGCGGACCCGGTAACAACTACGTGACCCATTCGATTGCCAGCGCCGTCGAGACATTACGCCACGATCCCGGTTCCCAGGCACTCGTGACCGGACTCGGGTGGTTCTCGACCAAGCACTCGTGGGGCGTTTACGCAACGTCACCACCCACCCAAGGTTTCCAGCATCACGATGCACAGTCCGACGTTGACGCTCTCGCGACGAGCGCGTTCGCGCAGCTCGAAGGTGACGTGCGAATTGAAAGCTACACGGTCAGTCACGACCGCGAAGGGCCTCGACGATTGGTCGCTTGCGCACGAGACGCGAACGACGTTCGCACGTGGTGTCACAGTGTCGATCCGTCCCTCATGCACACAGCGGAGAACGAGGAGATCATTGGTCGACTCGCCCAGGTTCGCGCAGGCGAGATGTTCTTCTAATCGAGGTACTGCCCGATTTCATCACGCGTGATCGCACGTTCACGAATAACGCGCCACTCGGATTCCGAGACGTCAACGACCGTCGACACCTCACCGCGGCATTCACCGCCGTCGAGCACGCCCGCTAGTTCGTCGCGACCCGCGAACGTCGATCCCAGTTCGTCGAGCGTGTGACACGGCGCCTCGCCATGGTCGTTCGCACTCGTGACGGCGAGGGGTCCACTGAGCGCGAGGAGGTCTCGAAGGACTCGATGATCGGGAATGCGAAAGCCGACCGAGAGTTCTGGGCTTCGCATCAATCGAGCGAGCTCTTCGGGGGCGCTCAAGACAATCGTGAGCGCCCCGGGCCAAAAGGCGTCCGCCAACTTCTTGGCGCGGTCGTTGAGTTCGACGCCGAGTTCGTGTATTTGCTCGAGTGAACCCACCATCAAGGGCAACGGCACGAACGAGGGTCGGTGCTTCAGCGAGAACAGCGTCGAAATGGCGCTCTCGCTTTTGATGGACGCCGCGAGTCCGTAGACGGTGTCAGTAGGTACCGCGACCACCTCACCGCGCCCGAGGGCTGCGAGCGCCTCGGGCGTGTCCAGACGTTTGATCATCGTCGGGCCACGAGCATTCTTGGCCTCCCACTTACGTCGTCGAAGAGATTCAATGTACTAAAGCCAGCCTCCTCACACGTCGCCTTCACGGCGTCACGTTGGTGCTCACCATGTTCGAGAACGAGAACTCCTGATGGCGCCAGCCACGAAGGCGCCACTCGAATGATGTGTTCGATGTCGGCGTAGCCTCCCACACCAACCGCGTCGCGTGCGACGAGCGCAATGCGTGGTTCGTAACCGAGCACGGGATCGAGCGTCGCCATCTCCGCCTCACTCACGTACGGGGGATTCGCCGCGATCAAGTCGAAGGCTCCGCGAAACGTCGCGTCGAGGTCGTCGAACCAGTTCGATTGCACGAAGGACACCGCGGTGAGTTCGTGCTTTCGCGCATTGGCGCGCGCGAGATCGAGCGCGTCGCTCGACGCATCGACGCAGACGAGGGTCGCGGGCAGCCCGCGTTCTCGGAGTTCGAAGAGCAGACTCAGACCAATTGCTCCCGTGCCACAACCGAGGTCGAGCATCAACGGTGCGCTCGACGCGCGAAACGCGAGTTGCTCGAGAGCGAGACCAACCAATTCTTCGGTCTCGGGTCGAGGGATGAGGGCACGAGGATCGACGTCGAGGTCGAGGTCACGAAAGGGCCAGTGCCCGAGCACGTATTGCAGCGGTTCACCTTGGGCCCGCCGTTCACCAGCGCGGCGTGCGTTGTCGATACTCGCGGGCGAATCATCGAGTGCGAACTCCTCGATGATCCAGCGCGCCTCGCGACGCTCGATCCCCGACGCGATGAGCTCGTCGAGCAACTGGTGCTTAGCGCCCGTCACTCTCAGCCAACTGACGCGCTCGCTTGTCGGCGAGCAGCGCGTCCACGTACGGATCGAGGTCACCGGCGAGCACCGCATCCAAGGTGTAGTTCGTCAGGTTGATGCGGTGATCCGTCACACGGTTCTCTTTGAAGTTGTACGTGCGGATCTTCTCGCTTCGTCCACCACTGCCCAACTGGGAGCGTTTCAAATCGCCCAATTCGTTCGCTTGGGTGTCCTGAGCTGCCTTCAAGAGTCGTGCGCGCAAGACAATGAGCGCTTTGGCGCGGTTTTGAATCTGACTCTTCTCATCTTGCATCGAGACAACGATGCCGGTGGGTAGGTGGGTGATGCGAACGGCCGAGTCCGTCGTGTTGACGCTTTGCCCGCCAGGTCCCGACGAACGGTACACGTCGATCTTGAGATCACTGGGATCGATCGCGACGTCGACTTCTTCGGCTTCGGGCAGCACCGACACGGTCGCCGAGGAGGTGTGCACGCGACCCTTCGCTTCGGTGGTGGGTACGCGCTGGACGCGGTGCACCCCGGCTTCGTGCTCGAGTCGAGCCCAGGCGTCGTCCCCCTTGATCAGATACGTCGCTTCATCCAGGCCGCCCTGTTCGGATTCGCGCTCTTCGACGATCTCGAATTTCCATCCGCGAAGGGCCGCGTAACGCTTGTACATCTCGGCGAGGTCGCCGGCGAACAGGTTCGCTTCTTCCCCGCCCTCGGCACCTCGAATCTCCAAGATGACGTTGCGCCCTTCGTTGGGATCGCGCGGCAAGAGCAGCGTCTCGAGGGTCATCTCGAGGTCGGGAATCTTCGCTTCGGCGTTGTTGACCTCTTCACGCCACTGCTCACGATCATCACCGCTCGTCTCGTTGAACATCTCCTTGGCGGTATCGAGGTCCGATTGGGCGGCCTTCAACTCATTCCAGGCGTTGTTAATCTCGGCAAGTTCCTTGTGGCGTCGCGAGAGGTCGCGAAGGCGGTTGAGGTCGCTCGCGACGTCGGGTTCTGAAAGTGCGGACTCGACGCTGCGTAGCTCGTCCTGCAGGGCGTTGAGAGTCTCGTCGATCGAGCGCACGAAGATTGCGGTGCGCTAGGCCTTACGCCTTGGGTGCGCGACTCTTGTTGGTCTTTTGGGCGTAGCGACGCTGGAAGCGCTCAACGCGCCCACCGGTGTCCACCAATTTCTGCTTGCCCGTGAAGAAGGGGTGGCACTCGTTGCAGAGTTCGACCGTCAGCACCGACTTGGTTGACTCGGTGGTGAAGGTGTTCCCGCACGAGCAGGTCACGGACGCTTCGCCGTACTTTGGGTGAATATCTGGCTTCATGGTTCTCCTAGCAGCGGATTAGCAGTTTAGCGGCAAATCAACTTGTTGGCGCAGGGCCGCGGGCGATCTCAGCGAGGAACTCGTCGTTGCTGCGCGTGGACTTGAGTTTGTCGATCAAGAGCTCGAGACCGGCGGCGTCGCGGCCTTCGGACGCGAGACCGTTCAAGACGCGGCGAAGTTTCCACACCTGGGGAAGCACGTCGCGACTAAAGAGGAGCTCCTCGTGTCGGGTCGACGAACCGTTCACGTCGATCGCGGGATAGAGGCGACGCTCGGCGAGTCGACGGTCAAGTTTGAGCTCCATGTTGCCCGTTCCCTTGAACTCCTCGAAGATCACGTCGTCCATCTTGGAACCCGTCTCGACGAGCGCGCTCGCAAGAATGGTGAGCGAGCCACCTTCTTCTATGTTGCGAGCCGCACCGAAGAACTTCTTGGGCGGGTAGAGGGCACCGGAGTCGACACCACCGGACATGATGCGACCAGTCGCGGGAGCAGCCAAGTTGTAGGCGCGCGCGAGGCGGGTGATGCCATCGAGGATGATCACGACGTCGTGTCCCTGTTCAACGAGACGCTTTGCGCGCTCGATGCAGAGTTCAGCGACGTGGGTGTGCTCCTCAGCGGGCCGGTCGAAGGTCGAGGAGATGACTTCGCCCTTCACGCTTCGTCGAATGTCGGTCACCTCTTCGGGGCGCTCGTCGACGAGCAGCACCATGAGGTGCACTTCGGGGTTGTTGGCTTCGATGGACTGGGCGATTTGCTTCATCACTGTCGTCTTGCCAGCTTTGGGGGGCGAAACAATCAATCCGCGCTGGCCCTTACCTATTGGCGACAACAGGTCAACGATGCGCGGCGTGAGGTCGGTCTTTCCTTCGTTGGTTTCGAGCTTGAGCTTCTCGTCGGGGAACAGCGGGGTCAGGTCTTCGAAGCGCGGACGAAGACGAGCGACCTCGGGATCGATGCCCGCGACGCTGTCGACGCGCAGCAGCGCCGGGTACTTTTCGTTGGATGCGGCAGGGCGGAACCCACCGACGATCGTGTCACCCTTACGAAGGTGATACCGGCGTACCTGGTTGATCGAGACGTAGACNNGTGGTAGCCCTTGGTGCGCAAGAAGCCGTAGCCGTCATCGCGCAGATCCAACAGACCCTCGATCTCGACGAGTTCGCCACTGTAGGGTTGGTCGGCGTTGGGCATCGCTTCGCCACCAAAGCGCTCGCGCCCGGTGTTGCGGTTACGACGGTTCCGGCGGTTGCGTCCGCCAGGTTCGTTGGTGAAGTCACGAGGCTGGCGTTCGCGCGTCTGGTTGTTCTGATTGTTCTGATTGTTCTGGCGAGGTGCACTCTGGCGCTCGGACGGGGCGACTTCGCCAACGTCGGCAACATCGACGCTCGACTCGTTACTTGCACCATTTGATGACGTGTGACGCGCACCATTGGTCGTGGCGGGAGCATCGCTCGAAGCGTCGGCGACGAATTCACCCAGCAAGTCCTCGAAGTCATCCTCGGGGGTCGCGACGACACGTCGTGAGCGAACGGCGCGCGAGGGTGCCTCGTTGCTACTACTCGGCGTGGGCGCTTCGCCCATGATCGACTCAATGAGGGCCGCTTTGGTGGCGCGGGCGGAGATTTCGACGCCCTTCACCTTGGCAATGGTTTGGAGATCCTCACGTGATTTTGATTCAAGATCCGCGCGGTCTGGGGTGGGCTTTACAGCCATTGGTTTTCCTTTCTCGCCGCTCGCAAGAATTCAGCAAAACGGAGAAGAAATTAAAGAGATGTCGTGGGAAGAATTCCGCACGTCGGCGAAGGCCAGACGTGTACGACGTTTCCAGTGTAGCGGAACTTTACCCGAAAACGTCAAATTGGCCCCGGATCAGGTCGATTCACGTGACGAGCGACGTCCTTGGCTGCACACGACAAGTTGGTTTCCAAGCTCGTCGGTTGCCGTAACGATCAAAATCCTAGGTACAAGCCGAGCAGATACCAACTTCGTCTCCTCCCTACGAGTCGCCCTCGCCGGCGCTTGGAACTGCGACGCGAACGGCTCGCGTTACGAAAGTTGGTCCATCAAGGCGCTCAGCGTCGCGTCCACGACGAGGGGCTTCGCGCTCGTGGACACGGCGGTGTCGGGGTCTTTCAATCCGTTACCGGTCAGCACACAAACGACGGTCGAACCTTTGGGGACCCCGAACTTCAAAATCCCCGCCACCGACGCCGCCGACGCCGGTTCACAGAAGATCGACTCGTGACGTGCGACGAAACGATACGCCTCAAGGATCTCGTCATCAGTGACCGCGCGGATGTCGCCGAGTGACTCGTGAATGACCTCAAGCGCGGGCACCCAACTCGCGGGGTTGCCTATACGAATCGCGGTCGCGATCGTCTCGGGGTTCGCCACCGGATGACCAAGCACGATGGGCGCGGCACCCGCCGCCTGGAAGCCCCACATCTTGGGAAGGATCTTCGCGTGTCCCGCGAAGTGATACTGCGTGAATCCTCGCCAGTAGGCGGTGATGTTGCCCGCGTTACCCACCGGGATTGACAAAATGTCCGGTGCGTTGCCGAGGACGTCGACGATCTCGAACGCACCGGTCTTTTGTCCCTCAATGCGGTCCGGATTGATCGAATTGACAATGGTGATGGGTAAATGCTGCGTGAGTTCGCGGGCGAGATCGAGCGCTTGGTCGAAGTTCCCCCGAATCTGAAAGACGTTCGCGCCATACACGATCGCCTGGGCGAGTTTACCCATCGCGATCTTTCCTTCCGGCACGAGCACGACGCAATCCATGCCCGCCTTCGCGGCGTAGGCGGCGGCAGCGGCCGAGGTATTGCCCGTCGATCCACAGATGACCGTCTTTGCCCCGTTGGCGAGGGCCTTGGTGATCGCCATCGTCATACCTCGGTCCTTGAAGGATCCAGACGGGTTGAGCCCCTCGTACTTGAGCCAGACGTTCGCCCCAAGACGCTCGCTCAGGCGCTCCGCGAAGAGAAGCGGCGTGTTGCCTTCTTGAAGGGTGATGACGTCTTGTACGCCCGTGAGGTCGAACCACTCGGCGTATTCCTTGATTAAGCCGTTCCACGCCTTCACGACACGCGCCCATCAATCACGGGGAAGCACGCCCCGATACAGTCCACGCTCTCGAGTTTGGACAACTCGTCCATCGTCGCATGCACGTTTCGTGTCACGGCGCAGTGGGTGAGAAACGACAGACGCGCCTCATCAGCGATACCGGATTGCTCCATTGACTGGATTGACACGTCGTTGTGCCCGAAGACGCCCGCCACGCTCGCGAGCACGCCCGGCTCGTCACGCACGTCAAGGCTGATGTAAAAGGCGCTCGCAACGTCACCCGCATCCACGCTGAGAAGTTGATCGTCGACACTGAAGGGAACGTCGTGACGACCATTGACCTTGTTCCTCGCCACGTACAACAAGTCACCCAGTACCGCCGTTGCGGTTGGTTCCCCGCCGGCGCCTTGGCCGAGCCACATCAAAGGTCCACTCTTGGCACCCTCGACGAAGACCGCGTTCAACGCTCCGTGCACGGACGCGAGCGGATGCTCCGCGGGAAGCAACGTCGGGTGTGCGCGCCTCGAGATACCGTGTTCGCCCACCCGCTCGGCGACGCCGAGCAACTTGATCACGTAGCCCGCGCGCGTCGCGTAGTCGATATCGACGGCTCGCACGCCCGTGATGCCTTCGCGCGAGATCAACTCGCCACGAAGTTCCGTCCCGAAGGCGAGCGACGAGAGGATCTGGACCTTCTGCGCGGCGTCGAAGGCTTCGACGTCGGCGGTTGGATCCGCCTCGGCGAAACCGAGCGCCTTTGCTTCGGCGAGCGCGGAATGGTAGTCGCATCCCTCGTCGGTCATCTTGGAGAGGATGTAATTGGTCGTGCCGTTCACGATGCCCATGACGCGTTCGATGCGCTCACCCGCGAGCGACGTGCGCAGTGAACGAAGGATCGGCACTCCGCCACCCACCGCCGCCTCGTAAAACAGGTCCGCGCCATTCTGATTAGCGAGTTGCGCGAGTGCGGTACCGCATTCGGCCATCAGTGCCTTATTGGCCGTGACGACCGAGACGCCGCGGGACAGTGCGGCTTCGACGTAGGAACGAGCGCTTTCAACGCCTCCGGCGAGTTCGACAATGACGTCGACGCCCTCACTCTTCGCCAGTGCGAGCGCGTCGCTCGTGATCAGACGCGTGTCGATGCCTGGACGCACCTTCTTCGGGTCGCGCACCGCGACCCCGACGACCTCGAGCGGCGCCATCGCCGCGTCCACGAGCGCCACGTGGCGCGATTCGTCGCTCAAAAGCTGCACGAGGGCGCTGCCGACGAAGCCGGCCCCGATGATCCCAACGCGAATTTTCGGCGTGTTCATTGAATAAGGCTAACCGACGGTCTCTTCTGGGCCGATTTCAGACTTCGAGTCGTGCCATGTCCTCGAAGGTCTCTCGTCGGAGCACTTCACGTGCGCGGCCGTCCTTGACGAAGATCACCGCTGGCCGAGGGACCCGGTTGTAGTTCGACGCCATGGAATAGCCGTACGCACCGGTGACCGGCGTCGCGATGACACTTCCTACGTGCGTCGCTTGAGGCAGCCACGCTTCGTCTATAAGTACGTCACCGCTCTCGCAGTGCTTGCCCACGAGTCGCACGCCGAAAGGCCTTTGCGCCAAGGGGTGTTCGATGTCGAAGGCCTCATAACCAGAGCCGTAGAGCACGGGTCGAGGATTGTCGCTCATGCCCCCGTCGACCGCCATGTAGATGCGAGCACTGACTGGCTTTATGGCGCCGACCCTATAGAGCGTCACCGCGGCTTGGGCGACGATGGCGCGTCCGGGTTCGGCGAGGAGGCGCACGTTCGCATCCAAGCCCGCTTTTCGCGCGGCGTCTCGAATTGCTCTACCCCATTCGCGAATCGAGGGGGCGTGTTCGCCCTCGACGTAGGCAACGCCCAACCCGCCACCCACACACAACTCGTCAAAACCGTCGCTCCTCGTTAAGTCCGCCAAAATCGCGATCTCCTCGGCGAAACCAACGGCGTCGAAGATTTGCGAACCAATGTGCGAATGAACGCCGTGCACGCTCACACCAGGGATGTCGCGAAGAGTCGAGATCGCTCGTCGAGCGTCACCGGTGGAGACTGAAAAACCGAACTTCGTGTCCTCTTGACCAGTGCGCACGAACTCGTGCGTATGCGCCTCGACGCCGGGCGTCACGCGTACGAGACAGTCAATGGGTTGCGAGGACGTCACTAACGCCTGCAGGCGCTCGACCTCGTCGAAATTGTCAACGATGATGCGATGCACCTTTTCGGTGATCGCGAGCTCAAGCTCTTCGGGCGATTTGTTGTTGCCATGCACGATGACACGATTTGCGGGCACGCCACTGCGCAACACGATGTCGAGCTCCCCGCCCGTCGCGACGTCGATGCAGAGACCTTCTTCGAAAGCGAGTCGCGCCATAGTCCCGCACAGAAACGACTTCGAGGCGAAAGCCACGCCGTCGTCAAAGGCTTCTCGCGCTTCACGACAACGTGATCGCAGCGTCGCTTCGTCGTAGACGAACAGCGGCGTGCCGTAGGTCGCGACGAGCTTGCTTAAGGACACTCCTCCAATACTGACGTCGTCGTCGCTGAGCACTGTCGTGTCGGGCAACAGTGACGCGAGAAGTGGAGAAGCCATAGGCAAACATTAGGAGGTCCCTAGACCCCCACGAGACTTCACTTTCGTTGAGGGCGTGACAACTCACACGCGGCCTCCGAACCAATCGCCGCGCTTCAAAGGATTCCCGTCTCGCGCTCAGGGTCTCGAACACCCGGCGTCAGGAGTACGGCGACGCAGATGAGACCCGACACGGCGCCGCTCACGGCGAGAGCTTCGCGCGTCCCAATAGCGTTGGCCACAACGCCACCGAGAAGGATGCCGAGCGGACCTAGCGAGAATGCGAGTAAGTAGACGAGCGAAAACACCCTCCCTAATACGTCACTCGGCACGAGTTCTTGCATCATGGCGACCCAGAGGACATCACCGTAGATGAGCAGACCCACTTCGATGGCGCTGAAAATGCCGACGACCACCGCATCGGGAGCCAATGCCATACCCACGATGGCAACGCCTCCCGCCGCATAGGCGCTCCACATGATGGTCACACGACGACGCGGCGAGCCCAAGCGTGCGACGATCAATGAAGCGACGACACCCGACGCACCCCCAGCTGCGAAGACGAGACCGAGCGAGAATGCGCTGGCGTGTAATACGTTTCGAACCAGCAAAGGCAGGAGAACGGTGAGTGGCGTCATGCCGACAAAATTGGCGAGAGCAGCGCCCAGCAAGGTGGCGACGAGCCAGCGTCGAGCGCGCACGAAGTTAATTCCTTGCATCGCCTCACCCAAGGCGGTCCCGTGGTGTTGTGCACGTGGCGAACGTAGCTTCATCGCCAGAAGACACGCGGCAGACACCACAAAACTCAAAGCGTCCACTCCAAATGACCACGCGAATCCGATGGTCGACACGATGATGCCGCCAACGGCGGGGCCGAATAATCCTTGGGACAATTGACCGCTCATCTGACCAAGAGCGTTTCCCTGGGTAAAGAGGTGCTCGTCAAGTAGTTCAGGAATTATGGCCATGGATGCAGGACCAAAGAATGCATCCGCGGTTCCAAAAATCACGGACATGAGTATCAATTCCCACAGTCGAAGACTGCTCGTCGCCAACAAGACTGCAACCACACCCACCGCCACGCCACGCACCACGTCCGAGACCAGCATTGCGAGGCGTCGTGAGACTCTGTCGACGACGACGCCGCCCAAAAGCGCAAATATGACGGAGGGCACCGCGCGTGCGGCGAGCACGTAGGAAAGATCAACGGCGGAATGCCCTATGTGAAGGGCCACCAAGGCCAACGCAATCGTAAAGACGCCGTCGCCGAGCGAAGAAACGCTTTGACCGGTCCAGAGAAGCGAAAAGTCACGGACTTTGAGTGCGGCGAACGTTCCTACTGGCCTTGGGTCATCACCCACTTTGTCTCTTTTTCAACCGCTCTCCAAACGTGGGTCACCACGTGACGCATTGCGTCACTACGTACTGCCGCCTGCCGTCCAACGATATTCGGGTGTGCCAACTATGCGGATGAAGCGGTGAGCGGCCCCGTGCGTAGGTCGCCCGTCTTGCCACTCGTGCACACGTTGGGAATTCTCGTGAGCACATGACGATTCAATAAGTGTTTCGCCGGAACAATGTTGATCGTAAAGCCTGTCGCTTCTTCGGGTCTGCAGAGCTTCTTCCACCTGTCCACGACGCTGACGTTGTCAATTGGGTAGACGAGGTTGAGAAAAGAGTGAGCTGCGGCTCCGTGTTCGAGGGTCAGATTTTGATACGTGGTGGACGTAATCGTGACAATCGGGACAAGTATCTGCGCGGCTTTCGCCCTCGTGAAGCTCTTGGCTTTGATGCCGGTTGGAGCGATTTTTGGATACCCTCCGATGACACACGTCGCGCCTTCGTTGACGAAAGAGATTGGGAGCGACTCAAAGACAGTATCGACGGTACTTGGATCGTGGACCCATTTCCCTACGACGACGGCGACGTGCTTGGGTACACAAGAGGGAATTGCAACAGCCGTCGCCGCGCCAATCGACACCGTCGTACACAACGAGCACATCACACTCAGCGTGATGAAGACGGCGATAGACCTGCGCACCAATGCAACTTACGCTTGAAGCAGGTACCTCGGTCGATTCGCAGCACCCACCCGTCAAAGGTCAACCCCCGCTTAGGAAGCACATCGAATCGTCGAGATTGTCTGCGACTTCAGTCCGTAGGCATCAATGCAGGATCGCTCGGCGTTCCGATGCTCGGATCGTCGACCGTCCTCACGGGACCCT
Source organism: Acidimicrobiaceae bacterium (assembly GCA_003163875.1). Taxonomy (GTDB): domain Bacteria; phylum Actinomycetota; class Acidimicrobiia; order Acidimicrobiales; family RAAP-2; genus RAAP-2. The sequence continues at coordinate 5,218 of PLRK01000093.1, read as the reverse complement.
TGAACGTGTTCTTGGCGCCCGCGATCCACCCGATCCAGACGCCAATCGCCAGAGCGATGGTGACGAGTGGCGCGTAGTTGAAGTCATCCCAACTGAAGCCACTCTTCCATGGCACCGCAGCAGGTGACGTCGGCAGAATGAAGATGATCACGCAGAGAACAACCCAGATAATGGCGATCGCGTTGATCCACTTGTAGTGCTTGCCGAGGTTCCATACGCCTGGCTCGAACTTGTCCCCCATCCGCCAGCGCAAGAAGACCGGAAGGATGTAGGCGATGTAGAGTCCAATCGTCGTAATTGACGTGACCGCAAAGAACGCCACGGGAAGTCCCGCCTTGTTACCAAACAGAGCAGGGATAGTAATAATGAGCGAAAGGGCGACCACGAACAACACGGCCCACGTTGGCGTTTTGTGCCTGTTCAGTTTTCGCCACAGCGTGTGGCCCGGCACGGCACCGTCGCGCGAGAATGCGAACACCATGCGCGAGGCGGCGGCGACGCAGCCCATCCCGCAGAACAATTGTCCAACGGTCGAGATGTCGAGGACGAGTTTCGCGAGGCCAGTACTGAGCGCCGTCTCGATAATCGGTACGGCGCCACCACCACCTGCGTTGATCGCGCCAACATGGGTCGCCGCGAACGTGATCGCGAGGAGCAACGCCCATCCGCCGACTGCGGAATACGCAATCGCCGTCCATAACCCACGCGGAGCGGCACGCTCGGCGTCGAGGGTTTCCTCCGACAGGTGCGCTGAGGCGTCGTAACCGGTGAACGTGTACATCGTGAGTAGGAAACCAAGCGGAAGAATCATGAACCAGTAGAGGTGGCCCGAGAATCCACTGTTGTTGATGCGGTGAGAGAAGACCCACGAGAAGCTCTGGTGCGTCGAAGGTCCAAAGATCATCACGCCCACGATCACCACGACGCCGGCGAGCATCCACCACGCCGAGATCCGGTTCAGCAGTGCCACGAGATGAGAAGAGAAGACGTTAATGATGCTGTGGAGAGCGAGGATGATGAAGAACAGAACGAACGTATGGTGCAGGACTGACGAGGCATTGGTGGTCGTGAAGTTGAGTCCGAAATTGACCCCGTAGAGGGCGAGCACCGAATTAAGGAACGACGCGCATCCGTAGTCAACCGCGGCGACGATGGAGATGAGGCCGAGCAGGTTGAACCAACCCGTGAACCACGCCCAACGCACGCCGCCGAGGCTGTACGCCCAGTAATAGATACCTCCCGCAGTCGGATACTTCGACGCGAGCTCGGCCATCGAAAGTCCGACGAGCAGGACCAGGAGACTGATCACCGGCCAGCCGATTGAGATGGCGATTGGTCCTCCGTCATTCCACGCTTGACCAAAGGTCGTGAAGCAACCACTCAAGATGCAAATGATGGTGAGCGAAATCGCGAAGTTGGAGAACCCACTCCAACCGCGGTTGAGCTCTTGCTTGTAACCGAGGGCGGCTAGTTTGCCCTCGTCCGACGACAGCGCTCCCGAGCTTTCGCTCATCCTGCCTCCCCATGTTGTGGTCCCGTAGGACAGACTGCGATGAGCGACCGCCGCTCAAGTTGGACGAAAATATACACGACACGCCGGCGGTCGCAAGAGAATTCTCAATAATTTTTGTGGATTAGAAGGACTTACTTCGTTTGTTAACGCAGTGTGAAGCGGCCGAGATCGAAGCCCTGCTTCCGCCACTCGCGGCGAACGTCAAGAGCGCCTTTTGGGGCTCACTCGAGAAACGGCGTGGCGGTTCATGGCCACACGACCAAGTGTTCAAAACCACGCGCCGTTGACGCCACCGAATGAACGTGCCGACCCGTAGGTTGGCACGTTCATTCGGTGGGGTTGATCAAAACACGAAGATAGTGACGCGACGGTCCGACGCCCTCGCTGCGTCGGCACGGCACCGTGCCCACTGCGAACAAGGCGCCGATCGGCAATCACACTCGCGCACGTTGATTGAGCCGCCAACGAGAGCGCTAACGCTCAACAACGAAAACCGCACGGCAAGGACAGATACCCTCGTCAGCACATTCGAATCGTGGGCGCGACCGAGGCGAGTGAAGACAACAGCCAACAGCCCCACGTGTAAGGTCCGTTCGTTCCAAGATTTTGCCCCCGTAGCTCAGCGGAGAGAGCATTGGCCTCCGAAGCCATGTGCCCGGGTTCGAGTCCCGGCGGGGGCACCGAGTGACCCGCGTCCCACTCGAGCACGTTGACGATTACCGCCGTGGCCAGAGGCATTCATTATCTGAATCGTCAGAGGGCGCCGGCGCCCAGGGCGATCTCGAAGCTGGCACCATTGCGCGCCAAGCCCACGAGGAAGATGCCGATCCATTCGAGAAGGTACGTGGCTTCGAGCCCCCCCACGTCAAGGGGCCGCATGTTCAAGCTCTCGAGAAACGTTGCGACCCGCGCCTTCGCTTCAACGTCGTCGCTGGCGAGAAACGCGTCCATCGGCTTATCCTCAGCGAGCACACCTGCGAAGATTGTGTTGAGGGCCTTCACGACGTGTGCGCCCGTGGCTGCTGTGGCGATCTGCTGTGACGCCGATTCGCCTTCAGTGGTCACGAGTCCGGTGGCGTCGTCGTTGAACGGGTTGGTGATGTCGACGAGAATCTTGTCGGACAGCGCATCGCCGTAGTGCGCAACCACGTCAAGCGCGCCGCTGTAAAGAACGGCGAGTATGACGATGTCACCCTTCGGCTTCTGCCCAAAGGTTCCAGCGCTGGTGCCGTTCCCGATCTGGTCAGCAAGAGCCTGCGCCTTAGCGCGGTCGCGACCCATGATCTCGATCGTGTGTCCGTGCTTTCGCGCCCGTGTGCCGATGACTTTCGCCATGTTGCCCGAGCCGATGATGCTTATGGTGGTCATGTTGTGCTCCTCTTATGTACCACGTCGAATCTTCCTGACTCGCACTTGAATGCGATGCCTTAGGACAACCAATTGATCGCGTAGTCGTACCAGTCTTTGCCCGTGTTGCCCCACCAAACAGACCACGGGACCGTCTGGACGGTCTCGCCAAATTGAATGGCGTTGGAATTCACGAACGTCACGGTGCTTGATGTCGCCGCGATGATCGCAACCGCGTGCGTGCCGTTCCACCAGGTCGCCCAGACGCCACCGTGATTCGCTGCGTTGATGATCCCTGGGAGTGTCGTCACCTGTTGAAACGTCGCGGTGTGACCATCGAACCCCGTGCTTTCAACAAAGTCGAGGGAGACGAGGAATGGCTGACCTCCCTTGAATCCCCAGGCGTCGAGCACGTTCGCGGTGGAGATTGCTGCGGCGGGGTATTCGTGAATGGTCAGGTTCGCGATGACAGCGAAGGCACAGTCGCCGTAACGCGAATTGTCGAAACCACCGTACGCAGGGGTGGAGGCGCCGGCGGCGTTCGCAAGAAGCACGGAAGCACTAAGTATCGACAACGAACTCAGCAGTCGTTTCACCGCGCACCACCTTTCATGCCTCGTACGGAAAATCAGTCGAACGATCACAGAGATGGCGCGAGCACCAGAAATTGAGACCGTTGAGATCGAGTCGGCGTCGCCGACCCAGATGATGTGTGCTCTTCACGCGCCAGACGAGGGCGCAATGGACGTCGATGGTCTCGGACGACGCAAGCACATCACTTGAACTTCTTACAAACTACGAACCGCGAACTACAAATATGGTCAACCCTCGTTCCCCGTCCCTTTGAGGGACGAAGAACGAGAAGCTCACCATGAACTACGCGACGACGCTGTAGTTCACCTTGCATGACTTGCCGTTGGCAAGCACGATAGTGAACGTGTGTTCGCCGATTGATTCGTTGGCCGCAAGAGTCACGTGCACGGTGAGCAAGGAGCCGGTGTCGTGTGAGACAACTGCCTTCGTTCCCTTTTCATTGCTCGTGACGGCTGGCTGGCCACTGAAACCTATTCCCGTGATGGACACGACGCTCGTCTTGTGCACGACGACTTTGCCGATCACCTTGAACGCGCGAGGGTTCACGGGCACAATGGCGGCGGCGATCGGCGTCGGGATTGTTGTGCTGGTCACGACGGGCACTGGCGTGCTGCTTGATCCACCACCTCCACCACTAACGACGACTGGGGTCGCCGTGATCGTGAACTGTCCAGTAGAGGAAGCCCCAAGGCCGTCGGTCGCGGTCACGCTGAAGTTCTCGGACGTCGCGCTCGCGGTCGTGGTTGCAGTACCGAGTTGCGAGATGAGCCCTGTCGTTGTGTCGAGAGTGAGGCCAGAGGGGAGCGTGCCGGTCAGTGAGTACGTGTCCGCGCCACTACCACCGTTCGCTTCTGCACCACTGAACGAGTACGTACCAACGCCATCATTCAGCGTTGGCGGTGTCCCCGTTCCAATCGCGAGCGGTGCGCTCACGATGAAGTTGTACGTATGCTCTATCACCGCACCCAAGCTGTCGGTCGCAAAGACGTTCACCTGTGAGTCAGTGTCACTCGCACTCGGGCTACCGGTGACCGCACCAGTTGTGGTGTTGAACGACAAGCCCGCGGGGAAGTTGCCCGGTGCGCTGTAGTTGATCGTTCCAACGCCGCCAGTCGCGGTGTCACCATTCCAGGAGTAATTCGCCTGGCCCGGGTCGATCACGGTGGGATCGGTCGTCGAAACGAACGCGAGCGGCACGCCAACGATGAAGTTGTAGGTGTGCTCAATCACCGCGCCCAAGCTGTCGGTCGCGAAGACGTCCACTTGGGTGTCCGCCACGTTGGTCGCCGGTGTGCCAGTGACGGCACCCGTCGTGGGATTGAACGTCAAGCCCGCGGGGAAGTTACCGGGCGCGCTGTAGGTGATCGTTCCCGAGCCACCAGTTGCTGTGTCACCGTTCCACGAATAATTCGACTGACCGGGGTCAATGAACGTCGGGTCGGCGCTCGAGACGAAGGCCAGCGGCACACCCACGATGAAGTTGTAGGTGTGCTCTATCACCGCGCCCAAGCTGTCGGTCGCGAAGACGTCCACTTGGGTGTCCGCCACGTTGGTCGCCGGTGTGCCAGTGACAGCACCCGTCGTGGGATTGAACGTCAAGCCCGCGGGGAAGTTGCCAGGCGCGCTGTAGGTGATCGTTCCCGAGCCACCAGTTGCGGTGTCACCGTTCCACGAATAATTCGACTGACCGGGGTCAATGAACGTTGGGTCGGCGCTCGAGACGAAGGCCAGCGGCACACCCACGATGAAGTTGTAGGTGTGCTC
>PLRK01000124.1 GCA_003163875.1 Acidimicrobiaceae bacterium | reverse complement strand
AGGTCCACCTGGAAGGTGCTCGCGTGGTCACCGAGCGTCAGATCGAGCGTGCCCAGAATCGTGGGGTGCGTCACCAGGGTTCGTGCGCTCGGCGACCGGGCGATGAGCGCACCGGTGCGCCGAGTGGCGTGGCCCAAGAAGTCGGTGTCGCCGCCCCTCGTTGCGTCGAGGTGAGGACTCACTTCGCCCAGGAGTTGATCCATGAACTCCGGGGTCACCAGATTTGCTACGACCACGCAACCGTCTTCGCGCAGGACCTTCGCTACGTCACTCGGCGCAGTGTCGGCGGTCACCGACGTAACGTGTGCTGGCACCCGCCTACTATACCGAGGTGCAAGGACGGTCCTTCGCACGGCAGGTCGCGGGTTCGCTGGACACTCGCTTCGGGACCAGGGAGGTAGTGGTGACCGTTCGTCCGTTCCGATTTGGCGTGCAGTCGTCGGTCGCACCAACGATGACCGCGTGGCGGGACCGTGCCCGAGCGGCCGAGGATCTGGGATATTCGGCGCTCTATCTCACGGATCACTTGGATGCCCAGTTCGGGCCGCTCGTCGCCGCGACCGTCGCGGCCGAGGCGACCACCACTCTCCACGTCGGCACGTTGGTCCTGAACAACGACTTACGAAACCCAGTGGTCCTGGCGAAAGAGATCGCCTCCCTCGGACTCGTCGCCGAGGGACGCGTCGAAGTCGGTCTCGGCGCCGGGTGGCTCCGCAGTGACTACGAAGAGGCCGGCGTCGAGTACGAGCATCCGCGTACGAGGGTCGATCGGCTGGCCGAGAGCGTCCAGATAATGAAGGACCTTTGGGGCACGGGAGAGTCGACGTTCGAGGGTCGTTACTACTCGGTGCACGAGGCGCGCTGTGAGCCCCGCCCCCCTTCGTCACCTCGCCTCATCGTCGGGGGAGGCAGCAAGGGGATACTTACCGTCGCCGCGTTGCACGCCGACATCGTCGGGATAAACACGAGCCTGGCGTCCGGAGAAAAGGGAGGCGACGTCACCAGCGCCGCGGCGCTCGAACACTTTGATCGATGCGTGAGCTGGGTGCGCGAGGCCGCGGGAGAGCGCTTCGCCGGCCTCGAATTTCAGATCCTCACCATCGCCGCGAACGTCGTGCCGAGCCGGCGGGCCGCGCTCCGCGGTGCGACGATGCTCGGATTTCCGGGAGACGAGGCGCTCGACCTACCCATCCTTCTCATCGGAACGGAGGATGAACTCTCCGAGCGTTTGCACGAACGACGAGAACGCTGGGGCTTCAGCAATATCGTGGTACCGGGCGAGTCCATGGACGTCTTCGCTCCGGTGGTGGCTCGACTCGCTGGGCACTGAACGACGCTCGTAGGCGTCGAAGCCGCGACGACTCGAACACCTCACCCGACGCCTCATGCGCAAGCCAACGCCGTAGCGTCCGAGTCGACACCAGCAACGTAGGACGTCTCAACTCGCGACCACTACCGCCGACGCGACACCTCCTGCGTGACTGATGCTGAGCGAGAGTGCCCGTATGCCTCGTAGGTGGGCTAGCTCGGCGGCCACGCCGTGGAGCACCACCTCGCATCGACCGCTGCTCGTCAGACGGACCTCAATGTCCCTCCACGATGGAGCAACCTCTCGCACGTTCAGCACTTTGAGCACGGCCTCCTTGGCGGCGAATCGTTCGGCGTAGCGGCTGGCCGCAGTCTCCGGACTCTCGTTACAGTGACTGCGTTCCGCGTCGGTGAAGAGACGGCGGGTATAGCGAGATCCGAACTCAGCGAGGGACTGTGCCACTTCACCAATGGATTGCACGTCCACTCCGACGACGGTGGTCATGAAGGCGAAACCCGCTCACTGGGGCACCGTGATCGAGGGCGCCGCGATCCATCATGTGGGTTGGCAAAACTCGGCGTGACCAAGATGACTGGCGTCACCAGATTGTGCGCCACGGGTCGGACCCGCGTCGCATTTAACAGCGTCGCGCCTCCTCGTACACCGCAATCGTCGCCGTCGCGACGTCCGACCAGCCGAATCGGTGAGCCCACGTGAGCCCGGCGTCACCCATCTCGCGGCGTTCGTTCTGCGTGAGCGCTTCTGCCCGCTCCAAGACGGTGACCAGCGGCTCCACTCCTGGAGAGAAACGGAGCGCCGCGGCAACCGGAATGTCCGCGAGCGGCGCTAAGTCCGGGATGACGATCGGTCGGCCAAAGGACTGCGCCAGAAGCACCGAGGCGCTGTTCGTGATCTCGCGAAAGGGGAACACGGCGAAGTCGGTCGCCTGGAAGTAGCGAGCCAAATCGTCATCCGGCACAAACTCAAATCTCGCAATCGTTCGTCCCCCGGTGGCCTCCGCGAGACGTCGCAACTCACGTTCGTAGGCTTGATCAAGACATATACCCGCCACGATCACCTTGATCTTCGAACTCGCTGGCAGTTGAGCGGCGGCCGACAACAAGAGGTCGGCCCCCTTGTACTCCTCGATCCTCCCAATCAAGGTCATCACGACCTCGTCGTCGTTAACTGCGAAACTTGCTCGCGCTTCTTCGCGGGTGGTGGTCACCGGGTACGGGTCCGAGTAGGGGCCTATGGGGATGACGCGCACTATTCGTCCGCCTAGAGCACGAACCTGCGAAGCGGTCGCCTCCGACAGGGCGATGATCACGTCGGCCTTCGTGATGAGGAGGTCCCTCGCTCGGGCGTCGTTCGCGAATATCTGACTGTGCGGCAGCAAGTCGTGTGCGGTCCACACAACAGCGAAACCCACCGCTTTCGCAGTTCGAAGGTATATCCCGAACCACCACTCCATCACGCGACGAGCCCACGGACGTCGTCGGGCCCACGGAAGAGAAAACTGAAAGAGCCAGTGAATGTGCAGAATGCGATATCCCCGCGCTCGATACCAGATCAACATGAGTGGAGACAGAGCAATATTGAGCGTCTGGGAGGGGGTGGGGCCCTTGGCGTACTTGACCCGAACGCCCGAAGCGTCGATATCGCGATAGAGAAGCTCAAGGTAGTGAAGACCGGCGTAGGGCGTTACCAGCACCGACTGCTTCGAAGTCATGTACCTGGTCTCAAGAACTCATGAAGCATCCCCGCGCCCATCGTGAGATGGTCGAGCAGCACCAGCCACCGCAGCTCTTCCTTACGGTGACGCCAGATTGGCCACAGGAGGGCTAACGGGTACCACCGCCACTTGAGCGTCACCGGCAGTCCGAGCAAGAAGAGCGCGTACACCATGGGCACGGAGTTCTGCTTCGCCGTCTCACGTATTCGTTCGGGATGCTTACGGAGAAGTCGGCAACCGCCTTTTCCATAAAAGAACGCTCGACGAAGTTGCCGCTGTGGGGTACCCCAATCGTGTCGGACGACGGCGTCTTGTACCCAGCGAAGGCGGTACCCATGGTCGGTCAATCTCCACGTGAAATCAATGTCTTCGGCCGAACCGAACGCCTCATCAAATCCGCCAACCGCGTCAAACGCCTCGCGTCGAAACGCCAGGTTGATCGTGGTAGCCATGGGCACGTAGTCTTCGTTCGCGTTGCCCCACCAGTGGACTCCCGAATACACGCTCTTGCCAATCGACCTCGCCGGGCCGCACGAGACGAACTCTCCCTCCTCCAAAATCGGGGCGAGCAATCGCTCTAGCCAACCGTTCTCCGGTAGGCAGCCCGAATCAGTGAACACGATGACGTCGCCTTCGGCGAGTCGAACACCGAGATTCCGCTGATGAGCAATTGTGATGCGAACCCCCGGTGGCTGCTTATAGTCAATCCATTTCACCCATTCGTGGGCGAGCCGGATGTCATCGAGCCTGCCCTCGGAGGCATCCACCACCACAACCTCAAACAGTGCACGCCCGACAAAGGGCTCCACGGCGTCCAGCGTGTCGCTCAGAAGTCGTTCGTCCTTGTTCACGATCACCAAGGATGTCCTCAGCGCAGCGGCGCTTACCTCCCGTGAGTCCACTTCTTCGTCCACTTGGCCTTGACGCTCATCGGACGAGATTCCCTCGCGCGAACGAGGACTCATCAGACAAGACCTGGGACTGGGAAAGACATCTCACCATTCTTTCCGATACGCACGTAGTAACAATCTACCCACCCTTTTCTATACACCGGCCCGGCTTCCCACGAGATAGCGACCGCGACTAGGCGAGGTGGGCCGTCCTTGGCGGTCCGCGTCCGACCGTCGAGTTTGAGACGACCTACTATGACTCAGGCGAACGAGGAAGTTCGTTCGCGCTTGAGATACTTGAGTTCTTGCCATTCCCATCACGTCTTATGGAACAGGTCGGTCGCATGAAAAAGAGGCCTCGGACCGTGGTCGCAAGTGGATCTCGCACTCGACACCGGCGTTTACTGAGATGTCCCTGCGGTGACGTCCGTGTGAATATTCCCCCGTTCGCGAAGGCGATGAGTGGAGACGTGAACCGGTGACGCGTCGCACTGACTCTGCGCTCGTCGTCGTTAAACGCTCCGTCGTTGCCCTTCGACAAGACCGGCTCTACAGGACCTCGGTGCTTCTCATCGGGGACAACCTTCTGCTCGGAATGTTCGGCGGTCTCTTTATCGTGATCGCCACGCACGTCTGGGCACCGCATTCGATTGGAGTTGTGTCCGCCATCTTCGGCGCGACGGGACTCATTGAAACCGTCGCTGCCCTGGGAATGCCGGCAACAATCGTGGCGAATTTGGCCAGTGAGCCGGACCAAGCGCTCATGGTGAGAGGCGCCCTGTTCACATCTCTGCCGATCGGCATCCTTTTGCTTGGAACCATATGGCTTATCCCGGGCCATCTCAGCGTCCCGCTCGCCAAGCTGGGTATCAGTACTCCCGCGGCCGTGGCCCTCACGATGATCACGGTCGTCGGCGGGCTCGTCGGGACGGTGGTTGATCCAGCCTTCCTGGCCCGTCAACAGGTCTCCTGGGCCGTCGGCAAGGATATGGCGGCGATGGTTGTTCGCTTCGTGGCGCTCGCAATTCTCGCGGGAACGGGAACGGCTGGTTACCTAGCCGTGGCCAGTATCTACGTGGGAACGTCCGCGTTGATTGACCTGGTGTTGCTCCGCTGGCGAATACGGCGGATGCCGCGATCACGAGTGTCGCTCGGGCTCGGACTCGTATGGTCGCACGCGAGCTTTGCGGTCGGCAGCCAGACGGCGGTGTTGGTCTCTATCATCCCGACGTCGTTACTGCCGTTGTTGGTACTCTCGCGTCTTGGCGCCGCCGCCGCCGCTTACGCCACCATCCCCATAACGATCATCGGCATTCTCTGCGTCATTCCATCAATGACGGCGCAGTCACTCTTCGCGGAGATCGCTGCCCATCCCGAAGAGTTCATGGCTCCCATACGGAAAGCCCTCCGAGCGGCGTATATCGTGACGCTGCCGGTCGCCGCGGTTGTTTTGGTGTTCGCCCCAAGCTTGCTGGAGCTGTTCGGCCGCGGATACTCACTCGAGGGACGTGACCTGCTGCGTTGGGGCGCGGCGTCCTCGATATTCTTTTGCCTCAACTACATCAGCGACATCGTGCTGCTCGCGCGAAAATTAGTCGGCGCCTACCTCCTCGCCAACGTCGTCGGCGCCATCTTCGTGTTCCTCAGCCTTTACATCTCCATCCGCCACGGACTCGGCGGTTTAGGTCTCGGTTGGTTCATTGGGCAAGCGTGCTACTGCGGAACGTCCTGCGTGGTGCTGGCGTGGTACGTCGGTCGTAGGAATATTCTCTCGGCACTTCGTGAGGTTTGGAAATGACCCCATCAGCTCTTTGAAGCAACCGACGTTAAGACACCCTTTTAAAGAGCTCCACGTACGAGGCGGCCATACCGCCGGCGGTGAGTTCCGCGTGCTCCCTCAAGAACTCCGAGACGCGGTCGATTCGCGATGATTCATGGTTCAGCCAATATTCGGCGCCGTCGGCGAGGGCTCGAGCGTCGAGCGCGGTGACCAGCGATCCCGTAGCAGGGCTGACCAGATTCGATGATTCGTTCTCGGGATGGAGCGCACAGACCACGGGAGTGCCCAGCGCTAGCGACTCCGCCACCACAAGTCCAAAACCCTCTCGAATGGATGGAGCCAGCAGCACTCGGCTTCCTTGAATCAATGACCACAGTTCCTCTTGGGTATCGAGGACCGCGTGGAACGTGACCCGATCACCGAGGCCCATATTTGCTACCTGGGTCCGAAGCCGAGGTTCTTCCGGTCCGACGCCGACGATCCCTAGGTGGACATCGAGACCCCGCTCGGTAAGTACCTTGACGGCCTCCACGGCCAGATCGGCGTGCTTGTGTTCGATAAGGCGACCCACGAAGAGCAGTTCTGGAGCGGTCGTTAGTGGTGTTGAGTTCTGTAAGCGCTCAAGGTCCAGTGCCGTGGGCACGACGACGACGCGGTCACCCTTGGCGCCCATTGCTCTCAATTTTGCTCCGGTACCGTTGGAGACCGCGACGATGTCGTCGGGAAGTTTGATACTGATTCGCTCCACGAATGCCGCAGCGAAACCCAGGCGACCGATGTAGGAGCGCCAGCCCTCTCTACCCCACACCTCGTGCCAGGTAACGACGAGAG
>PLRK01000123.1 GCA_003163875.1 Acidimicrobiaceae bacterium | reverse complement strand
AGAGTTGATTGGCGAGCGTGCCGGCATTGTCAATCTCGGTACCGAGGGCTGCATGTTGAGCGGGGCGCTCGCCGCCATTGTCGTGGGTTCGATTACGGGTTCGGCGTGGTTGGGCGTGCTCGCCGGGTTTGGCGCAGGCGCGGTCGTCGGACTCGCCCACGCGTGGCTCGTGGTGAAACAAAAGGCCAACCAACTCGCTTCAGGTCTCGTCCTTTGGTTTCTCGCCCTGGGCCTCACGTCAGTTCTCGGTGCGAATTACGTCAGTGCCATCGTGAACCCGTTGCCCGTCATAAAGGTGACCGGCCTCGGTTCGATTCCGTGGATTGGACCGATTTTCTTTGATCACGATCCGCTCGTCTATGTAAGTTACGTATTGGTCGCGGTAGTGACGTGGGCTCTTTACCGAACGCGTCTCGGTCTCGTGATTCGAGCAACCGGCGAACGACCGGAGGTCGTTGCCGTCGCGGGACGGCGGCCTGACTTGATACAAATCGCTGCCGTGATGTTCGGTGCCGCGCTCGCGGGCGTAGGTGGCGCACAGCTTTCCGTGGGTTACGTGGGCAACTGGTCCGACGATATGACCAACGGCTACGGGTTCATCGCGGTCGCAGTCGTTTTGTTCGCCGCGTGGCGGCCGCTCTTCGTGCTCGCTGGTTCGTACCTCTTCGGCGTGGCCCTCGCCGCGGCATCGGTCCTCCAGGCTCACGGCGTGCAAGTCAACCAGTATTTTTTGGACGCCTTGCCCTATCTCGTAACACTGCTTGCCCTCGTGCTCTTGGGCCGAAGTGGCGGACGACGCGCTCCTGAAGGACTTACTCGAGCGCTCACGAACTCCAGTTGACACCGCCCCAGCGTTGATCGGCCAGAGAAAACCAGGGGGGTGGTTGTACGCGGTACCGCTTTGCATCAGGGAGAAAACGAAACGCATCACTTATTAGGTGGAGACCATAAAAATGAAAATTTTCCGAAGTACATCAATCGCCGGTTCGAAGACTCGAAGTCAATCGTCTTCGAGAACACGTATCGCAAGTTTGGCCATCGTCGTGCTCGCGATGACGGGCGTGCCAATTGCGAGCGTTGTTGGAACCGCGAGTGCCGCGAGCACTGAGCCCTGGGCCGGCGCGAAGACGGTGGGATTTATCACTGTCGGTGAGAACACCGACGAGGGGTACAACGAAGCGGTGTACCAAGCGAGCTTGACAGTCGCCAAACAAATGGGCGTCACTGTGTTGCGGGCGGCGAATGTGCCCGAAACCCAGCAGGTCGAGACGGTCATGCAACAGATGGTCAATGAGGGAGCCAAGATCATTTTCGCGACGAGTTACGGCTACCAGCAATATGCTTACGACTTCGCCGCGTCGCACCCCAAAATCTTGGTATTGCACCAAGGTGGTACTTATACCAAGACGCCGTTCCCTGCGAACCTGGGAACGTACTTTGGGGAAGCCTACGATCCGGTGGCGCTCGGTGGCATGGCCGCAGGGTCGGTTACTAAGTCCAATAAGTTGGGCTTTGTCTACGCGTTCCCCATTCCTCAGACCGTCGACAATATCGACGCGTTTGAACTTGGCGCACAGATGATTAACCCCAAGGCGAAGACGTATACGGTCGCCACCTCCGAATGGTGCGACCCGCTGAAGCAAAAGGCTGCCGCGACTGCACTCATTTCTGAAGGAGTCGACGTCATTACCCAGCACCAGGACTGCCAGTCAACGGTCATCGACGCGGCGAAGGCGGCTGGTATCGATGTTGTTGGTTACCACTACGACGCCCAAGCGCTCGACCCCTCAGGTTGGCTCACGGGCTCGGAATGGAATTGGGCACCGCTTTATGAGTCCATCATCAAGACCGCCCAGGCCGGCACCTTCACTGGTTCGAAGTACAACGCCAACTTTATTGGAACGTTCGCTTCGGGCGACAACCCACTGCAATTGGCGCCGTTCGGTTCAAAAGTGACAGCAGCGGTTCGAGCGAAGATCGTCGCCTACGAAGCGAAACTCAAGGCTGGCGGGACAATCTTCACCGGTCCGATCTATTGCAACAATGGCAAGGTTCTCGTACCCGCCGGGAAAGCGGCAACCGCTGCAGAGATCAACCAGTTCACCTGCCTCGTGAAGGGCGTTGTCGGTTAACCATGAACGATGTTCGTGCTACGGCCAGTGTCAAGGGTGGGGTGATTGCTACGGCGACGCCCTACCCTTGGCCGTACCACGCGATGTACGACCCGTCGAACACCGCACTCGTCGCGTGTCTCGACCCGACGTGGCGCCTCGACGGCAACGACAGCGACGTCGCCGATCAGAACCTGGTCGCCTTGTCGCACGTATGTCGACAAGCGGGCGTGTTGGTGATCAACGTCACGTCGACTCCGGTTCGACACGGCGTCACGCTCGGCGAGCGAAGTACTTCGGCGGCCGCCATCATGAACCGTCAATTAGACGTCGACGTCACGCTCGAATCTGGCGCGACCGATTCCTTTTACGCGAGTCGACTCGAAGCAGTGCTTCGCCACGAGAAACGAACAGATCTCTTGCTCGCAGGCTGGGGACTCGAAGGCCCAGTGCACTCGACGCTCCGAGCGGCGAACGATCGTGGTTATGAGTGTCTTCTCGTCGCCGACGCCTCGAGTTCACTTGACACCAGCCTCGTGAAGAACGCTTGCTCGATGGTCGAATTCTCCGGCGGCATTTTTGGCGCCGTTGCCTCAACCCCTGAAGTTCTTGAACTTCTCACTTCAACGACGTAAATCATCTTCTCTTAGGAGCCCACATGACATCGCACGAAACCAACATTGCAGCGCCCGAGCTAGAAGCGCAGCCCTACTCTTGGCCCTTCAACGGCTCATTCGCCCCTAGTTCGACGGCGCTCATCCTTATTGACTGGCAAGTTGATTTCTGCGGACCTGGAGGTTACGTGGATCGAATGGGCTACGACCTCAGTCTCACGAGGGCCGGTCTCGCACCCACCGCGCGGGTCCTCGAAGCGTTTCGTGTTTTTGGCGGCACGGTCATCCACACGCGCGAAGGGCATCGCCCAGATCTCACCGATTGCCCAGCGAACAAACTCTGGCGCTCAAAGCGCATCGGTGCGGGCATAGGTGACCCTGGGCCGGCGGGAAGGATCCTCGTTCGCGGCGAGCCTGGTTGGCAGATTGTGCCCGAGGTCGCTCCCATCGACGGTGAGATCATCATCGACAAACCGGGCAAGGGTGCCTTCTACGCGACCGACCTCGATCTGATCTTGCAAAACGTCGGCATCACTCATATTGTCCTCACCGGCATCACCACCGATGTCTGCGTGCACACGACGATGCGCGACGCGAACGATCGAGGCTACGAGTGTCTGCTCTTGAGCGACTGCACGGGCGCGACGGACAAGGGTAACTACGAGGCTGCTCTGAAAATGGTCACCATGCAAGGTGGCGTCTTCGGCGCCATCGCGCCTTCAGAAGCATTCATTGCCTCTATTCTGAGCACGCGGGTCTCGGTGCCTTCGTGAGTGAAAGCGCGAAGAGCACAGCGGAGCGCTCCTTCGCTGCCGCCGAGCAGGTATTGCACGATCTCGCGTTTCCCGATCCGCGACAACAACCTCCGCTGCGACTCGTCGTGCGCGAGGCGCCGATGCGTGTTGAATCAAACGGGACTGAAATGATCGTGGGGACGTCGCCACCCTCACCCGCTCTCGTTACCCATGGCGTAACGCTTGCGAACGCTTTGCTAGCTCTCGAGAACGGTTCGACGACTACGCGAGCGCTCGTCGAATTCGCGCTCGACGCGGCTGCGTCGCACTCGGACCTGGGCGCCGTCGTTGCGTGCGACGAAAAAGACGTGCTCGAACAAGCGGACGTCTTAGACGTTGAGCGGAGGATGGGTAAACTTCGCGGTCCCCTTCATGGACTGCCCCTGACGGTCAAAGACATCATCGATGTTGCAGGTTTGCCCACGCGTGGTGGTTCGCTCGCCTACGATGACGTGCCCTCGAAGGACGCCACTGCGGTGGCGCGACTTCGCCGCGACGGTGCCTTGCTCTTCGCGAAGGTCGCGACCCATGAGTTTGCGCTGGGTGTTGCGACACCCCAATGTCGCAATCCGTACGATCCGACCAAGCTCTCGGGTGGATCGAGCGGCGGTTCCGCCATTGCGGCGGCGCTCGGTATTGGCGTCGGTTCCCTGGGTACTGATACGCGTGCGTCCCTTCGCGTGCCCGCCGCCCTGTGTGGCGTCGTGGGATTTAAGCCCACATTTGGGCGCATACCCGCCGACGGGATCATTCCACTCTCGTGGACCATTGATCACCTTGGTCCTATCACGCAAACTGTTGAAGATGCGTCGATCCTTTTCAACAGTCTCGCCGACGAGCCCTTTCTCGATCGTGGAGCGCTGCGCACTCCTGGTGTGCTCGGCGTCGTGCCCGAAGTGCTCGCCGACGCAGATCCGCTCATCGTAAAGGCGTGCGAACATGCTCTGACAATTCTCACTGACGCAGGCTGGCGGGTACGAGAAGTTCGCGGACCAAGTATCGCGGACCTTGAACTTTCGAACTCTCTGGGCCTCTTAATAAGCCGGAGCGAAGCGGCCGCTTTTCACCGCAGTCAGGAGACTGATCTCTCAAAGTGCATTCCCGAGGTACGCGAACAGCTACTTCGTGGTCTCACCATCACGGGATCGGACTACCTTGACGCGCAGCGTCAGCGGGCGATTCTCGGACAGCGAATCCTCGAGGAGTTTGTACATTGTGACGTTCTCGTTTCTCCTACGACGCCGCTCGTGGCACCGCGACGCGAAGACTATGAACGCTACCTACTTCGGTTGTCGCGCAACACGATCATCTGGAGCCTGATTGGCGCTCCCGCGGTGTCAATTCCGATTGGTCTATGCGAAGAGGGCTTGCCCGCGGGCATTCAGTTCGCGGCGGCCCCGGGGAATGAACAGACCCTGGTCAACGCCGGCATGACCCTCGAACGCGGACTTGGCTTTTACTTCTGATGCGACGCAACATCACTTCGGTCGTCGAGGAAGTCACCGCGCTGTTCCAAGCATACGAACAAGCCCTCAGTGCGGGTGATCTCGATTATTTGGATGCGTCTTTTGATGACAGCGACGAACTCGTTCGCTTCGGCATTAACGACATGCAGCGCGGTCCAGAAGAACTTCGGAAGTGGCGCGCAACGAACGGCGCCGTTCCACGGGGTCGAAAACTCAGCGAGACGGTGGTGGCAACGTACGGTAGCGATGTAGCAGTCGTATCGACCCTTTTCTCCTATCCCGACAGAAGGTTCGTCGGCCGACAAAGTCAAACGTGGTTACGAGATGATGGCGAGTGGCGCATCGTGCATGCGCATGTCTCGGAAATACCAGTCTGACCCCATATAACTTGATTCAATTTGCAAGATTTGGGGACAACCAAGTGTGTAGCTGCGGCCCATATCAAATCGCCTCCTCGTCCAGGAATCTTGATCTCGCCCCCAAAGTCGAAGCGATGGACAGATTTCCTACTCGACAATCAAGGGGTCCTGTTTCGTGTTTGAATGGTGTTGAGCAGCGATGATTTTTAGATTCGACGAGAGCGTTCAGTTGAGGTTGTGCGGGATTGAACTACGTGCTCGCGAATAGCCAGTGACGCTCCCGTAGCTCAGGGGATAGAGCATCGGTTTCCTAAGCCGAACCATAGGGTGCGTCTTCCTCCTCGGAAAACCAGTAAATTCCGTGCAATGACTGGTAAATGGTCTAGTTCCAAGGCCATCAGAGATCTGGGAAATCACCCACTATTCCCGACCACTCCCGGCAATTGTTGTGCTGAGGTTGTGCTGGGAATTTTGAAGGACTTTCCAATCTACTCATGAAGCGCCCTAACTCGGTATCCGCCTTGGACGGGAATGACTCAGCGTGGCGTGAAGGCCCGAGAGAGACGTGAGTTGGGTGGGCGGAGACACGGGGATCTCCGCTACCTGAGGGACAGACACTGATGTGCACCTCATTTGTTACATAACTGAGGTAATATGGTTCCATGGAACCTCAGAAGCGTAGACCGAGAGGCAGCACCAAAGGTGGGGAACTCGCACCATCATCTAGTCCTGAGTCGACCACTGAACTGGAAGTCGAATCGCTGGGGGCCGGAAGTGGTTCCTGGCCAGCCGTTGGAGAAGAGGAGGCGATTTGGACGCCCGACCTCAACATTCCTCACTCCAACCGCGAACGTCGTCAGCAGACCGGCCCCTACCTTCGTTCGATTCCACGGTTCATCAAAAACGCAGAACTCGACGTACCGTCAAACCTGGCGGCCGAAATTGAGGAGGCCAGTAACGAGATCGTCCGTTTCGACGCGGAGTTCGGTACACTGCTTGGTCCCTACGGGTCCGTGTTGCTGAGAACTGAGGCCGTGTCGTCGTCGAGAATAGAACAACTCAGTGCGTCGGCTCGAGCGATTGCGACTGTTGAAACGGGCGTCGGCGGCACGGGAGGCAACGCTGAAGTCATTGTCGCCAACGCCCGAGCAATGCAGTCCGCGATTGCAGCGGCGGGGTCACTGGATGAAGCCGCCATCCTGGAGACGCATCGTATCCTGATGCAGGAGGATCAACCTTCGATCGCTGGCAAATGGCGTGTCGAACAGAACTGGATCGGACCCGGAAACGCTGGTCCGCGACTGGCTAGTTTCGTACCGCCGGCCCACGAACGCGTACCGGCGTTGATGGCTGATCTCTTCACCTTTATTCACCGGACCGATTTGCCCGTGATCGCTCTCGTTGCACTGGCGCATGCGCAGTTCGAGACCATTCACCCGTTCATTGATGGCAATGGTCGAACGGGCCGAACGCTCATGCACGCAATCCTTCGAGATCGCGGTCTCACCACGGAATCGACAGTTCCCCTTTCGGCAGGCATCTTGTCGAACACGGAGGACTATTTCTCGGCACTCACGCACTATCGATTCGGCGAGACCAGCCCGATCATCTTCATGACCGCCAGGTCCACCGTTCACGCTGTTGGACTTGGACGTCAACTCGTGGGAGATCTCCAAACTATCCGTGAGGGGTGGAACGATCTCATAAAGGCTCGCCAGGGTGCCATCGCGTGGCGACTGGCGGACATGCTCATTGGCCAGCCGGTCGTTACGCGAGAACTTATTGCTCAGCGCCTTGAAGTCGGCGAGAACAATGTCGATCGTATCCTGCAGCCTTTCGAAGAAGCGGGCATTTTGATCAAGACCGGTTCCTTGAGCCGGGGACGGCGAGTGTGGCGTTCTACCGAGGTGTTAGCCGCACTGGATGCGTTTGGTGAAAGACTTGGACGTCGAACACTCGGGCCATAGGCGCCACAGATCGAACTGGCCAGAGATGAACCGAGCGCCGTGATGAGCCTTGATGCTCCACTTGAATCTGGTCACGCAATTGTTGAGCCCACGGAGACGGGTCATCAGATCGAAAGTTGCTTTGTTAGTCGTGAACTGTCCACGTGCTTGAATGGTGGTGAGTAATCGGGCATTGTGAGTAACAAATCCCAGAATGTTGTGCTGACGTTGTGCTGGCAACTGCAGTGTGGGCTCGAAAACCCAGTAATGC
>PLRK01000074.1 GCA_003163875.1 Acidimicrobiaceae bacterium | reverse complement strand
CCGGTGTCGATGTGCAGCACGGGAAACGGCAGATTCTGGGGGGCAAAGGCCTTGATGGCGAGATGTAGTAATACGGCAGAGTCCTTGCCCCCGGAAAAGAGCAGGACGGGCCGCTCGCATTCGGCAACGACTTCTCGCAAGATGAAGATCGCGTGCGATTCGAGGAGATCTAAATGATCGGTCATAAAGGAAGTGTGCACTGCGTCGGTTCTCATGGGGAATCACTAGTCTAGTTATTCTAGTAAAACCCTTGACTTTGTACGACTCGAGACCTAAATGCCTAGCAATATCGCCACTCCCACCATCGAAGAACTCGACGTCCAGAACGTCACCTTTGAGCGCTCGACGCCGCTCGAGATCCTCGAGTGGACATTCGCCCATTATGTCGATGATCTGGCGATGGCGTGCTCCTTCGAGGACGTCGCTCTCTTACACATGGTCCATATCCTGCGCCCGAGCACCGAGATCATCTTCTTGGATACTGGTGGACATTTTCCAGAGACCCTCGAATTCGCCGCGCGACTAGAGCGCGACTGGGACCTCAATCTCACGCGCACGCACCCTGGACCGGAAGCGAAGGACTGGCCGTGTGGGACCGATCGATGCTGCGAGCTGCGTAAGGTCGAGCCACTGTCGCGCGCCGTCAAGGGTAAGGCCGCCTGGATCACGTCAGTCAAGCGCTCTGACGCGGCCACGCGAGCCACCATGAAGATCATTGGCTGGGACGAGAAGTTCGGATTGGTGAAGGTGAACCCCCTCGCGACCTGGAGCGATGACGATGTCGCGTACTACTTGACCTCGAATGGATTGCCCGAGCATCCACTCTGGGCGAAGGGCTACGCCTCGATTGGTTGCGCGCCGGTGACGATCAAACCCGTCGCAGGTGGCGACCGTCGCTCGGGTCGATGGGCGGGAGCCGACAAGGAAGAGTGCGGACTGCACGAGTCCTAAAGCCGTCTATCCACCAGAAAATGGGGTTTTCGCAGTACCGTTGACCTCAATGTTTGCATGCTCTGTCAAGGATTTGATCAGGTGCTGCTAATCGTCCTCGCTCTGCTGTGGGTGGCGATACTCATTCCCATCGCGGTGCGGCGTCTTCGCGACGACAACACGGAGCGTTCGATCGAATCATTTCACGCAGAACGTGAAGTTTTGAGTCGTCAAGAGTCCGCGCACTCACCTCCCGTCTACGATGAGCGACCAATGCAGCGTCATCCTGAGGAGTACGAGCCGGTTGGTCGACCGCGTTTGACCGTCGTGCACGACGACGATACCTACGGTTCGATTGAGTCACGAGGTTCCTGGGACGATTGGAACCAGAGTTACGACTACGAGCACGATCGGCGAGCGCCAAAGCGCGAGGAGATGAATCGCTACGCCGCAGCCTATTCATCAGTGCCGGGCGAACGATTCAGCGCGGGCTTCGATTCGCCCTCCTACGAACGAACCTCGATGAAAGTACGCCGTCGACGCATCATGGTGACGCTCTTCTTGGTTGGTGCACTGTTTACTGGCCTCAATATCGTCACGAAGTCCTCAGCACTTGAAGATGCCGCCATCGCGGCGTGGTTCGCGCTCGCTGCGTTCTTCGCGCTCGCGCTGGTGGCCCTGGGGTTGGGATACCTGCGACCTCCGAATCTTCTCTCAGGTTCATCGAGGGAGTATGACGACGCACCAATCGAGCCGTTGTACCAAGAAACCTACAGGGATTATGAGGATCGCTACGACGTTCGAGATAATCCACAGTGGCCGCGCGAATCGCTAC
Organism: Acidimicrobiaceae bacterium; assembly: GCA_003163875.1. Lineage (GTDB taxonomy): Bacteria > Actinomycetota > Acidimicrobiia > Acidimicrobiales > RAAP-2 > RAAP-2. Next base: position 9,566 of record PLRK01000074.1, on the reverse strand, counting down.
CTCGCCGAGCCTTAGGCTAAAGTTGGTACTCCTTCGGGGGTGTAGCTCAATTGGTAGAGCGCTACGTTCGCAATGTAGAGGCAGTGGGTTCGAATCCCATCACCTCCACCGACTGACCTGTGTCCCATTTGGTGGACCACTTATGTGGCGTTGACCCCTAAAAGTGGACCACGTTTGTGCGAGTGTGGCTGAGACCTACCTGGAGGTAGTGATGCCCTATCGGTATTCATCGGAATTTCGGATTCGAGTTTGTCAAAGGCTGCTCGAGGGTGAAAATGTCCACTAGGTGGCCTAGGTCCGATGAGCTGGCAACTCTAAGAGGACAGCGGTGAGTCCTCGAACGTCGTTGCGTCAACAGGAGGGTATCGAATGAGTCAGGTGCTGCGCGTACACAATTTCATGGTGTCGAGTGATGGTTACGGCTCCGGCGAGGGGCAAAGTCTCGAGCATCCTTTCGGTCACGCGAATCCCGCCGAACTTTTTTCCTGGGCGGGGGCAACCGCGCACTGGGTGAACCGCACTGATCCGGGGGGCACATTCGGTCTCGACGACTACTGCACTCGCGACTTCACCCGCAACATCGGGGCCGAGATCATGGGGCGCAATAAATTCGGTCCTCAGCGCGGTCCGTGGGAAAACCTTGACTGGAAAGGATGGTGGGGCGATGACACGCCGTTTCATACGCCAGTATTCGTTCTCACGCATCACCCGCGTCCTTCTATAACCCTGGGGGACACCACGTTCCATTTTCTTGATGCGTCGCCGCACGAGGCACTCGCGAAGGCCTTCGAGGCGGCCGAAGGTAAGGACGTGCGCCTCGGTGGCGGCGTCGCAACGGTTCGCGAATTCCTCGATGCTGATCTCGTGGGCCAGATGCATATTGCGGTTGCGCCCTTTGAGTTAGGTCGCGGCGAAAAGCTATGGAATAGTCCCGACGATCTCACTGATCGTTTCTTCTTGGAGAAGATACCGAGCCCGAGTGGCGTGACGCATCTCTTCTTTTGGCGGCGCTGACCATCAAAACCGTGAAGCGCGGATCAGACGCGTAGGTTCAGATTCGCCACGTCGTTTTTTCGGCGTTGCACCTACCCTGGACGACGTGTCCCTCGCGGCTCCTCGCAACTGCAAACTCGACCGCCATCGTCGTTCCGGCCCCGTTCGGCCCCAAAAATACCGAAGGGTTCATCTGGTTGGACCGAGAAGCTGATGTCGTCGACCACGGTGCGCTCGCGCTAGACCTTGCGATGCTCGGCTACCTCGATCATGGGCATCGCACACGCGTCAACCACTCGGCGCGCCATCGACGATGACCAGCACCTCTGCCTTGTTAGTCTCTGCGGGTCCGCGGCTCGCTGCACTTTGAGATTTCTGCCCTAGGGGACAGCCAACGCAACGACGCAGCACACGGCCCCGGCGCTTCGGTCCCCATCCCCACACCCGCCATTCCTGCGCAATTGACGTGAAGTTTTCCTTGACATGCACTTTCTCGCGCCCTATATTAAACTCATTAGTTTATTAACATATTGGTTGAATAATGACGCCCACTGATTCTCTCAGCCGCACTTTTGCTGCTCTCGCCGATCCGACGAGACGCTCAATCTTGGCTCGGCTCGCGAAGGGTCAAGCCACGGTCAACGAGATCGCCGAGCCATTTGCGATGAGCCTGCAAGCCGTGTCGAAGCATCTCAAAGTGCTCGAGGTCGCAGGGTTGATTTCTCGGGGACGCGACGCGCAGTATCGCCCGTGCCGCTTTGAACCCGCACCGTTGGAAGTGGCAACCGACTGGATGACGAAGAACCAACAGATTTGGACTGAGAGATTCGACCGACTTGAGCAGCACCTTACCCACATCAACCATGACCAGCATAAGGAGAAGAAATAATGTCTGAAGGACCAACGGTGTCGGGAGAGCTCACTATTACCCGCATCTTTAATGCTCGGCCCGAGGTCGTGTTCGAGTGCATGACAACACCCTCGCACCTCACCCACTTCTGGGGACCCATTGGCATAAGCACGCCACTCAGCGGCATCATCGTCGAGCCCAAGCCCGGCGGACGATTTGAGACGTTGATGGTGAATGATCAATCGGGCGAAGAGTATCCGATGCGTGGTGTGTTCGTTGAATTTGACCCACCAAAGAAATTCTCATTCACTGAGGCCGGTGTCGAAGGCGGCATGATGACGTCGATTGTCTTTCACGACTTGGGCGATGGACGAACGGAAACCGTCACGCACCAAACCAACGTGCCGCCGATGCTCATGAGCCCCGAAGCTCGCCAAGGCCTTGAGAGCAGTTTCGTAAAAATGGATGAGTATTTGGAACGCTTGTGAGGAATAGTTGGTGTCAATGTGGTCACTAGTCGAGCAGATGACCTCTACCTGCGAGAAGAAGAACTGGCGCTTGCGATGAGTGGCTCGGGATTGCGGGCGCGATTCTGTTGTGCTTTTGACGAGGAAATTCGCACACCCTAACGCTTGACGAGTCACGAAGCCGCTGCTAGTTTTCCATCACAGTCAGGGCATTGGTGTCCCACGCTGTTTAGGTGAAAGCGGGTACTCATAATGTTCTCGACCGGGAAAGTTTCTAAAAGAGTTCGACCTCTGCGTGGGCATGCCCGTACTGGTACGTGGGGGGCGCGCCTTGGAGTCGGCGTCGCCCTGGGCACTCTGCTTGGCGCCACGGTACTTGTGGGGCCGGCGGGCGCCTCGTCGATTGGAAAATTTACGTTGACGGGTGAGGTTGTTGCGAGCTTCAAGACGAGTTCAGAATTTAATAATCAAGAGAGCGTGGGCGGAAGCCTCGTCACGGAGCCGATCCATGGCTGTCAAGTGGGACAGCAAGGTACGAACGAGGACGTCATCAATATCCCCGACGGCAAAGTTGTGGTCGATGGTAAGTCGGTGAAGGCCTTAGCCATTTCATTCCAGATACCGACGGACGGTAAGACCGACACCATTACTGCGACGAGCGACCAAATGGAATTCGGATTGGATGTTGGCAAACTGACGTATGCATGGTTGGCTGCATCGGGCACCATCACAACCAAAGCGAATGGACAAAGTGGTTCGTTCAATGTGACGCTTGAACCGCTCAAGGTCAATGGCTCCTACGGAGCGAACAGTGAGCGTTCGTCGGTGCAGGCGAAGGGATCATGGTCGAAGTGCACACCGTGGCCGTAGGTCGTCCCTATCGAGTGCGCCTTTCGCCGTCGTGAGTCTGTGAAGGACCACGCTCGCCGCTCGTAGTGAGCAATCGAACGCCGTCGCTCGCCGTAGGGAGCGAGCATCGGTTTAGGTGGAGACGCTGAGTTCGAGTAGCAGGGCACGAACCCGGCGGTCGATCTCATCAATGATTGGACGCACTTCTTCGACAGGCTTTCCAGCGGGATCGTCGAGTTCCCAGTCGACGTACTTTTTACCGGGAAAGTATGGGCAGGTGTCCCCGCATCCCATGGTCACGACAACGTCCGCCTCGCGGGCCATTGCGTCAGTGAGCGGTTTCGGGAATTCCTTTGCCGTGTCCAGGCCGCGCTCGTACAAGATGCTAACGACGGCGGGGTTGAGTTCCCTTCCCGGTTCGGAGCCCGCCGACTCGACGCGTACGCGGCCCGCGGCGTAGTGATCCATCAGGACTCGAGCCGCCAGGCTCCGACCGGCATTATGCACACAAAGGAAAAGGACCGTGGGGGTGTTGTCGTTCAACGTGGCTCCTTGGCGGTGTCGTGGGCCATGAGGATATTCGCGGCTTCGGCGTGGGTGATGCCGGGATAGAGGAACTTGAGGATAAGGACTGCGGCGAGACCACCGAGGAGTTGGGCACCGACGAAACTAGGGACCGACGAAGGCGCGATCCCAGAGAACGTGTTGGAGAATATTCGACCAACGCTGATCGCGGGATTGGCGAAACTTGTTGAACTGGTAAAGAAGTACGCCGCCGCGATGTACGCGCCAACCGCGCTAGGGGCGCCGCTCGATCGTCCACTTCGAGCCAACGCGAAAATCACGAGCAGCAGTCCGAGCGTCGCGACTACCTCGGAGAGGAAGTGACCGGCACTTGCTCGATGGTGGGTCGAGATCGATATGGCTCGTGCGCCAAACATCAGATTGGCGACGATAGCACCGATGAAACAACCGAGTACCTGGGCAGGAATATAGAGACAGACCGTGACCCAACGGATACCGCCGAACACGGCATCGACAATCGACACCACGGGATTGAGGTGCGCACCCGAAACTGGTCCGAACATCACGATGATGGCGAAGAGTCCCGCGCCCGTCGCGACGGCGTTCTCGAAAAGCTCCAGGCCGGGATTTCCGGGTGACAAGCGTTGGGCCGCGATGCCCGAGCCAATGACGACGGCAGCGAGAAACGCGCTGCCGAGGCACTCGGCACTGACTCGACGCCAAAGCGTCACGCCGTCCACGTCAGTCCTCCAGTCCTGTTCGTCAACAGCACGCGGCGCTCTCGCTGGCACTCGCGCTACAGCACCCATTGGCGCCGACGGGATTGATCACGGCCGACTCCTCGGCAGGAGCATCGGCGAGGACGGTGTAGACCTCCCACGGGGCACCATTGGGATCATGCACCCACACCTTGTCCTGCACCGCGTAACAACACGTTGTCGATTCCTCCAACGTGGTCGCGAGTCCTTCACCAGCGAGACGCGCGGTTGCCGCCATGACGTCCTCGGACGTCGAGACTTCGACGCCGAGGTGGTTGAGCGCGCTTGCGGTGCCGTGTCCGCGTGACGTCTCGTCTTCGATCAAGACGAGCTTGAGTGGTGGGTCCGCGATGGCGAAATTGGCATAGCCCGCGCGGCGCTTCGCCGGCTCGGCGCCAAAGAGCTTGGAGTAAAAGGTGACTGCTTCATCAATGTTTGACACATTGAGGGCTAATTGAACTCGTGACACGGAAGCCTCCTGGTATATTGACGGACATCAATGCATTGAGTATTGTCGATGCATTGATGTTTGTCAATATCAAAGGTGGACGATGAGTGCGACTCGGAGAATGATTGAAGTCCGCGACGCCGACCAGTGTTGTCCCTCGGTGCTGGCGGCGCCCATGGATGGTGTCGACGCGCAGAGGCTCGCGGTCGGGTTCGCTGCGTTGGCCGATCCAGTCAGACTGCGAATTCTGAGCATCTTGGCTGATTCGCGAGCGGGCGAAGTCTGCGTGTGCGACCTGGTGTCACCCCTCGAGAAGAGTCAGCCGACGATTTCGCATCATCTCAAGATCCTGAGCGACGCTGGTCTCGTTCACGGCGAACGCCGAAGTAAGTGGGTGTGGTATTCGCTTGATCGTGCTCGACTCGCGCAACTGCAAAGCTCTCTCGATGCCTAGGCGACCAATCTCGCAACCGACAAGAGGTTGCGTTGTCCCGATCGATGGGCGAGAGCTTCTGCGTCATAGGGGAATCGAATTCCATCGTGCTTCGTGATGTCATTGCCTACTGTCGTGGCAGCGCGAGACGTGCATTGCATTTTTCTTTGTCAATCGCGTGGGTCAACTGGTGACAAGAATTGATGAGCGACTCGCGACGAACGTTTCGATGCTGCGAAATCTCGGCGCGCCGCAAGCACCGTCTCTTCGTTCGATTCCTTCCGAGATCCCCTTGGGGGTGAGGAAGGACTGAGAACGACGTGGGTAACGTCCTGTGACGACGTGCAGCGACGATAACGAACAGCGCTGACGATACACATTGGTGAACTCGCGATACGTCGTGACGAGATTTGTGTCGCTGCACGAGCCACGACGGATTGCTGACGTGCACACGAGAGAACTAGAGTGAGACAAAATTCGAGATGGGGAGTTGAAGTGAAAACTATGACGTGTGCGCAGTTAGGCGGACCGTGCGATGCTGCGCATCATGGTGAAAGCGCCGATGACGTCATCAAAGCGCAAGACGCACACCTGAAGGAGCGCGTCGCGAGCGGCGATACAACGCACGAGAAGGCGTTGAAGGAGATGAAGGGGCGCTGGAAGAATCCCCTATCTGGAATGTCGTGGTATCGCAACGCGAAGAAAGACTTCGCCGCTCTTCCAGACGACGACACACCTACTCTGTAGTCGCGCCCAATCGGCGCAGCAGTGATTGTCGGATCGCGGGTCGACTTCCAAAGCTCAGCAGCAGAGACGCCTCGCGGGTTGATCGTTCGCCAACGTCACCGCTCAGCACCGAAGAGCTCCCTCGTTGCACGCACAACGCGTGTGCCGCACGAACCGCGAATTCACTGGCTCGGGCCCTGGCTTCGGGCATTGACGATGGCTGTGCATGATCGAGTTCGTAGCGACACGCGAGAAGTTCCTCGCTCATCGCCGGGTCGTCCAACAACGCACAGCTCCTGCGTGCAAGGCCCAGCGCAAGGGAACCGTTGAGCCGCAGTCGATCGCCGGACTCGATTTGCGGCTCATAGCTCACTCGGCCTATGAGCTGCTCGGCTGGTATCTCTAGGTCCGTGAAGTTCAATTTCACGCTATTCGTGGCGTTTATGGCGGTCAAGTGCTGACGGGTCGCTTCGAGACCGTGCTGCTCATGGGCGGCCAGTTGGAGACTGACGACCGTCTGCTCGGGGCCGCGCGCGGCGACGAACAGCGAATCGACCATGCCCCATCCGCTGACCCATGGTGCTTCACCATTGAGACGCCATCCATCTGTCGTCGCGGTCGCACTCAGTCGCGCGGGACCCGGAAGCAGTCCTCCGAGCGCGACCCCTCCGCGAATGGTGCCGCTGATAATGTCCGCGCGTTGATTACGCAGAAACGCCGGCGAGCCTGGATCGAGGCAGGAGCCAAGGAGACGCAGGTGTTGAATCAAGACGAAGGTGGTTGAGAGACACGACATGGCGAGACGCTCGATGACGTCGAAGAGTTCCGTCGCCTCCAATTCAATGCCGCCTTCATCGCGTGGGGCAAAGGCGCCATAGAGTCCGAAGGCGGCGAGTTCGTCGAAGTGCGACGAAGGGATCACTCCGCTCTGGTCGACGTCGCGCGCATCGCGCTCGAGGAGTTGACAGAGAGCGTCGAGATTGTTCTCGAAGTTCATTCGCATCTCACGTCGCAAGTCGACGCAATTGCGCCGCGACCGTGTCGAGGGGAATGACGTTTCGTTCGCTTCGACATAGGATGAGTGCGCCCTCGAGCGCCGCCAATGTCGTGACGGCCAACGCCGCCGCATTGTCCTCGTCACTACCCGTCGCGATCAACTGCTCCTTGAGCAGTGACGTCCAGGAGCGAAAAATTTCGGCCGCGACGTCGATGAGCGAGTCGCTCGGCGAATCGGCATCGACCGCGACGCCCGCAATGGCGCAGCCACGAGCACCATCGGACGCGACGACGACGCTGCGCCAAAGGGCGATGAAGTGATTGAGAACCTCGAGTGGCGTCGTCGCAATGAGTTGGCGTTGGTACTCGAGCACGCGACTTGACGCAAGTCGCATCGCTTCTTCGGTGAGTTGACGTTTGCCCTCGGGGAAGTGATGGTAGATCGAACCGCGTGGCGCCCCACTGTTCTTTAGTACGAGCGAGAACGAGGCGGCGTGAGCACCATGGGCACTGATGAGTGCGGCGGCGCTCTCAACCATGTGGACGCGACTGTCGCTATGCACCGATCTCCTTGACAATGACGATTGTCATAGAGTACGTTGACCTACGTACTATGATGACTGTCATAGTTTGGAGGGATGACATCATGCCAATGATTGACGTGTACGCGACGACGGGCTTGTTCAACGACAAGTTCGCCCTCGCGAAGGATATTGCTAATGCCGTGATGCGCTGGGAGAAAGTGCCTCCGATTTCACTCTTTTCAAAGAACACGGCGGCATTCGTGCATGAATTACCCCTGGGTTCGATCTCCAACGCAGCGGGCGACGAGGACTACGTTCGCGTCCAGGTGCTCACGCCCGTGGGTGTGCTCGATCGCGAGAAGCAGCTGGGCGTCGTCAAAGAACTCACCGAGATCGTCGCGAGCGCGGCGGGGGACCCAACGTTGGTCTCGCGCACGTGGGTCTTGATCAGCGAATCGCCAGAGGGCGGATGGGGCATTGGTGGCCACGCGTTCCTCGGTGCTGAGATCGCCCAAGCCGCACGCGACGAACTCGCTCGCGCAACTTCGTCGTAAGGGGTCTTGTTCGACACCGAATGCAATGATGGGTCGATGGCGAAGTCGACGGTCCAAGTTCTCCAAAAGCTGCTGACGTACGTTCGTACCTTGCCCGAAGTCACCGAACGACTCAGCCACGGTGCGCCGACGTTCTTCATTCGCCACAAGAAGAGCTTCGTGATGGTTTGGCCCGACGGTCACCACGACGCTCACTTTGCTCAGTTGTGGTGCGCGTGTGAACCGGTCTTGCGTGACCACCTCATGCAAGACCAACCGGCAGTGTTCTTCATGCCGCCCTACGTTGGTTACCGCGGTTGGGTCGGTATCCGATTCGACGCGACGTCGTCGCTCGATGAACTCACCGACGTGCTTGAGAATGCGTACCGGTTGGTCGCGCCCGCTTCACTGGTGGCGAAGCTGTCGACGCCGTAGCGCCACGACGTGACGCTGGCTCGCATCGTGACGCATCGCAAACCAAGCGCACGTTGGAAGAAACGTCACCACGTCGCGACGTCGATGAAATCTGACGCAGGGCGTGCGAGCCACTGGACGATGCACATTGCGAGGGCCATGTCGATGGCGAACTTGGCGGTACGTAGTCCGGTGAGTTGGTGTGGTGTGCAGCGCAACTCCCTGGCGAGTTGTTGCCACGTGATCCCCTCTTCCTTCCTTGTCGCGTTGAGCACCTCGTAGAGTCGATGGAGATTCCAACGAGGTCGTTCGGCGTTGCTTGCTCGCGGGAGCGGCGACCCCGCGTCGCGCGACGCTCCCTTCAAGAAACTCTCCGGCGTGCGATCAAGCCAACGAAGGAGGAAGAGAGCGTGCTGGCAAGAGGTCGCTCGGCGAAGTCCCAGGTTCTTGATCGTCGAAACACTTAATGGATGGTCCCCTCGTTGGGCGTTGAGCACTGACGAAAGGTCCCAGACCTGGTTGGCGACGCCCTGCCATGTGAGACCACGCTCGAGGCGTTGGTATTCGAGCGCGTCGTACAGCGCGACGGCGTCAAAGGCAACAAAACTTCGTGTCGTCATTCTACCTGATCAACTAATGTATCCACCCATGGGTCGCTACTCTCGTGCTGCAGGGGGATTTCCCTCGACGTGGTTTCTGTGGAAAAGATGCGAATTACTCGTTGATTAATGATGTCAACAGAAAAAAAATAGTGGATAAGTACCGTTTCCATTGGGCAAAAGTGTCTGATTTCAAAGATTTCGCTGACGGACCGTCATGAACTCTGGCACAGTAATCTTCGTAGTTCACGTAGCACCTGTTGACGATCGATGGAACCGCAAGGGGAAGTTGACGGAGAGTGAAGGGGCCTCGCAAGGGGAACGGAAGCTTTCAGCGGGCAGCGGAGTTCGGTCCGCGGTTCGTACAGACGGATGACGTGGAGTGCCTGCCGTTTCACACTGGCCTGTCCGACACGGGTCAGTGGGAAATGTGCCTTCGGGAACCCCGAGG
>PLRK01000081.1 GCA_003163875.1 Acidimicrobiaceae bacterium | reverse complement strand
CTTCTTCCAAGATTGGCGTGAGCAATCTTTCAAGCCATCCATCTTCGGGAAGACAACCGGAATCCGTGAAAACGATGACGTCACCTTCGGCGCAGCGCACACCAAGGTTGCGCTGATGGGCAATCGTTATGCGAACGTTAGGAGGCTGGGTGTAGTCGATCCACCGAGCCCAGTCGTGAATAAGTCTGATATCTTCAAGGGCGCCGTCGGAAGCATCGACGACTAGGACCTCATGGAGAATGTGGCCAACGAACGGTTTGAGCGCTGCAAGGGTGTCGTTTAACAGCCGCTCGTTCTTGTTGACAATGACTAGGGACGTCCGGTTCAAGCCGCTCCTTCAGACGAATCAACCTAAGGCTAATTGAATCAATCGATTGTGCGCCGAGCATGCGAACACTCGCCGCCCAACCCACGACGCCGTAGCTCCAACCTCCCCAACTCGTTTCATAGTCAGGTTCAGGTTCTGAGAAGGTGGTTACTCACCCGCGCATTCCTCGACCGCATCATCACGTGACGGGTTAGATTCCTTCGGACCGCACTCGCGACTGAGTTGGTGTTTGGGACCCACGCGGTACGATGTGATTTTCGCTGCCTGATCAAGGCTGGACAATCGGTGCCACATGCAACCAACAGGAAAAATCTCGGTTCGTAGGCATGCTGCAAACTTTTACCGCAATTTTGTGGGGGACAGTTTCTATAGGAATTCGACGTACTTGCTCATCAACATGGTCGTCTCAACGGGCAGCGGATTCCTGTTCGTCGTCATTTGCGCGCACTTATTCACCCAAGCGAGCTTCGGTTACGCGACGTCGCTGCTGGGTGCCTTAGGCCTCGCCACGGCGTTCGCCCACGTTGGCATGAATCGAACCGTCGTACGGTTCATGGGAAGGTCGACAAACCAGTCCCAGGACCTGGTCACCAACATCTTGCTGGTGTCGGGGTTCTCACTCCTATCGGGAATCATCCTCAGTCACTTCTTTTCCTCATTTGGCATTCGACACGTTGATCCCCTAGTGGTCATAATCTTCATCTCCACCGTATTCCTCATGTCCATAAAACCGTTGTTTGATAATGCCTTCATAGCAATNNGAGAATTCACTTTCCTGTGTTGCGAGAGTGCTCTTTCCTCTCTTTGTGATTGGATCGGGCTACATCGGTATTTTCAGCGCGCAACTCGCCGGAGTGATCCTCGCAATTGCCGCGTCGGTATATCTGCTCAAGCGACGTCACGGGTTCAACTTTCTTGTAAAGCCGTCGCGCACGAGCATGGACGGAAAGTGGCGCTTTGCACTCGGAAGCTATACCTCCGACCTTGTCGGCGGTCTACCAACGAGTGTCTTGCCCATCATCGTGGTCGCCCGACTGGGCGCGGTCGCGGGGGCGTTGTGGTACGTGGCGATGCAGATCATCAACGTACTGCTCACTGTCAGCGGCACCGTGAGTCAAGCACTCTTTGCCGAGTTAGCAAACGCTGAGGGCAACATCAACAGGGTGCTTAAGAAAGCGTCACTCTCGATGTACGCGCTGCTGGTCCCGCTGTCCGTCGGAGTATTTGTTTTGGCCCCATACATCCTGAGACTGCTGCACGGCAACTACGTCGCCGCCGAGCACGTGCTACGTCTAATGACAATCTTCGCCCTCATCGGCGTCGCGAACTTCATTACAGGTTCGATACTGCAACTGTATAAAAAGGTCCTCTACATAACGGTGGTCAACACCGCCAATGCAGTAGTCGTGATTTTCTACTGCCTTCTCTTTGCCCACAACCTCGACGGAATTGCGATTGGCTGGATGTTGGGAGAAGTTGTCAACCTCGTGCTTTTTGTAGTTGGCGGGATTGTCGTGCATCGTCAATATCACGGCAACATTCTGGTTGATTAGAATTTGTAGTTCATGGAAGTGTCAGTAATCATTCCAACAAAAGACAGACTCGATTCCTTGCGGAAAATATTGCCATCATTTTTGATGCAAGAAGAAGTGCGGGAAGTCATAGTCGTGGTTGACGGAAGTACCGATGGAACCCTAGAGTTCCTGGAGTCGTACTGCGCGACAAGCGACGTGGTCCGGTATCTGGACAATGGAGTGAACCGCGGCATTCCTGTTTCGAGAAACAGGGGAATGGACGCAGCGAAATGCGAATACATTTTCATGGCCGAGGACGACCTCGAACTTACCGAGAGTTTCTTCAAAACACTTTCGAGTCATATGGCGGCAGTCGGGGCTGACGTCATCTGTGGCCGAAACATATTTCGCCCCGACACCGAGTCGGCTGAAGACGCGATCACTCGAACCGACCATCTCGAGGGACCGTACGTGAATATGAAGACCATCGAAGTGGAGACGAGCATCGACATTCACAACGATCAGATAGAGCCGATCATCGCGAGCCCGATGCTGGCGAAGGCAAATCTATTCCGCGAAGTGAGGTACAACGACATCTATCGCGTTAACTTCTGGCGCGAGGAGACGGACTTTCAAATCTCGGCACGAGAGCATGGTTACAAGTTGGCGTGTTGCCCTCACGCAATCTGCTTCAACTTTGAGATCACTAACGATCGAGGCGGAGTCCAAGCGGCCGTGGGGCTGCGGCGGGAGAAGTGGGTGATCATCAACAACTGGCGATTCTTCAACAAGCACGAAGACTTCATCAGGGCGAACTTTGAAACTGGGAACAAGGTCGTGTACATTCTAAAGTTCTCCGTCGGCAGAATCGTGAAATACATCGTGATGCCCCCCATCATCCGAGTTCTATCGCGAACAAAGCGCCGCGTTCTTGGTTCGAGGGCTAGCTAAAAGTCCCTTAAAAGCTGCGCAATCCGGCACGGAGGGTTCGTAGTGCTCGGAACGCGCTCGTACAGGACGTTTCACTTTGCGTATGCGATCACATTCCTAACGCTCTTCGACGGCGGGGACTCACCAACATCGCCGCGCCCCACGTGCGGCCGGCAAGGTATGCGATGATGAGTGGGAAGCTTCCAAAGGCGCTTTCTATCCAGCTAAGAAATCTCGGGCGAATCTGAAACCTTGAAAGGGTGTACGCGAAGTTCGTCGCAGCCGATACTCCTACCACGCTTGTCAGTGCCACGGTCCAGGTCCACCACTTAAACAGAGCACCAACTGCCGATAAGAGACACCATAGAAACCAGAGCATCCACGAGACGTCAGCAAGCCGGATGATGCGAAATTGGATAGGGTGTGACGCCGCGTCGACGCCCATTTCCCACATGTACTTGACCGTCGACCCGTACTTCTTCGTCTCTCGGTGCTCGACCCGCAGGTCTTCGAGGACTTTTAACTTGTAACCATCGCGCAAGAGCCGTTGTGAGAGTCGGAAGTCCTCACCCAGAGAGTGCTGTATTTCAAATGGTTCACGACGCAGAACCTCCGCATCGAAGATGACGTTATTGCCCGTAATTCCAGTGAATCCGACTCGAAAGCGAATGGACGCACCGAACAGCCTCCAGATGACCGCCGAGTCACCGTCGGGGAGGGGCACGCCAGAAACTGCGCTGAACTCTTCCAGGGCTAAGGAACATCGCTGCAACCAATCACGAGGCACAATGATGTCGGCATCGACAAAGCCAATGCGGCGCGCGGATTTCGCGTCCTGACCAGTCCTCCGAGCGGCTCCTCGGCCGCGGTTGATGTCGTGGCTGACGAGGAAAAGTCGCGGATCGTTCGACTGAAACTCCCTCACCACGCGAGACGTAGCGTCGGTCGAACCATCGTCGACTACCAGCACCTCGTATGTCTGATCGGTGTCTTGGGAGAGGAGCGCGCGCAGACAGTCGCCAATGCCTTCGGCCTCGTTGTACGCGACTACAACGATGACGGCGTCGAGGAGTTCGGTTGTCGGAGCCGACACCTCGTGTCTCGCCCCTCGGTGGTTCATATCTGTCACTTACTCCATGTGACAGTGGTACTCTCGCGCTCAAGTTGGCACCACACGCTCGCCATCACTCAATCATAACGACCAAGCAATTTGCATCTGTTCGTGCCAGAGGGAAGAAGTTTTCGAGTTCGTCGCTGTGGGAGCAGGCTTCAGTATCGTGAAGATGTATGTTCGAAGATTTCGCCTCCAGGAACATCGCGTGGTCACGCACTCACCTCCGCTTAGCGACGACTCGGAATAGTGCGAGCGTTCGAATCGTGCACTCTCGAAGGAGCCGGCCATGACGGCGAAGAAGGTCAACGATGCGCGTGCCCTCATGTTCTCAGTGGTTATTGGTACCTTCAATGGCTCGAGCACCCTTCGGTCGGCATTGGATGCCCTTGATGACCAGTCAACCGAGTTTGCCTACGAGATCCTCGTAGTCAACGACGCATCGACTGATTCGACAGCGACAATCGCGAATCGACCGAGTGTTCGTCTCATCAACCTCGAGCTGAATCAGGGACACGGGCACACGCTAAATGTTGGGCTCGCGGAGGCGCGGGGCAAGTACATGGCGATGATGGACGACGATTGCGTCCCTCCCCGAAATTGGCTCCAGGAACTCGGCCTGGCGTGGAACAGTGTTGGTCCAGAGGTAACAATGATCGGCGGCGTCGTGGAGCCCTTAGAAGCCGACACGCTGAATCGCCGGTACGTGGCCTATAGACGTCCACTACGTCATCAAGAAGCAGAGCTTGCTGAGCGTGCAGGACTGTGGCTTCGACTGCGATACCAAATCTCTCCGCCTCGTATGCGATGGGAACAGCGGTCCGTGTACTTCACTGTCGGGGCAAACATGTCCGTGCGAGTAGACGCTGCGCGCGAAGCAGGGGGATTCACCGAAGCGCGCGGCGCTGGCGAGGAGGAGTCCTTGGCTCGGCCCCTTCGAGCGCGATACGGACCTGACACGGTGCAACTCTTCCCGAATATCGTCATGCTCCATCGCTTTGACGCATCCCTTCGAGACACGTTTCGACGTTCTCATAGTTATGGTCGTGCCAAAGGTAGGGACTGGGTTCGCGACAAGGACATCCCGACGATCGCCCCGCTAGTACCCGGTGCAACGCTGCTCGCTGGCCTAATCGCGTTAGTGAGCCCACTGACGGCGGTGCTCTTTCTCGTCTTGTCTCCGTACCTCCTCTACCGACACTGGCTTGATTGGCTGAGGTCAAGCAGTTCTCGGGAGTCGATTCTCTATCCGTACGTTCAGGCCGGTGAAGAGTTAGCGAGCAACGTCGGCTTCGCCGAGGGAGTGTTGAGGGAGATACGTTCGCGACGTGGATCAGCGTCGTCTATCGCCGCGCTTTGAATTCCTAACTAGCCTCGATTGCTCAGTGAGATGAAGGTGCACTCAATATTCCGGCTCATCGCGCCGTTCACGGAACGTTCTCGACTGAGGCAGATTCCCTGATTAAGTACAAAATATCGGTTTTGTCGATGACTTGAATGTTCGCCGAACACTCCGTCGCGGCAGGAGCGAAAGTCAAATCCCCATCAATTTGCTGCAAAATCTCGTTCGAAACGCTAGCAATGAACACTTAATAATCAACGGCTTGACAAATATGCGGCTTTGTGAGAGCCTGTACCTCGCAAGGGCTGAAGCGGAGTGACCGAGTGTTTAGTGCCCTAAATTCAGTCTGGGATGTCGCCTAATGACATTCACGAAGCCCTTTAGCGAGATTGAGGCGCCCTACAGCGAGATTGGTGCGCCCACTGACGACACAGTCGAGCGCTCCATTCCGGCTGACACGACCTCGATTGAAGCAGTGCGTCAGGTCGAAAGTAGTGACCTTGACCAGGATCACCTGCTTCACGGCGTGGAAGTTACCGTCGTTTTTCCCTGCCTCGATGAGGAACTGGCCGTCGGGCTTTGTGTCGCGAACGCGCTTGAGACCATGCGCGTCGCAGGAATCAACGGTTCCGTGCTGGTGGTCGACAATGGGTCGACGGACAATTCAGTCAACGTCGCCACTGCTGCAGGGGCCCAGGTCATTTATCAGCGTGAGCCGGGCTATGGCGCTGCCCTGAGGTCTGGTTTTGAAGCGGCTCAGTCGGAATTTGTGATCATGGCAGACGCTGACGGGACATACGAGTTGGACGCCATTCCCCGGTTGCTGTTGCCGTTGCTCAAGGGTGACGCCGACATGGTCCTTGGCCAGAGACTGAACGATGCCACGACGGCAACAATGCCCTGGCTCCATCGATACGTTGGGACGCCGACGATCACCTACCTGGTGAAGAAGGCAACCAAGAACAAGATGACGATACGCGACAGCCAATCAGGTTTTCGTGCGTTCCGTCGTCAGCAGATCTTGGACCTCAAACTATCGTCAACCGGTATGGAATTCGCATCCGAAATGCTAATTCGTAGTTCATGGGCGAATCTGAGAATCCACGAAGTCGACACCAAGTACGCCGAGCGCATCGGTGAGTCAAAGCTCAGTACCTTCTCGGACGGTCTTCGCCACCTTCGTCAGATTCTCATCCTTAGCCCGGAAACGGCGGCGAGGACTCCTGGATTGATGGCGACGTTCGCAGCCTTCGTACTGTGGACCTTGGCGGCTCTGTCCACTCAAGGCTTTGGAAGGGTTGGCTCGATCAGTTGGAGCGCCGACGTTGCCGCTGGAGTATTGAGCATTCTCGGTCCGCTCGTTTTCTGCACTGGCGTGGTCCTTCGCTATCGTGCGGAGTCGCTGGGTCTTCGGAGCACGCACGTCAAGGTTCCTTTGGCAACGTTAATTCGCCGATTCTTCGCCTGTGGCGCTGCTCTCATCGTTCTGTCTCTCGCGGGTGTTGTGGTGCTGTTTCTCAGTTTCCACGACCAACCTGAATTCGTCTCTACCGCGGTGGCGGCCTCGCTGTCATCATTCATCCGTAGTGCGTTCGTCGTCGGTATCGTGCTCGCCGCAGCACCACTCATTGCTCCGTTTCTCATCACTTCGCCTCACGTCGAGTTGCCAAGCGTCTCTGAGGAGATCCCAGCGTCGACAAGAGCCATTAGCGATTATCGGGAAAAGAGTCTTACGCCCGCAGATATTTGCTTGGTTTGCCTGCGACAGAGCGCGCTGAGAGAGGCTTAACGCATCGTCTTATGCAAGCTTGGTCGGTTCCGCCCCACTATCGCAATCTAAATAGAGCCGTATCGATGGGGGCGCCTGGCGACGCTGAAGAGGAACGATCCGATGGATTGAGGCGAGCGAATCGTCGCGGACGGTATTCGCCCGCATCGTCATCTTCGAGCGAAGGTCGATAAACGTTCAACCATCTGGGCGGCGGACTGATTAATACTTTTTGAGTTCGAGTACTGAACGCTCCACGCGGCCGTCGAAACACGGAGTTCCTCCCCAGCAGCGACGGCGGCGACGATGCCCTCGGAAAGTCCACGAACCGTTGGTTCAACAACGAATCCATTAATTCCCGGCTCAACCAAGGTGGTGGCGAGGTTCTCCGGGTTGTCCGCGACAACCACGGGAGTACCTGAGGCGACGGACTCGGCGACCACGATGCCGTACCCTTCTCGGAACGACGGCACAATGGTGCACGACGCGCTCGCGAAGAGTTCGCGCAGTTCGTCGTCGCCGACGTGACCGAGGTACGTCACGTTCGCGGCCGGCGGCGCGTTGCGCGGATAGCCGCCCACGACGACGAGCCGGCGTCCGGCTCGAGCCGCTGCTTCGACGGCGACGTCGAGCCGCTTATACGGAACGGGACGGGATGCGAACAGATAATAATCGCCCGCGCGCTGGGCCGGACCGGGCGTAAAACGGTCGGTGTCGATCGGTGGATGCAAGACCGAACTCTCCCGGCCGTAGTGCGCGGCGATGCGCCGGCGCGTCGTCTCGCTGTTGGCCACGAAACGGTCGACCCGGTGCGCCGCAGCCAAATCCCAGCCACGCAAGTCGCGCAGCATGCGGGCCGCCAGCGGCCGCACCGGCGGCGGCAAGGCGAGCACTTCTTCCGCCGACCGCTCCCACAGCGCGCGCATCGGCGTGTGACAGTAGCTGAGATGGAATTGCCGAGCGTTGCGNNGCGGACAGGTCGAAGCTCTCGACCGCACCGGGATACAACGGCAAGAGCCAGCGGTGCCTGGCAGCCGAACCGGGAATGCGCGCCAGCTGCGACGGGATCACCCGGTCGGCCAGGCTCGCGGGACCGCTGCTGGCGGAGTAGAGTATCGCATACACCGGAGCATCCGGAAAGGCGCGCGCGAGCACCTCGACGACGCGCTCCGCGCCGCCGCGCTGAACCAATGGGTCGGAAACGATCGCCACGCGCGGCTTCGTCCTATTCACGACGCGGCATCCCTGAGCACCGCGTACATTTGCGCGCCGATCACCCGCGCGTCGAAACGCGAGGCGGAG
>PLRK01000046.1 GCA_003163875.1 Acidimicrobiaceae bacterium | reverse complement strand
CTGGAGATCAAGGACTTCTGTGTCGACTATGGCGTTGGCGAGAAGTCGGTGCGTGCGGTTGATGACGTGGAACTCCACCTCGACCGTTCGAAGGTGCTCGGTATCGCCGGCGAGAGCGGTTCGGGTAAGTCGACGTTGGTTTATGCCGTCACAAGACTGCTTCGCGCACCTGCGGTGATCACCGGAGGTTCGGCGATGTTCAACGTGGGCCCGAGCGTAGAGGGTGGCGACGACGAGTTCATTGATCTCGTCACGGCCGACGAAGCGGCGCTGCGGCGCGTGCGGTGGACGAACGTCTCGGTGGTCCTCCAGAGTGCGCTCAATGCCATGAATCCCGTCGTGCGCGTGGGAAAACTCTTCGACCAAGTCCTCAAAGCACATCGCCGCGACATGTCACGGGCGGATCGCCGTGCACGCGCCGTTGATTTGCTGGCACTAGTGGGGCTCAGCGAGGATCGCCTACAACGCTACGCCCACGAACTCTCGGGTGGACAACGTCAACGCGTGATGATTGCGCTCGCGCTCGCACTCGATCCCCAACTCGTCATTATGGACGAGCCGACAACCGCGCTCGACGTCGTTACCCAGCGCGAGATCCTCAATGAACTCTCCGAGTTGCGCGCACGTTTTGGCTTCGCGATGATCTTCATCACGCACGACCTCTCCTTGCTGGTCGAACTCGCCGACGAGATAGTCGTGATGTACGCGGGCCGACTCGTCGAGAGGGCCCAAGGGCGCGCGCTCTACCATTCACCGCGCCATCCCTACACGCTCGGTCTCTTGAACTCCTTCCCGCCAATGCACGGTGCGCACCACGAACTCACCGGCATACCCGGTTCCCCACCCGACCTGTCGAATCTGCCGAGTGGGTGCGCATTTCATCTCCGATGTCCTTACGCGATGGAGCGCTGCGTGACCCAACGTCCGCCTCTCGTCGCTCTGGGTAACGAAGGACGCGCCGTGGCGTGCTGGCTGCATGAAAGCGGTAAAGACGTGGTCGTCCCCGTGGAACTTCGCCGCGCGGCGCCGTCGAGCAAGACGTTGGCGTCATGAGCGACACGAACGTGGCCGTGAGCGAACTGCAGGCGAAGCACCTCACCCGGCACTTCAAGGTGCGAGAACCCGGGCACTTGCTCGGCGCGCCGAAGATCGTGCGAGCGGTCGACGACGTAAGCCTCGAGCTTCGATCTGGTGAGGTGACCGCCGTCGTGGGTGAAAGTGGTTCGGGCAAGTCCGTGCTCGCACGTTTGTTGGCACGAATCATCGCCCCGACGTCAGGCGAACTGCTCGTGCACGGCACGGCGATCGCGCCCAAGGTGCGCCGTTCGCTCGGCTACGCCAAAGACGTCCAGCTCGTCCTCCAAGATCCGTTCGGTTCAATGAATCCCGTCCACAAGATCAGCCACAACTTGGTGCGCCCATTGATGATTCACGGCGCTTCGAAGGACGAAACGCGCGCGCTCGCCGAAGCCGCCCTGCGTCGCGTGTCCTTGGAGCCACCCGAGAGGTTCCTTGACAGTTTCCCCTACGAACTCTCCGGTGGCCAGCTCCAGCGCATCTCAATCGCGCGCGCGTTGTGCGTCGAACCGAAGGTCCTGCTCGCCGACGAACCGATTTCGATGCTCGACGTCTCAGTCCGATTGGGCGTGTTGAATCTCCTGCGCGGGCTCTGCGACAACGAACGACTGGCGATCCTCTACATCACGCACGACATTGCATCAGCTCGTTACCTGGCCGAGGAGATCATCGTCATGTACGCGGGCCAAGTCGTCGAGCAGTCGAGAGGTTCGGCTCTGGTCGACACGCCGACACATCCCTACACGCAACTCCTTATCGCCTCGGTGCCTGACCCGACTAACCCGATTTCGGCAGCGCCCACTCACGAGCGCCGCGACGTCTCGAGCATCGCCGCGCAGGGTTGCCGCTTTAGTGTGCGCTGCCCTCACGTCATGGACATTTGTCGCATACAAGAACCGCCTGCCTTCGTCGTAGGCGATGCACACACCTCGAAATGCTGGCTCTACCGCGACCGCCCCGAGGCGCCGGTGGAGTTGGCGATTCCGCAGCGACGAGGAAAGGGGGCAGAGCGACAACTTGATCATTGACTGAAATCCTGCCGAAATCCCTCACGGCGAGCTCGGCAGCGAACGAACTTCGAAGGCCCAACCGGCCTCGCGCAGTTCAACAAGGACCCACACAGGTTCAAAGTAAACGTCGGCGAAGGCCGGCTGGACACTATCAATATAAAGGAAAATCATGTATAAGAAATTGGGAGTTCTCTTTACCGCTATGGCGTGCGTGACGCTGGGAATCGTGGCGAGCGTGGGTTTAAGCGCCTCGGCCGCTACGAGCCCACCTTTGGTGCTTGAGGGCAACACGGGAGTCACGTTTACCAACAACTTCAACCCGTTCGACTCGAACTCGTTCTGTAAGGAGATGAGTGTTTGTTCGCTCGTCTACGAACCGCTCTATCAGTTCGACACGATCAAGGCCGGAACCTCGTACCCGTGGCTCGCCACGGCATACGCGTGGTCGAACGGTGGCAAAACGCTGACATTCACGATTCGCTCTGGAGTGCAGTGGAGTGACGGCTCCGCCTTCACGCCCGCGGACGTGGCAGCGACCTTTAACGGCGTGAACAACAACCCCGCCGCGAACGTAAACGGACTGCCCACGTTGGCGAGCCCGGCGACGGTAAGCGGTAACCAGGTGGTGCTGAACTATTCCACTCCGGAGTACTCGAATATCACCGCCATTGCGGGTAATCAGTTGATCGTTCCTTCGAGCTTCTGGACGGCGAACACTCCGGTGGCGACAGCGACCGTGACGAACACCGCGGCGATTGGCACTGGTCCGTACGTTCCAACGAGCTATTCATCCTCCGTGGTGAACTACTCGGTGAACACAAAGTACTGGGGCAGCACGCCCGCGGCGAGCGAAGTCCAGGTCTTGAGCGTGGACACGAACGCCGACGCGGCAACCGACCTCGCTGACGGCACCCTTACCTGGGCCGGCAACGACATCGCCAACGTGAACAGCATCTTCGTCGATAAGAACAAGGCAACGAACCACACGTTCTTCGCCCCGGGTAACACCGTCACCCTAGAGTTCAACGTCACCAAGGCTCCCTTCAACGACCCCAAGGTGCGCGCCGCGATCAGCGCGGGTATCAACCGCACCGAGCTCGGTATCAAGGGTGAGAGTGGCTACGAAGCGCCGGCGACGTCGCTCAGTGGACTGATCCTGCCGAACCAGTCGGCGTACCTGGCCTCGTCGTACAAGAGTGACATCAAGGCGACCAACAGCCCCTCGACGGTCAAGTCGATCCTGACGGCGGACGGCTACAAGAAGAACAGCAAGGGTTTCTACGCGAAGAACGGCAAGGAGATCTCGTTCACTATTGAAGACCCGATCTCGTACTCCGACTATTACGCGGACGCCCAGCTCATCTCCTCGGAGTTGAAGTCCGAGGGTATCAATGCCACCGTCTACGGTGTGCAGCCCTCGCAGTGGTACACGGACTCAGCGAACGGATCGTTCACGTCAATCATCCACTGGGGTAACGGCGGTACCAACCCCTACACCCAGTACGACAACTGGCTGGACTACACGACGTCCGCAGCGATTGGCAAGTCAGCAAACGCGGACTACGGCCGCTACCACAGTGCCGCAGCACAAGCCGACTTAACCAAGCTTGCCGGTACCGACCCGAGCAACACCGCAGCGGTGAAGGCGGCGACGATGCCGCTCGAAGCGCTGGTCGCGACGCAGCTACCCGTGATCCCGCTGCTCTACGGCGCGACGTGGTGCGAGTACTCGACGGCCACGTACACGGGCTTCCCAACGCCGTCGAACCCGTACATGGACCCCGCACCCGGTGACCCCGAGCTGCCGTACATCCTGACGCACATCAGCGTGGCCTCCTAGGAAGTCGCCCCGCGCGCGTCTACGCCTGTCCCAACCCGCGCAAGCGCGCGCGGGGGGTTAATTACACTTCACGGTCCGCCGGCGTTGTCGCCGGCGGACCGTGAAGCCCTCCATCATTCGATCGCAGCACACTTTTTAGGAGTTGACACATGAGCACGCACCACACGCGCAGCGAGAACACCTCGCGCGTTTTCCCGACAGAGTTTCTTTGGGGAAGCGCAACCGCCTCGTATCAGATCGAGGGCTCCGTGCACGACGACGGCCGCGGCACGTCGATCTGGGACACGTTCGCCCATCAACCAGGTGCGGTCTGGAACGGCGACAATGGCGACGTCGCTTGTGATCACTACCACCGCTACCTCGAGGATCTGGACCTGATGCGCGAGTTGGGCGTCGGTTCGTACCGATTCTCGGTGGCGTGGTCGCGCATACAACCCGATGGAAAAGGCCCCGCGAATCAGGCGGGCCTCGACTTCTACCGACGCTTGGTCGACGGTTTGCACGAACGCGACATCGAGCCCACGCTGACGCTCTATCACTGGGACTTGCCACAATCGCTCGAAGACAACGGTGGGTGGGTCGTGCGCGACACCGCCGAACGATTCGCCGACTACGTCGAGATCGTCGCACGCGCACTCGGCGACGGCGTCGCGCGTTGGATAACCCTGAACGAGCCCTGGTGTTCGGCGTGGCTCGGCTACGGTTCGGGCCGACACGCCCCCGGCATCCAAGACCTTGGACGCGCCGCCGCGGCGAACCACCACCTCTTGTTGGCGCACGGACTCGCCGTGCCGCACCTGCGAGCGGCAGTTCCCGACGCCCAGATAGGTATCACGCTGAACCTCGGCGTATTCCGTCCCGGAACCGATCACGAAGAAGACGTCGCCGCCGCCAAGCGCGCCGACGGTAGTTTGAACCGACTCTTCCTCGATCCGGTCTTTCACGCCCGCTACCCCGAGGACATGCTGGCCCATTACGCGGGGCTGGAGCCTGGATTCTCGGTGGTGCAAGACGGCGATCTCGCGACGATTGCGACACCACTCGATTTTCTCGGGGTCAACTACTACTTTCCGGGCACCGTTATGGACGCGGCGCGCGCGAGCGAGGCTCGCGCCGCTGGGTACCTCGTTCCTCTGAGCGAGCAATTCCCCGATCTGCGACTCCTTTCACTCGAGACACCAGGTACCGAGACGACCGCGATGGGCTGGGAGGTCGACGCGTCGGGACTCGCTGCTCTGCTGATCCGCATCAAGGAGGAGTACACGTCACTGCCGATCTACATCACCGAGAACGGTGCGGCCTTCGACGACTACGTTGATCCCAACGGCAACGTACTCGACAACGAACGAATCGACTATCTGCGCGATCACATCACCGCCGTGCGTGACGCGATGGACGCGGGCGTCAACGTCCAGGGTTACTTCGTCTGGAGTCTCCTCGATAACTTCGAGTGGTCCTTTGGCTACTCTCGACGCTTCGGCATCGTCTGGGTCGACTTCCCCACTGGTACTCGCCTACCAAAGTCCAGCTTCCATTGGTACGCGAGATTGATAAAGGAGAATGGCCTCACGAATTGAGTCGCTAGAAGCGTGCTTACGCTCGGCGAACTCGCCACACTCGTCGTTCGCCGGCGAGGTAGAACGAGGCAACGTCGACGGCACGATGACACCCAAGAGCACCGTAGAAGGGAACTTCGATGAAAATGAGAGAATTGGGCTCAAGCGGCGTAGAGGTTTCCGCCATCGGGCTCGGATGCATGGGTATGAGTCATCACCGAGGCAACACCGCCAGTCGCAAAGAAATGATCGCCCTTTTACGCTCGGCGCTCGACCTCGGCGTGACGTTCTTCGATACAGCCCAAGTGTACGGACCGTTCACGAACGTGAACGCTGGCCCAAAACAGCCACGCCCGCTGGTCGAAAACAGCCACACGTGATTGTCTCCTAAGTCTGCCTCAAGAACGTGGCTGACGCCACTTTCTCTCAGGACTTTCTGATTCTGGAACGCTTCGCGGCGTCCTGAAGTCGGTAACTCTCTCCCTTGGTTTCGATGATCTTGCAGCGATGCGTCAAGCGGTCGAGCGTGGCCCCGGTGAGTCGTTCTGAGCCCAGAACTTCTGTCCAGTTTTCGAAGGGCAGGTTGGTCGTGACCATGATGCTCGAGCGCTCGTAGGCGGTCGCGATCACGTCGAAGAGCAGCTCCGCGCCGACCTTAGTTGCTGGAACGTATCCCAGCTCGTCAAGCACCAGTAAATCCAGTTTCGAGAGCTGCGTCTTGAGTCGTGCGAGCACTCGTTGATCCTTCGCTTCGATGAGCATCGTGACCAACTCGGTGACCCGAAAGAACCNNCGTTCGTCGATGAACGAGCAACGCGCGAGCTCCAAGACCAACATCTTGTTGACGCTCGGTCTTGCCAGGAAGTCGAACGTGGCGAGGGACTTGGTGCTCGGAAACTTGGCGGCCTTCATCCGACGTTCGGCGGACTTGCGCTCACGCTCGAGCAACTCCAACTCACAGAGTTGCAACAGAAAGCTCAAGTGATCGACATTGTCGGCGGCGGCTTGGCCAGCGACCTTCTCGCACTCCGCACCGATCGTGGGTAGACGCAGGGCCTTGAGGTGATGCTTCAAGAGCACCATGGACTTGGCTTCGAGGCGCTTCATGAATTCACCGCCGTCAGCGTGGCGTAGGCGGTGAGGTCGGGCGACTCGACGTGAACACTCTTGAGGTGCGCGTGTCCGTCGAGACTGAACAGCTCGACCGGCGTCTCGTTGTTGGCGCGTATGAGCAGCTCGACGACGTCGGCGTTCACGCTCAGCATCACGCCGGCACGTTCGACCGCGATGCGCAGATCGCGCATCGAGTAACGCTCGAGAAGCCGCAACACCTTGATGAATTCGCGTATGCCACTTGGTCCCATGTCAACCTCGAGTCGCCGGCGCAGCGACCAGAAGCACGCCGGCAGTTGCCAGTCCTCCAAGGGTCGCGCCGCATCGAAGGCGCCAGGCTTTCGTTCGAGTAACGCCAGGTAGTGAACGGGTTCATAGAAGGTCTGGGCCTTGTCCCAGCTGCGCGTGTGCGTGGCCACCAGGTGTCCCTGGGCGACGATCTTGATGCTCTCGATGCCACCGATCACCACCACGTCCTGGTGGGCGTAGGCAGTGGGGACCGAGTAGTCGTTGCG
>PLRK01000089.1 GCA_003163875.1 Acidimicrobiaceae bacterium | reverse complement strand
CGGGGGCACCGAGCGGGCGCTACCGCGCTCAGGAATTCGCCACGTGAACGCCCCCGTGTCACTTACGTCGCCCTACGAGTTCAGCGTGCCGCGCGAGCTTGAGGCCTCCTCGCCCCCCGAGGCCCGTGGCCTCGCGCGTGACGACGTGGCGATGCTCGTGGCCCACCGGTCCGACCGGCGCCTGATCACCACGTCGTTCCGCTTGCTCGCGTCGTTTCTCGTGCCCGGCGACTTGTTGGTGATCAACACCTCGGGCACGATCCCCGCGGCCTTTGACGCGATCGCGCCCGACGGCACCGAGGTCGTCGTGCACCTCTCGACCCAACTTGACCAACATCGCTGGACGCTCGAGTTGCGCGAGAAGAACGGCACGGCCACGCGTCGTTGGGCTTCGCCGGTGAGTTTTTCCACGCTGGCGATGCGAGGTGGCGCCTCGCTCTCCCTTTGCGAGCCCTATCTCGACGAAGGTCGGCTCTGGGTGGCCGACGTGGACCTCGGTGACGATCCCCTGGCGTGGTTGTGGCACTTCGCGAGGGCCATCCACTACGACTACGTCGAGCGCGACTGGCCGATCGAGATGTACCAGAACGTGTACGCGACCGAGTTCGCCAGCGCCGAGATGGCGAGTGCGGGTCGACCTTTCACGAAGGCGTTGTTGACCTCGCTGGTCGCTAGCGGCGTTGGCGTAGTGCCGATCGTGTTGCACACCGGCGTCGCGTCACTCGAATCCGGTGAGACGCCCTACCCCGAGCGCGTGCGAGTCCCGGTCTCGAGCGCCGAGCGCGTGAACGCGACGCGACGCGCGAACGGTCGCGTGATCGCGGTGGGTACGACCGTCGTGCGCGCGCTCGAGAGCAGCGTCGACGAACGGGGCAAGGTGCGGGCCTACGACGGGTGGACCGACCTGGTGGTGACTCCCGAGCGCGGCGTGACGGTCGTCGACGGGGTGCTGACGGGCTGGCACGAGCCAGTCTCGTCGCACCTGAGCATGCTCGAGGCGATTGCCGGGCGGGCGTTACTCGTGGACTCGTACCGTGAGGCCCTCGAACGGGGTCTGCGCTGGCACGAGTTCGGCGACTTGCACCTGATACTGCCCTAGTGCGCGGCGACCTCGCGGTCCACGCGCCTGGCTGCTTCGAGTACTTCATCAGGGACAACGGTGCCGGGTCGGTTGGAGGGGTCGTTGGCGAGGAATCGCCCGAGGACCGGGATCTCGGTGATCGACTCGGCGCGCAAGATCGCCGCCACGACCGGCACGAAACTCTCGGCGGCGGGGTAGACGAGGTAGCGCGCCAACCAGTCCGGGTGGTACTTAGCGTTAAAGGTCCACAGCGACTCGATGGGTAACACGCCCGACAGGCGCTTGAGGGCCCAACGCTCGACGCGCGTGAAGGTGCCGTCACCTCGTTCACCGTCGAGGACTGATCGGAAGGCGGCGAAGTTGAGACTGAGACCTTGGGCGCCCGTTGCAGCGAGATGGCTGATGGTTGAGCACAGTGCGAAGTCAATGAGACCGTTGGGGTGTTCGCCAGGGTCGCGCCGCATGAGGTCGAGCGAAAAACCGTTGATGGCGGGCGATGGTACGAATTGACAGACCGCCGCCGGTTGTCCGTCAGGCCCCTGGACGATGGTGAGCAGGAGGCCCTTGTCCTTGGGGTCGAAGAGTCGCCCGAGCATCATCGAGAATCCGCGCTCACCTTCGCCTCGACGCAGCATCGAGATCAGCTCGACGATTGCCGTGACCTGGCTCGGGTCGATGTTGGAGGGGTCGACGAAGCTCACCGTGTAGCCGTGTCGTGCGAGTCGCGTGCACGCCTGGCGCAGACCCTTCATCTTGCCGCCGTCGAGGGAGAACGTGCGGCAATCAACGATCGCTTCGTCGCCGAGATAGATGAAGTGCATCCCCGCAGCGTGGTAGATCGACGTCCACTCCTCGGACGCCGCCATGACGCCAATCGTCCATCCCCGCGATTCGCCGTATTGGCGAAACGCGCTGAAGACCTCGGTGCGCTCCGCTTCGGGGCCAATGGGGTCGGGCGAGATGAGCGCGACGCCACCGTAGACGGCGTACGCGACGAGCGAATCGCGAAAGAAGAAAAATTGCTTGTCATCGCGAAGAGCGAAGTAGTCGAGTGTGCCGCGCCCGTGACGCCGGACGATCTCTCGCGCGCGCAGTTCGGCGATGCGTCGCTCGGTGCTCGTGCCGTGCTGGCTAAGTCGACGATCGACGACCGGTCGGGTGAGGAGATAGAGCAGCGACACAAAGAGCGCGACGCCGATTGTCACGAGGACCGGATCGATGAAGTCGTCAACGCTGTCGGGCAGTGTGATGTTGTAGATGCCGACCAGACGTTCGGCGCACGCGACCACGACGACCCCGAATGATGGCAAGTGATGGCGCGCCCCCGAGGCCTCGAGACCGAGGGTGGACGCAATGACCGCAACGACACCGATGAACCCAAGGCGCGGAATTGCCGTACGCGTTGAGGAGCGGTCCGTGGTTGCTTGGAAGTGCTGGCGCTCCAGTACGAGAAAGATCAGAATTGCCGCTGCGACCAGGGATGAAGGGATGGAACCACCTCGGGCGAGATGCGTCACGACGGTGAAACTCAGTGCCGCGACGCCAAGGAACCACGCGCGTCGCTGCCCACGGCGAATGCCGCGCGAGATCATGATCATCGCGATGCCCGCGACGGCGGTGATGGCGGCGGCGGACTGAGCAACGCCTAAGGGTAAGAACGAGAGCACGAAGTGTAGGCGGTGATGGAGTGGGGGCGCCGCGGTCACCGCGACACTGACGACACCGTCGAGAAACAAAAGGCCACTGGCCCAACGTCGAATCGAACGCTGGCGTCGTTGGGCGACGAGTCGTTCGGCACTGACCGGAAAGGGTGTGCCGTTGGGCCACGAACCGACCGATGACGTTGCCGTGGAGGGCGAAGGTTGGAGTGGTTGTCCAGCGACGGTGCGCTCCAGCACGGTGCCGCGACGTCGCGGGGACTGTCCGCCGAGAAGGCGAACTTGCAACGTGCTTGCGGCTTCCACTTCGACGATGCCAATACGATCGACCGACGCGAAGACCGGGGGAAGTCCAAGATGACCTCGTCGCTCGATCACGACCGTTCTTGACGGCCCAGGAGCAGCGCAGACGCCGTTGTCGAGGAAGGCCAACGCTGGTCTCGGCGCTCCGCCGACGATGGCACCGGCTCCACCTCGTTCACACACTCGCCGCGCGAACTCAATCGCGTCAACGCCGTCGACGTACGTTGCCGCGAGCGGTTCACTCAAACCCGCCGAACGCTGTGTTCGCGCGTCGTGATCGAACCTGCGGCGTACGAGGAGTCCTGCGCAGGCGACGACGAGCGCCTCGAGCGCGACGATCAAGATGATATTGACGACGAGGTTGCCCCAAAAGCTCGTCGTGTGCGGCGCGTGGAGCTTGTAGTGGCGATGCGTAAAGTGCTCGATCAATTTGGTCACGGTGTTGAAGAGGTCGAAACCCACCATGGCGAGCACGGGCAACCATGCCCATGGTCCGAGGCGGCGAAAAAGGACCCTGGAGGAAACGAAGCGCGAGAGCGACGTGGGATCTTCAAGCCGGTCCGCGTCCGAGCGATCGTCCGCATCGGCGAGCGCCACGTCGATGTCGCAACGTCCGGCACTGACGGCCAGATCGCGAACCCCGTCAGCGGTCGCGACCTGGAGAATTACGTCCTTGGCGATCTCCGCACCGAGGGCGCGCAACTGGTTCTGCGCTCGCTCGCGCCCGCTGAGCTCATGGTCGTCGCTGCCCGGCAGCACGATGAATCGGTGATTGTCCTTGGCGCAAAACGTGGCGATGGCGTCACGAAGCAGGGGCAGGGCGTCGAAGGTCGCTTCGATGAATTTGCCCAAGTGTGACGTGGGTTCGGGATGGAACATGTTGCCCGCGACGATGACAACGGCCGCGTCGTCGATGTCCTCGATCAGGTCTACCAATTCGCGAACCGGACGGCTCGTGGCGTCCGTCGTTGGCGACAATGACAGGTCGCTCACCACATAGACATGGCGTCCATAGGGGAGGGAGAGCGTCTGTCGCTCGGTCACTGGCACGGCGTCTAGTCTCGCAGACATCCCTCTGGCGTACGCCGGCACACTAAAAGCACTGATGACATCCTCTTACTCACGAGAAAATTGGCACTGGCGCGCTGACGCGGCCCCGACGGGCAATGTCGTCATCTTCGACATCGATGGCGTCCTCGCTGACGCGGCCGGGCGCCAGCACTACCTCGATTGGGGCGATTGGCGTAGTTTCTTTGACGCGTGCGGTGACGATCCCGTGATCGACGAGATCGAACGGCTACTAGAGCTACTGGATTCCTCGCTACTGATCGTCTTGCTGACCGGTCGTCCGCGTCGCGTCCAACCCCATACGGTGGCGTGGCTCGAGCGTTACGGGATTCGCTGGGACCTGTTGATCATGCGTGAGTTCGGCGACTATTCGGGGGTTGACGAATTCAAGCGCGGTGCCGTGCAAGATCTGCGTGCAAGGGGCTTTGAAATCCGCCTCGCGCTTGACGACGATCCGAAGAATCACGCGATGTACGTCAGCGAAGGCGTGCCGTGCATCTACATCCATTCGGGCTACTACCTCTAGCAGTTGTCGGCGTTGCTACCCATATGCTCGCCTCAGCATGGCACGGCACACCGAGTTGGAGAACGAAGCGTGAAGATTGCCATCGTCGGTGCGGGTGTTGCCGGTCTCACGGCCGCGTACCTGTTGAGTGAACACCACGAGGTGACCCTGTACGAACGCGAGTCACATCTCGGGGGCCACGCGCATACCGTGACGGTACCCGGCGGTGACGGCGACTACCCCGTCGACACTGGCTTTCTCGTCTACAACGACGCGACGTATCCGCGCTTCATTGAATTGCTCGACCGACTCGGCGTTGAGAGCAAGCTCAGCACGATGAGCTTCAGCTACCGCGATGTGCAGGGGGGTCTCGAGTGGAAGGGCACCAATCTCAATTCCATATTCGCCCAGCGAAGAAACATCCTTCGACCACGATTCCTGCGTATGGTGATCCAGATCCTCGCCTTCAATCGAACATTGCGCGACTTGTTGAAGACGTCGATTGATCCCGAGTTGACCCTCGCCGCGTTGCTCGCCGAGCGACGCTGGAGCCGCGAATTCCTCGAGTGGTACCTGATCCCCATGGGCGCAGCGATATGGTCCGCCGAGCCAAGTACGTTCAGCGAAATCCCGGCACGGACCTTCGCAGAATTCTTCTCTCGTCATGGTCTTTTGAACATCCGAGGCCGTCCTTCGTGGCGAACAATAGATGGTGGATCTATGTCATACGTGGAGCGAATTCGAGAACGGGTCGCCGCCCAAGGAACGCTCCGCACGTCGACGCCGGTCATCGCGCTTCGTCGTGACGAGTTGGGTGTCGTGGTCTCGAGTGCCAACGATGAGGCGCACTTCGACCACGCTATTCTCGCCTGTCACAGTGACGAGGCGCTCGCCATGTTGAGTGATCCGACCGAAGCCGAGACGAACGTCTTGGGCGCCATCACGTACCAACCCAATGATGTGACCTTGCACTGGGACGTGTCGATGATGCCCCAACACCAACGCGCGTGGGCCGCGTGGAACTACCGCCGCGCGCCTGGGGACGGGGACTTGGCGACCTTGACCTACGACGTCTCGACCCTGCAGTCGCTCAAGGCGCCGCGAACATTCCTCGTCACGCTCAACAGTCACGACGCGATTGATCCCGCGAAGGTTCTCGGTCGCTTTCGTTACGCGCATCCGGTGCTCAATCGAGCAACGGTGCACGCACAACAGCTTCGCCACACGCTCACGGGAAAGCACACGTCGTTCTGTGGCGCATATTTCGGTTACGGCTTTCACGAAGATGGTGTGCGTAGCGCGCTTGAAGTCTGTGATGCGCTGGGGGTTGGCTGGTGAGCGACTCGGCGCTCTATTGGGGGCGAGTGACGCATCATCGTTACTTGCCCCGCGAACACAAGTTCAAGTATCGCGTGATGATGTTCATGCTGTACCTCGACGAGCTCCACGACCTCGAACGTGACGTCGCTGGTCTCTTCGTCGAGGGCAACGTCACCGGTCCTAACGCGCCAGTTAAATTGCGGTATCGGTTACCGGGTCGCTACACACTGCGCCGCCGCGACTTCTTACCCGATTATCGCGGATCCCTCGACGAAGCGGCGCGAGCGATGTATCGCAGTGAAGTTGGCACTGAGGCGCCCGGACGCATCGCGGTCATGGCGAATCTCTCGTCACTCGGTTGGAATTTTAATCCCATCACGCTCTATTTCTTTTACGACGGCGACACCGTTGACCGAGCCATCGCCGAAGTCACCAATACGCCCTGGGGAGAGCGTCACCTCTACGTACTGGGCGCACCGGGGCCGATTGTCTTCGAAAAGGCCCACCACGTGTCGCCCTTCCTCGAAATGGAAGGGCTGTATCGACTGTCCTACACGGAGCCCGCTGAGCGGTTTTCTCTCTCGATGACCTTGTTCGACCACTGCGCGTCGACACGCGACCACATCGGTGCTCGCCGCTTTTCCGCGACGATGTCCTTTTCGCGCGAACCTCTTACCAGTAAGGAAGTACGCCGCGCGAGTCGCCGTTATCCGGACATGGCGTTTCGCGTTTCGTTTCGAATCTACGTACAAGCGGCGCGACTCTTCGCGAAAGGTATCAAGTACGTCCCACGCCCCAGCACACAAGAGAAGGGTTCGGACCATGTCAGCCGGCTTTAGTGACACGATCGCGCCAGGAGATTTCTTGGCGCCTCGCCGCCAATATTTCGCTCGGCTCGCGCGTCGAATCTTCATTCGTATTGTCAGCGCGCCGAAACTTCGAAGCATTGGCACCCTGCACCTCACCGAGACCTACTCAGGAGCGACCGTCACTCGAAGCATTGGCGAAGGTGCGCTAGTTGCCCATTTAACGGTGAATGACCGGGGTGCGTACGCAGCAATCGTCTTTGGGGGCTCGCGTGGTATGGGTCGCAGCTACGTGAATGGTCTGTGGGAGACCGACGACCTGACGGCGCTGGTTCGTTATCTCTTTCGCGCCTCGAACCCACTTCGCCACCGGCAAGATCGCCGGGCGCGCCGACTTCGTGCCCTCTACGGATTCGCGCCCGTGCAGTGGCGACTCGTGACGACGGCACTCTTTCGATACCGAGACAGCAAGCGAGCGGACAGAAAGAACATCCATGCGCACTACGACCTCTCGAACGAATTCTTCGAATTGATGCTCGACGAGACGCTCGCGTACTCGTGTGCGGTCTTCAAGGACGAATCGACCTCGCTCTATGACGCCCAGGTGGAGAAATTCGATCGACTGTGTCAGAAACTCGGGCTCGACTCGAGCGACCACGTCATCGAGATCGGCACGGGCTGGGGTGGGTTCGCGTTGCACGCGGCGAAGCATTACGGCGCCAAAGTCACGACCACCACGATTTCGGAGAATCAACGTCTGGTGGCGCAGCGACGCGTCGAGGAGGAGGGACTCGGTCATCTCGTGACCGTGCTCGGCGAACATTATCGCGACCTCACGGGAACCTACGATGCTTTGGTGTCGGTCGAGATGATCGAAGCCGTGCACTGGCGTCACTACAAGGACTTCTTCTCCAAGTGCTCTTCCTTGTTAAACGATAAAGGTCGCATGGCGCTCCAAGCGATCACCATCTCGGACCAGAGCTTCGATCGCGCCAAGCTTCGCGACGACTTCATCCGCGATTTGATTTTTCCGGGAGGCTGTCTACCGAGCGTGGCGGCGATCATGGACTCTATTGCCAGCCACACCGATCTACAGCTCACCGATCTCGATGACATTGGGCTGCACTACGCCAGGACGCTTCGCTACTGGGGAAAGAACGTCGATGCACGCTACGACCAGATCCGTCAACTCGGATTTGACGACCGCTTCAAGCGTCTCTGGGATATGTATCTGCAATACTGCGAAGCGGCCTTCCTCGAGCGCCACATCTCCGACGTGCAATTGATCTTCCATAAGCCGGGCACCTTGATGAACCTCGGGTACCGCGTCGGTTAAGCGAGGATCGAGCGAACTTCGTTCGCGGCGCGACGTCCCGACCCGATGCTCGCGGGAACGCCCACGCCGTCATAGGTCATTCCGCACAGCGCGACGCGAATCGTGTTCGCCGCATCTTTGGCGTCGCGCACGAGCGACTCGTGACCAAGTCGGTACTGCGGTAAGGATGATGGCCAGCGTTGCACCCGCGCCTCGAGAGGCGCTGCGCACCGTCCGAGTATGAAGCGAAGCTCGTCCTCGACACGCGCTCGCAGTTCGTCGTCGTTCATCGCGCTGGCGCGCTCGTCGTCGATTCGCCCGACGTGCGCGCGCAGCAACGTGTTGGTGTCACTCGCGAGGTGTTGCCATTTTCGATCAAGGAAGGTGATCGCCGTGATCATGAGCGAGCCTTCGCCCGACCAAGGCGTCGCTAGCGGCACGAGTACCCCGGTACCGCTCTCTGGAAGCGCAATGGCATCGCGCGCGAACGCGAAGGTGACCATTGCGGCGCTCGCGCACGTGATGCTCGAGAGCGCGTCGAGAGCGGGGGAGAAGCGACCGAGCAGGCGCGCCGCGTTCGCGGCGGGAGCCGCCATGATCAAGGCGTTGGCGGGTGTGGTTGTCGTTTCGGTGTCGACTTCCCACGGATAGGTGCTCGCCGGTGTGCGTCGAAGTGCGCTGACGGGTACGCCGGTTCGAATCACGACGCCGCGCTCCTGGAGACGTCGCGCGAGCGTGCGAGGGATCGATCCGACTCCCTCGAGCAACGTATAGAACGCGGGGCCACTCGCCACGCGTTGTGCCGAAGGACCGGGATTCACTGGTCCAACCGAACGCATTGCCTTCATGAGCGAGCCGCCTTTTCGCGCCGCATCCACGAGGGCGGGGAACACCGACGTCGCGGACAATTCGTCGATACGTCCGGCCTGAATGCCACCAATCATTGGTTCGACGAAGAGTGAAGCGATGTCGTCGCCAAGTTTTCGACGGACGATTACGCCGATTGTCTCGTCGTCACCAAGCTGAAGTCGTCGCGGTGCAAATTGATCACGGCGTAGTGCCCACTTCGCGGCCCAGGGAATCCCCTTCAGTGACGAGAGTGATGCCGCACTCGTGGGCACGCCCAGCACGAGGCCGCTCGGTAGCTCGCGTAGTGCGCCCGCGAGAAAGATCGACGCACCGCTCGTCGCGATTGCTTCGAGCTGATTGTCGAGACCTAGCTCGCGAACGAGGGCGACCGCTTCAGGTCGTCGCGCGAGGAAACCGTCAGCGCCAAGATCGATCGTGTGTTGATCGAACGTGGACGTCACTAAGGCACCCCCGACCCGAGAAGAACTCTCGATGATCTCGACGCGCGGCGTCGACTCGTCGGGGCCGGCCGCGGCACCAGTGAGCTCCCAGGCGGCACTCAGCCCCGCGATGCCCGCGCCGACGATGACGACCGACGACCCGGGCACCTAGTTCGCCACGGCGAGTACGACGTTGGCGAGGATCGCCACGAACTCGTCGTCGTCGTTGAGCGACTTCGTGCGAACAAGGTTCAGCCCAACTTCGTGAGCAACGCCCTGCGCCTCGATATCAATGTCGAAGAGGACTTCGAGGTGGTCGGCGACGAAGCCAATCGGACACGACACAATGTCGGTCACACCGGCGACGCTCTTGTCCCGCAGCACCTGGAGGATATCGGGTCCGATCCAGGGATCAGGCGTGCGGCCCGCTGATTGCCACGCAATGTCGAAGGCGTCGACACCAGCGATGTCGGCGGCGCGTTCGGCACTTTCTCGCAACTGATCAGGGTAGGTGTCGCCTTCTAAGAGAATGCGTTCGGGCAGCGAGTGCGCCGA
The DNA here is from genome assembly GCA_003163875.1 of Acidimicrobiaceae bacterium. Lineage (GTDB taxonomy): Bacteria > Actinomycetota > Acidimicrobiia > Acidimicrobiales > RAAP-2 > RAAP-2. The sequence continues at coordinate 55,360 of PLRK01000089.1, read as the reverse complement.
GAAGAGTACTTGCGTCGTCGCGCGGCGCTCCAGGGGAATCTCGTCTAAGGCATCGTTCACTCGTCGCGCGATGAGTTCCAAGAAACCTGGTGCCTCGTACCACGCACCGATCTCGATGAACTCGACGTCAGGTCCGAGCGCCTCGCGCGCGCGCGACATGTACTGGTCGGTCGACATCGACGACGAGTGCGGGGCGAGGACGAGTCCAATGACGAGATTGAAACCGTCGCTGCGAAAACTCTCCGCGATTTCTTCGAGAAGCGGGGGCTCGTACTTGGAACCGAAACGTACGTCGTAGGCACTGGGCGCCAAGGACTCGAGTGCTGCAGCGATGCCCGCGACCTGGTCGGCCGTTCGTTGGGCGAGTGGTGACGTGCCACCAATGGCGTTGTAGCGGCGCACGAGATCAGCGAGCAATTCAGGCGTGGGTGCGCGTCCGTGGCGGATGCGCGTGTAGTACGCCTCGACGTCATCGGGTGTGCTCGGCGTGCCGTAGGCCATAACGAGGACGCCGGTCTTCACTGCACACCGGCCCTTCCCTCTTCGTGCACCACCCGGACGATCGCTTCAAGGACTGCTGGATCGGTGTCGGGTAAGACGCCATGGCCGAGATTAAAGATATGGCCCGCGTCGGTGCCGGCGCGGACGAGAACCTCGCGTGCCGCTTCGACGCCGAGTTTCTCACCGCTCAGACAGCGCGCGGGATCGAGATTGCCTTGGACGGGCTTCGGGCCAACACGTCGACGACCCTGGTCCAAGTCGACGTGCCAGTCGATGCCCACCACCGTGCTTCCGGCGGTCGCCATCAGGTCTAAGAGCTCACCAGTGCCTACGCCGAACAATATCGTCGGTACGCCGAGATCGATGAGACCGTCGATGACCGCGCACGTCGCCGGAAGGGCGAAACGTTGGTACTCGTCTCTCGTCAGAGAACCCGCCCAGGAATCGAAGATCTGAAGGGCGCGAGCACCGTGGTCCACTTGGAATCGTAAGAACGAGATGGTGATGTCGACGAGTCGTTCTAAGAGTTGTTGGAACAACGTGGGGTCTTGATGCATGAGTCCCTTGATGATGGCGAAGTCGCGCGTCGGTGAGCCTTCGACGAGGTAACTCGCCACGGTGAACGGCGCACCTGCGAAACCAATGAGCGGTGTATTCGATTCTTCAAGTTCCTTCACGACTAAGTCGACTGTTTGGGTCACGTGCGCGACGTCGAGGGCGGTGAGGTCGCGCAACCGAGCCAAATCGTTGGTGCCTCGAAAAGGTTCAGCGATAACTGGACCGCGACCGGGCACCACGTCGACGCCGAAATCAATCGCGTGGTAGGGAACGACGATGTCGGAAAACAGGATGGCCGCATCGACGCCGTAGCGACGCACCGGTTGCATGGTGACCTCGCTCGCGATGACGGGATCGGCGATTGCGTCGAGTATGGAGCCGGTGCCGCGCAGAGCCCGGTATTCGGGAAGGGACCTTCCCGCCTGGCGCATGAACCAGACGGGCACGTGCTCGACACTTTGGCCCCGACATGCCCTCAGAAAGACTGGGTTGTTCACAACTCTCCTCGCGATTCACACAAATCTAGGTCAATCGAAATTTCTGTTCTGCGGCGTGCGTCACCTTAAAGGTTTCGTACCACGAAGCCCCCGTTCACGAAAGGACCGCATCGACGGTACCGAGTTGGTGCATCAAAACCGGACACGGTGTGCAGCCGATTAGACTTGTCAGACTCCAATTCGGGGCGAGGATGAGGTGGAAATGGCACACGAGCGAGAGGTCGCTGAAGAGCAAGCGTTTCTCAACCGTGCACTCGACGCGCTCGATCACATGCGCGACGAAGCGCGCTCGCTTCGTGACAGCGCGGCTGTTGCCAACATGCGAGGCGCCGGCGATCTCGTCGAACGAGACGTCGTCATGGGCACCGCCCTGCACCGTCTTGACCAACTCGCCATTGGTGACCAACCGTTGTTCTTTGGCCGAATCGATTATCTACCCGACGAGTCTGGAACCTCGGATGTTTACCACGTTGGTCGCCTGGCCGTGTCGGACGAGGAACTGAATGCTCTCGTTGTTGACTGGCGCGCTCCCGTCGCCGAAGCGTTTTATCGCGCGACGGGCGTTGAATCACTCGGTCTTTCACGACGCCGACACGTCGCGATTCGTGGTCACGGTGTCACTGGAGTCGAAGATGAATACTTTGCCGACGAAGACGGCGAGTTGATCCTGCCAGAGGACGAACGTCGCAGCGCGACGGCGGAAGGTCTCGTCGATGGTGGTCTTGCCCTAGGCGGACCCGGCGCCTTGCTCGCCGCCTTGGGCCGTGCAAGGACGGGCCGGATGGGCGACATCGTGGCGACCATCCAAGGTGAACAGGACCAAATAATTCGCAGTCCCCTCGCGGGAATCCTTCTCGTCCAAGGTGGCCCAGGCACCGGCAAGACGGCCGTTGCGCTGCACCGAGCGGCGTACTTGCTCTTCACCTATCGCTCGACATTGGAACGTCAGGGCGTGCTCGTGGTAGGCCCCAATCCTTTGTTCTTGAACTACATCGAAAACGTGCTTCCCTCGCTGGGCGAGTCGGGTGTCACACTGTCGACCATCTCCGGTCTCGTGACGAATGTGGAGATTCGAGGGCACGAATCGGAGGACGTCGACCAATTGAAGGGCGACCTGCGCATGGCGACACTTATCGCGCGGGCTCTTCGAACCCGCCAGCGTCCTTTGCGCACCGATGTGCAGATTCCCATTGGTCGTGCCGTTGTCAATCTGCGGGCTCGTTATACCCAAGAAGCGGTTGAGCGAGCACGACGCCGGCCCGGCAATCACAACCAGCGTCGTTCCGCGGTGGGTCGAGAGATCGCGAATCGACTTGCTCAGGAATACCACCAGCGTTTCGTGCGCGAAGGTACTGACGAGACAAGTGGTGTCGGCGAACTCGCTGACCTCATTCGATCAACGCCTCAGTTCAAGGAAGCGTTGCAGCGAATCTGGCCGCGCCTGAGTGGACAGGACCTACTCCATGACCTCTTCGGCGCGCCCGCTCTGCTGCGCGCCGCTGGCAAAGACCTCTTTAGCGACGCCGAATTGGAGCTTCTGGGGCGCAAGCGCTCCGAGTCGCTCGAGGAGATCGAATGGACCAAGGCGGACGCTGCACTGATTGACGAGGCGCGCGTATTGCTGGGACCGAGGAAACGCCCGCGCCCCCCAATCAAGGTCACCGAAAACGACATTCTCAATGGCATCGACCTCGATGCCTACGCGGGTGACGTGCGCGCCGCGGCGATGCGCGAGGCGCAACGCAACGCACCCGCGCAGTCCGTTGAACTCGATGAAGCAGAGTTCGTGACCTACGGGCACATCGTCGTCGATGAGGCGCAGGACTTGTCGCCAATGGAACTTCGAGTCCTCAAGCGCCGCGACCTGACGGGATCGATGACTATCGTCGGTGACATGGGCCAGGCGACCACGGCGTCGAGCTCGGCGTCGTGGAACTCGGTCCTTGAAGTGCTCGATCCGCGTAACGCACCCACGCGCGTCGACCTCACGGTCAGCTACCGCACACCCGAAGAGGTGCTTGATTTTGCTGCTCCGACATTGCTCGCAGCAACGCCAGGTCTTGAGCCTCCACGACCGGTGCGTCGCGCGGGGTTCGTGCCAATCGTCGAGGTCGTCGCGCCCGAGTTGTTCGCGACGACGCTCGTAGACGCCACGAGACGAGAGGTCGAAGCGGTCGCACCCGGAAGGGTCGCCCTCATCGTGACCGCCCGAAGGGTTGGAGAGATCGTCGAACTTCTAAAGGAACAAGGTATCGACGCGATCGATCCGCGCGATCAAGACTCCAAAGGTCTCGGCGCCGATCTGGTTGTCTTGAGCGCTGAGGGCGCCAATGGACTCGAGTTCGACGCGACTATCGTCGTCGAGCCGAGCCAGATCGTGAGTCGAGGTTCTGGGGACCCGAATCAGGCGAGCCCCCGGGGGCTTCGAACCTTGTACGTCGCGATGACGCGCCCTACCCGGCGCCTCGCCATCGTCGCCAGCGGGGAATTACCAGCCACCCTTCTGTAAAGGCTCTCAGGGCCTGGTCGCATCGGGTGCGTGAAATCCGCTAGAAAGGTAGTCGTGAGTCAGGCGATTCCCCTCAATAGCCTGGCGAAGCAAGAGAAGATCGTCCACGATCGTCCTCCGATGCTGGCCATCGGCGTGATGATTTGGCTCGGTAGCGAGCTGATGTTCTTCTCGGGACTCTTCGCCGCGTTGTTTACCATCCGAGCACACTTGGCCGCGTGGCCTCCCAAGGGCACTCACTTGGACGTGCTGCAGTCGGGCATCTTCACCATCATCCTGGTCGCCTCGTCGTTCACCATGCAGTGGGCGGTGTGGTTGGTCGAACATCGACGACGTGTGGAAGCACGTCGCTGGGTCATCATCACGATGATCATGGGCGCTCTCTTCGTGGGGAATCAGGCCTACGAATGGACACACTTGACGACGCGCTGGTACACGAACTCCTACGGGTCGGTGTTCTTCATCACGACCGGCATCCATGGTCTTCACGTGTTCCTCGGTCTCGTCGCCATGGCCTTTTTGTTGTTTCGCATGCGCGGCCGCGAAGGTGACCCGGGCGAACTCTCGACGTTCCAGGGTGTCAGTTACTACTGGCACTTCGTTGACGTCGTGTGGATTGGTCTGTACTCGTCCCTCTTCTTGCTGAAGTAGTAGAAGTGACGTCCACGTACCTCAAGCGCGCCGCCATTTTCTCCTTCGTAGCACTCATGGGCATGGGCCCTTTGGTGCTCTTCACCAACAACGTCGGTGCCTCGTCATCGCACGCGGGCTATCAAACGACGCGCAAGAACTCCGGCACGCCTAATTCCACCTACGTCAAGATCGACTCCAAGACCGGTGTGGTGATTGCCTACGGTGATAGCGCCATCACCTACAACGCTCCTTCGGCGTCGCTTGACACCCTCGGTCAAGCTCTTTTCTTGGAGAACTGCGCATCGTGCCACGGCACCGAAGCCAACGGCGTCCCCGCGAACGGCACCTCGGGTTCCTTCCCGGACCTCGTGGGTCTCGGACCCGCGACGATCGACTTCTGGATCGACTCGGGTCGCATGCCCGCCGCCGATGTGCGCGCGGTGCAGGCAATTCGTCACCAGGCCCGACTGAACAAGAACCAAGCGCTGGCGATTGCCGCGTGGGTGAATTCCCTTGACCCCAGCTATCCCGCGATTCCGACACCTCATCTCAAGGATGCGAACGTGTCGGACGGTGCGGCGTTGTTCGCCCTCAACTGCGCCGCGTGTCACACGATTGAAGGTGACGGCGACGCACTCGCGAGCGACACCTTTGCGCCGTCCCTTCGTGACATCCCCGCATTCGAAGTCGTTGAAGCGATTCGCACGGGTCCTGCCAACATGCCGCGCTTCACCGGCAACTTGAGCGACAACCAGGTTCGCGACATTGTCGCGTACGTGACGACGGAGATCCAGCACCCGGAGAACCCGGGAGGGTTTGGCCTCGGCGGTCTTGGACCAGTCGCCGAAGGATTCGTCGGTTTGTTGATCGGCGTGGGTATCTTGATCCTCATCGCCTATTGGGTAGGAGAGCGCCAGTGAGCGACCACGACGAACTTCGAACGCCCGTGTCCTTGCAGGGGCTCAAAGCGGACGACCCGCATCTGCAGCCTCTCGCGAAGAACCCTGACCTCGTCGAGCGCGTCATCGCGGTGACGTTGTTTTTGGGTGTCGTCTTGGTGGCGGCCTTTGGCGCGTGCTACTGGGTGAACGCGAAACCGTGGACCCTCGGTGCGACGATGGGCGGTGGTCTCTTCTTCCTCGGCGTCGGTCTCATCGCGTGGGGGAAGTATCTCATGCCGCGTGGACCATTTGTTGAAGAGCGCCACGAATTGGCGACGTCCGAAGAGGACCGTAACGCCATGGCAGCTGCCATCGTCGAGCGTGGCGGCGGCATGGTGCAGCGTCGCAAGTTGCTCGGTGGTCTGCTCGGCGGTGGACTCGGGATCTTTGGGATTGTCGCCATCTTTCCTCTGCTGCGAAGTCTCGGACCGTTGCCCAAGGGCACGCTGTTCTCAACTGACTGGAAGAAGGGCACGTATCTGGTCGACATCACAGGGCGTCGCATCTCGGTCGGGGAGATGGCGGTTGGATCAATCGTGACGGTCTATCCGGAAGGACAACAGAACACCGATCGTGGTCAAGCGGTGGATCAAACTGTATTGATTCGAGTTTCGAATGAAAACTTCACCACACAAAAGGGTCGCGAAACCTGGGCTCCTTCGGGCTACGTCGCCTATTCGAAGTTGTGCACGCACTTGGGTTGTCCGGTAGGACTGTACGAGCAAGAACTACAGTTGCTCGTCTGTCCGTGTCACCAATCGATGTTCAATGTCACCAATGGTGCGATTCCTCAGTTCGGTCCCGCGCCTCGTCCGCTGCCGCAGTTGCCGCTCTACATCGACTCGGCGGGATATCTTCGTTCGCAAAAGGGCTTTGACCAACCCGTTGGTCCCGGATTCTGGGAGCGCTCATGAGTAGCGACGTCATCAACACGAAGCGTTCAAAGAAGCAAGCGGCGGGTCCCTACGGACGCGTTGGAAAGGCCATTAACGAACTTGACGAGCGTCTCGGTGTTGCCAAGGGTGGTCGCACTTTCATGGACAAGATCTTCCCTGACCACTGGTCGTTCATGTTGGGTGAGATCGCGCTGTACTCATTCGTCATCTTGCTCGCGACCGGCATCTTTTTGACGCTGTACTACATTCCGAGCACTGCGCTCGTGACGTATCACGGCAGTTACCTTCCCCTCGACGGCCAACGGGTCACCCAAGCGTTCGCGTCCACCGTCAACCTCTCTTTCGCGGTGCGCGCGGGTCTCTTGATGCGTCAGATGCACCACTGGGCCTGCGACATTTTCGTGGGCTCGATCGTCGTACACATGGCACGCGTCTTCTTCACCGGCGCGTTCCGCAAGCCGCGCGAACTGAACTGGACGATCGGGACGACGCTCTTGATCCTCGCGATCGCGAACGGTTTCCTCGGGTACTCGTTGCCCGACGACCTCGTCTCGGGAACGGGTATCCGCATTGCGTACTCGATCATCTTGTCAATTCCGTTGGTCGGTAGTTACCTCGCGTTCTGGGTCTTCGGTGGGAACTTCCCCGGCACCGCGGTCATCCCCAGATTCTTTATCCTGCACGTTCTGATCATTCCGCTCATCATCATTGGCTTAGTGGGCGCGCACCTGTTCTTATTGGTCCGCCAGAAGCACACGCAATTCCCGGGCAAGGGCAGAACCGAGAAAAACGTCGTCGGTACACCCATGTTCCCGGTGTTCATGGCGAAGACGACCGGCTTCTTGTTCGTGGTCTCGGGCGTCACCGCTCTTCTTGGGGCGTTCGCGCAGATCAACCCGATCTGGCAGTTCGGCCCCTATACGGCGTCACGGATTTCCTACGCGGTGCAACCCGACTGGTACATGGGATTCCTGGACGGCGCGCTGCGTATTTGGCCGTCGTGGTCCTTCCATAGTTTCGGTTACACCATTCCTTTCGAGGTCTTCATCCCGGCGGTCGTCTTGCCGGGGCTCCTCTTTAACATCGCCTACGTCTGGCCGGCCCTCGAACGGAAGTTCACGAACGACCATGCGTTGCATAATCTGCTCGATCGGCCGAGTGACCGTCCCAAGCGCACGGCGGCGGGCGTGGCGGTGCTGACGTTGCTCGGCATGCTCTTCATCGCGAGTTCCACCGACGTCATTGCGAACTTCTTCCGACTTCCGCTGAACGAAGTGCTGTGGGCGATGAGGATCTTGTGCATCGTCTCGCCGTTCATTGCCTACCCCGTCACGTACTTGATCTGTAAGGAAGTGCAAGCCGTGAAGGGCGGAGGCAAGCGCAAGACCGCCAACATCGTCACTCGCACCACGGAAGGCGAATACGTGGCGACGCCCGCACCGAAGTACATCGACGACGAGCACCAAGAACTCGACGCCACGCCCGTGCCGATCTACATCGTTGAGACCCCCGAAGAGACAGGCACGGGCGGCGTTCGAACCGCTCCTCGTTAAGCCACTCTGTGACGAGCGGATTACGGGAATTCTTCGTTAAGCAACGTCGAGTGTTTCGTGGGCTGTGGGAGAAGCGTGCTGCGCTGAAGCCACTTGTAATGCGCAACGCACGATGGATGCGCGACCACGCCGTACCCCCTCTTCGCGCGCTCTGGTCGAAGCGAGGCGCTGTGATGCGACTCGTGTCCAGAGCGTGGCACTGGCTGCGCGCCAATTCGTTGACGGCTCTCCGACGATGGCGCTCGAAGAGCGATACGTCGCGCGAGGACGTCGAGCGAAAGTCGACGCTGTTCAATGGTCCAAAGCGTCGACGTGACTCCTCGTTAATAAACTCGTGGCGAATCGTCGGTGCCGCGTTGGTGCTGTTGGGCCTTGTTGGTATTGGAGTGGGCGTGGGTATCTCGTCGACGCCGACCACCACGACGACCACCACGACGACGACTGTCCCCTTGTCGAAACCACAAGCGGGGTGGGTGGTCGCGACGTCGTCCGCACGCGGCGTCATGGTCGACTACACCAACATCAGCGAAGGTGGCGCGACTTTTCGCGTTCTTCGCCTTCGGGCTCGAACGACGCTGCTGCGCTGGCACGACGGGTACGAGGACCCACCAAGTAACGCGGGCGAGGTGCCTGTCGATGCGGGTCCCTCCATTGACTGGTCGAACGAAGGCGTCGCCGGCGTGGTCGCCGTCTTTAACGGCGGCTTCAAGAAATCGGCGGGTGCGGGAGGCGCCGTGGTTGACGGCGTCACGCTCGAACCACTGGTCGATGGCGACATGACGATTGCGATCAATGCCGCAGGGCACTGGAGTATGGGCGTTTGGGGTTCGGCGGGATTCCCCGTGAAGGGTTTTGGTGCAATCGCGTATCGACAGAACCTCGGCGCACTGATCTTGCGCGGACAACTGACCCCGGCGACCAATCCTGCCGACTGGGATCAGTGGGGCTCGCCCCTCAACAATGATCCGCTCACCTCACGCTCCGGGCTCGGCGTCGATGCGAAGGGCAACTTGTTGTACGCCGCCGCAATTGGCCACGTTGACGTTCAGCAACTGGCGTTGGCTTTGCAGAAGGTGGGCGCCGTGACGGCGATGCAGTTAGACATCAATCCATTTTGGCCAATCGTGGGCGCGTCGTTGACGCCGCTGCATTCGCCTGGAGCGTTCCCGGTCCAGTTGGCGTACTCGGCGCACAATCCTACGATCTACAACACCGGTTGGGAACGAGATTTCTTCGTCGCCCTGGCCGAACCCGGACCGTGGGCGTGTTTCTGGAGTAGTCCAGGGCTGACGACGGGCGCTGACGTCGCGCAGCCCCAGGTGCTACACCTCGCGGGCACACACTGTCGCACGTTGACACGTCACGCAAGGAAGAATCAGAAGCATACGACGAGTTGAAACAGTGCGGAAACGCGCCCACGGTCCAGGAGGAGGCTCGGCTCCTAAGGTATTTGTATGTCCACCCCCATTGCCCCCCCAGAATTAGCGACGACCCTCGGTGCGCTGCGTGAGTCGTCCTACGTCGACCGTTCGGTTCGCGCGGAGATTCGCGCCAACCTCGAGCAGCGGCTCAGCGAAGGCCGACCCCTCAGCTCCGCCGTGCTCGGCTACGAAGATTCCGTCTTACCTCAGCTGGAAACCGCCCTGCTCGCGGGCCACGACATCATCTTGTTGGGGGAGCGAGGTCAAGCGAAGACTCGCATGATTCGCTCACTCGTTGAATTGTTGGACGAGTGGCTCCCGATTGTCGAGGACTCCGAAGTTCGTGACAACCCCTTCGCCCCCATCTCTGCGTTTGCCATCGAACTCGTGAGCGAGAAGGGCGACGATACGCCAATCTCCTGGGTGCATCGATCGCGACGTTTCGCCGAGAAGCTCGCGTCGCCCGACACCTCCATGGCGGACCTCATTGGCGAGGTCGACCCCATCAAGGTAGCGGGTGGATTGTTCCTCGACGACCCTCGAGCGCTGTCCTATGGACTCGTGCCCAAATCGAATCGTGGCATCTTCGCCATGAACGAGTTGCCGGACCTTTCTGAGCGTATCCAAGTCGGCTTGCTCAACGTCCTCGAGGAGCGCGACGTGCAGATACGCGGTCATCTCGTGCGTCTCGACCTTGACGTCTTGGTGGTGGCGACGGCGAACCCCGAGGACTACACCAACCGAGGACGTCTCATCACGCCGCTGAAGGACCGCTTCGGCTCACAGATTCGCACGCACTATCCCTACGAGATCTCCACCGAGATCGAGATAATCCACCAAGAGGCGATGCTCCCCACGGCGCCCGTGCCCATCGTGGTGCCGTGGTTCATCGACGACATCGTCGCCCGAGTGAGTCACGTCGCGCGCAAGAGTCACGTCATCTCACAGAGTTCGGGCGTGTCGGTGCGACTGTCTATCGCCAATTACGAAACCGTCGTCGCGAGCGCGCTTCGTCGGACCTTGCGCACGCACGATACGAACGTCGTGCCGCGTGTTAGCGACCTTTCGGCGATGGTCCAATCAACCCAAGGCAAGATTGAGTTCGACACGATGGACGACAACGACTCGGATCAGGTGATCGCGGCGCTCGTGTCACTCGCGGTGCGCCAGTGCTTCAACGAATACGTGTTGCTCGAAGAGGCGCCCGAGATCGTCGAGGCCTTCAGTTCCGAGGCGCTCGTGCACACGGGCGACGACCTACCCGACAAGGATTACTTGAGCGTGCTCGCGGCGATGCCCGCGCTCGACGGGCCGGTACGACGCGTCGCTGGACCGAGTGCGACCGACGGCGAACTCGCCGCAGCGACCGAGTTCATCCTCGAAGGCTTGTATCTGACGAAGCGATTGGCGAAGGACGCGTCCGGAGCTCGCGCTCTCTATCGTTCGAGGAATCGCTAGTGCCCATTCGTTATGGCTTTCGTCGTTTCGCGGACGGCGACGGCTTCGACGATGTCGATATCGACGAGATGCTGCGTCTCTTGGGAGATGACCTCATGGAAACCGGCGACCTCGAAGAAGCAATGGATCGACTCTTGCGCGAGGGATTCAACGATGCCGATGGCGAACGCGTCGAGGGCCTACGTGACTTGCTCGACCGTACGAGAGCGAAGCGTCGCGAGCTCGAGCAACAGGCAGACCCCGACGGCGAGATGCAGCGCTACCGAGAATGGCTGGACGACATCGAGGGTATCGAGGCGAACGAACTCGACGAGTTGTTGTCCGATGCCGAAGCCTCCGATGACGAACGGCGCAAGGAAGTGACGCGCGACCTCGTCGAACAACGACGAATGCAACACGACCTCATGAGCGACAAATTGGGCGAACGACTCGCGAGTTATCAGAGTTATGAGTTCGTCTCGTCAGCCGCTCGCGAGGAGTTCGAGCAATTGATGGCCGAACTCCAACAAGACGTCCTCGACACGTACTTCGAACAGAGCAAGGAGTTCATGGGTTCACCCGACCCGGAAGAACTCGCCCGTATGCGCGACATGATGGATGCTCTCTCGACGATGATTGAACAAGATCGGCGTGGCGACGACCTGGATCCGTCCTTCGATGATTTCATGGAGAAATTTGGTGATTTCTTCCCCGGCGCCGAGAACCTCGACGACGTCATTCGCGCCATGGCGGAACGTGCGGCGGCCGCCGAAGCGATGTTCAATTCGCTGTCTTCTGAACAACAGGGCGAATTGCGCTCATTGTTCGCCCAGATGATGGAGAACATGGACCTCAATTTCTCCATGAACCGCCTGGTGTCCAATCTTCGCCAAGCCACGCCCGACATCGACTGGAATCGGGCCCACCGCATGCGCGGCCAAGGTGGCTCGCGCTTTGCTGACGCCACCTCGGTCGCCGAACAATTGGGTGAACTTCGCAACCTGGAGGAATTCCTCGGCAAGGCGAACGCCGCACAGGGACTACCCGAGGTTGACATCGAATCGGTGCGTCGCAATCTGGGACCCGATGCGGCGAAGCACGTCCAACGGCTGCAAAAGGCGCTCCAGGGTCTGAAGGACCGCGGTTTCGTCGACCGCGACGGCGGTCGATTGAAACTGAGCCCCAAGGGTATTCGCCAGATCGCCCAGCAAGCGTTGAAGGACTTGTTCACGCAGTTGAACGATTCACCAACGCTCGGGGCGCATCGTGAAGCGACGATTTCTCGAGGGGGCGATCGCGAGGAGACCTCCAAACCTTGGGAGCCCGGCGAGCCCTTCGCCCTGCATCTACCCAAGACACTGCGTAATGCGGTCCTTCGCCAAGGACCCGGCACTCCGGTGCGCTTGCACCCCGAGGACTTCGAGGTTGAAGAGTATGAATCGACGCGCCGCTCCGCAACGGTCTTTGCCATTGACCTGTCCTTGTCGATGGCGATGCGAGGCAACCTCGTGCCCGCGAAGAAAATGGTGCTCGCGCTCACCCAATTGATTCGCTCCAAGTTCCCCCGCGACTTCGTCGCCGTGGTTGGATTTGGCGAGATGGCTCAGGAATTGAAGATCGAGGACATCCCGGCCCTCACCATCGATTACGCCTACGGCACGAACCTTCAGCACGCACTCGCACTCAGTCGTCACTTGATGCGCGCCGAGCGAGGCGAGCGCCAAATCGTGGTCGTGACCGACGGCGAACCCACGGCGCACCTCATGGACAACGGCGAGCCGTTTTTCTCGTGGCCTCCCGTGCACGAGACCCTGGAAAAGACGATGGCCGAGGTGATGCGATGCACGAAGGCGGGCGTGACGATCAACACGTTCGCCCTCGACATCGAACGTAGCCAGTTCCCCTTCGTCGAACAGATCGCGAAAGTCAACGGCGGACGTACGTTCTATACCTCGGTGGACGAACTGGGCGTCTACGCGCTCGACGACTTCGTCCGCAGTCACCGTGCTGGCTAGGACGCAGTGAATTCGTCCTCCATCAGGTGTTTTAATATTTTCACTTGCAATTTCCGCTAAACCCAGCAACAATGACACCGTTGTAATTACATCAGTGGTGTTGAGCCACGATGGGGAGGAATACAACATGGACATCGTTGACTTGATGAGCGGTATGGAAGATCGTGGATGGCAAGCGCGGGCGAACTGCATGGGCGTTGACCCGGACCTGTTCTTTCCTGAGCGCGGTGCCTCGACCCGTGAGGCGAAGGAAGTCTGTCGCGGGTGCGTGGTGCGCGGTGACTGCCTGGAATACGCCCTCGACAACGGCGAGAAGTTCGGGATTTGGGGTGGCATGAGTGAGCGCGAACGACGACGTCTACGCCGGGCTCGAGCGATCGAACGCCGCTCCCAAGCGGGCTAAGGACCTAGTCGCGACTCGATCGTCGAGGTGGGCGAGAGGTCGAGTTGCTCCCATCTCGCAGGTGGCTCTCTTTCGAGGAGCGAGGTGGGGACCAGCCCCACGAGTTCACACCGGGTGATGCGCTCTGAATCGGTCATTTGTGACGCTACGGCGTCATAGAGCATCGATGGTGTCGTGCGCCCTACGTCCAAGAGATTGCAACTCACTTGGACCTCGCCGCCCAGGTCGAAACCGAGTGCTCGCACGTCCTCGCTGCGCACGTTCGCCGCGAGTTCGCGCGCGCGCTGGATTGTGGTGTTGGCGAGCCACAGGTTCCACGCGATGAGCACGGGCCGTTCGCCCACGGCGACCGCACCAAGAGACGCCGACGCCGCGAGTGGACCGAAGTCCGGATCGAGGGTGAGGAACGCGCGGCGCCGTACGTCGGGTAACGTACGATTCTCGCCCCCGTCGAGTTCGCCGTACAGGAACGTCGCGACGCCAAAAGTGCTCGCAATCCACTTCGCCGTGTCGTCGCGAAGCTGGCGAGCCCGCGCTCGTTCATCGGGCGCCAGGGCGACGAAGGGTACGACGTCGACGACGCCGAAGCGCGGATGTACGCCCTCGTGTTCACGAAGGCTGAGGCGATTGAAGGCGCCGCCGATCAGCGAACGCACGTCGTCGATGAGTTGCTCTGGATCGTTGATGAGCGTGAAGACCGAACGATGGTGCCGTTCGTCGCGGTGGCGATCGCGTAGCGATGGGCCACTTAGTGCGCTCAATTCGTCGAGCACCAACTCGTCGCGACCCTCAGAGATGTTGAGCACGCATTCGAACACGCCTTAAGGCTAGGGACCAAAGGGCGCGCGCCGAAGCACCGGTGCCACGAGACGATCACGGGACAGCCAGTACAATGGGTACTGCGCAGTTTTCGCCCCAAAGGAGCATCGTGAGCCAGGTTCCGAGCATCGAAAGCACCGAAGTCGTCGACCCCGTTGGCCACGTCCAAGTGATCTACCTCGGTCCCGTCGCACCGCATTGGGAGTGCCGGATGGTCTTTGGCGACGAGGAGCAGATCCAGGCGTTCGTCGACCGAATTGACGCTCGACTTCGCTTTTTGCCACCACACGACCCACAATTTCGACGTAATCGCGAGCGCGTCAACCGCGACGCCGAACGCGAGAACCTGCTCGTCGAATGGAACCTCGGCTACGAGGAAGAGGTTTAAGCGAGCGGCGAGTTCGCCACTCGCTCGTACCACGCGACGGGGTCGTTGAGTTCGCTCGCGCTCGGTAATCCGTCGACGCGAAGCAACGCATCAAAGACTGGCAAGCCGTGTTCGACGACCAGGGCGTTCACGAATTCCTTCGCTTGATTGTGGTGCTCGCCTTGGGTCGCGATACCAAAGAGCGCCGCCGCCGCGTCTTCGCCTCGGGCGTCGCTTCGTCGGTGACGCGTGTACGCCTCTCCAAGAGCGGGTCGTGGACCAAGAATTGATTCGGTGATGTCGTGCGCCGCTCGTTCGAAGAACGCGAGCAACACGCTCGCAGCGGCGTTGATCGCACGCGTCGCGTCGGTTTCCGCGGGCATCTCGATGCCCTCGAGGAGAGCCTCGGGATTGTTCATCAAGGAGTTCAAGTCCTCGGGATTGATCATCGTCTGCAGCCGGGTGAACAAGTCGGCTTGCGCCGCGCTCGCTTCGCGCACGGCGTCGACCAAGAGAGCTCGCAGCGCGTCGCCGGTACCGGGCTGGGATAAGACGAGCGCGGCGACGAATTCTTGTGCGAGGGCGAAGACGTACACCTCGTCGCGTTCGAGCGACCACGCCTCTGCGAAACTCGTCAAGTTGTTCACGACCAGCTGGCGCGTCGCGTCGAGTCGCGGCAGCGGCAGTACCGCGAGAGACCAGGCTCGCTCAGAGAAGTGCCCGGCGACCGAGCCCATCTGGAAACCGGTGAACAGCGGTCCAATCGTTGAGGCGAGTTGAGCCATCATTGCGTTCTCGCCCGGGTCGGTGTCTTCGTCGACCAGCCCAGCACCCATTGTCGAGGTGAGCATTGGTTGAATGAGGGGTTTCCACTGGTTCAACGCGGCGAGCGTGAGTGCCGATCGATTGACGCCGGTGATCGTGGCGTCACCCGCGACGCCAAAGAGCGCCTCGACGTGTCGACTAACCAGCAGTGCGAGTTCTTCGAGACGCTGGCGCTCGCTGGGAAGGGGATTTGGATCGCCGTCCTCGCCACGAGCGATGTTGAGGGCGAGTTGCGTCGCCGTCTGGAACCATGCGTCTGGTCCTTGTTGTCCGAGCAGATTAAAGATGTCGCTGAACATTCCGCCGAAGGGGTCATTACTCACGGCACCAACTTAGGGGTTGGTGAGCGCCGTTTCACCAGTCCCTCACGGGTGTCGGTGCGACCTAGCATCGATACCCATGGCACTGGACGTCGCGCTCGATATCGGCACGTCCCACACGAGACTTGCGACGAACCAGCGAGGCGTCGTGTTCAACGAACCGACTTTGGTGGCGATCGATACGACGAATGGGGAAGTCGTCAGCATTGGTCACCAGGCACTTGACCTCGTGGGACGCACTGCACGTCACGTCGTGGTGTTTCGCCCACTCGAAAAGGGCGCCACCGTCGATTTTGACGTCACCGCGCGACTCATCAGTGGACTCTTTGAGCGTGCCGGGGTGTCCAAACTGAGTCGCGCCCGCGTCGTGATGAGTGTGCCGTCGCTCGCAACGGCCATCGAGCGTCGTGCCCTTCGTCAGGCCGCCATCCAGGCGGGTGCGCGCGAGGTGAGTCTTATCGAAGCGCCCGTCGCGGCCGCCATCGGGCTCGGCCTCCCGATCCAGGACCCCATTGGCTCGGCGGTCGCGGTCCTAGGCGCGGGTGCATCCGAAGCTGCGCTGATCTCACTCGGGGGCATCGTCACGAGCGGAGCGCGCCGTATAGGCGGTAACGATCTCGACAGCGCGATCGCGACGTTGTTGCGCATGCGCCACGGGGTGGTCATCTCCCCGAGCAACATCGAATTGTTGAAGACGACGTTGGGCTCAGCTCTCGCGTACACGAGCGGGCTCGTCGAACTCGTCAAGGGCCGCACTGTGGAGCAAGGTGAGCCGGTGACCGTCGAGGTGAGCGCGGAACTCGTCAATACTGCGATGGGTGAAGTGGTCGCGAGCACCGTGCGACTGATCCAGGAATGCCTTGCTGATGCTCCTCCGGACCTGTCCCAGGACGTGAGCGCGCGCGGGCTCAACTTGGTGGGCGGCAACGCACGACTCAATGACTTCGCCGAACTTATTGGCAGCGCCACTGGGGTAGAAGTGCTCGTCGCACCAGAGCCAGAGGTGGTCGTGATTCGAGGACTGCTGATGTGCTTGGAAGAGATGTCATCGTTGCATGCGCTTTTTCGAAGCGCCGACCGCTAGTCGGGTTCGCTCTTCGTGAGTTGATCGACGGCGGCGCGAACTTGCCAATCGCGGTCGGTCTTCGCCTTCTCCAGTGCCGCTTCGATGTCGGGACCTTCGAAGTTGCTCAGTGCAACGATGGCTCGTCGTCGAATAGGGGCGCTGTCTTCGAGTGCTGCGAGGACCGCATCACGCCCACGGTCGTCGCCGAGTACGCCAAGTGCCGCGACGGCCGCCTCGCGACAACGAGCGTCCTCGTGAACTCGGGCAATGGCGACGATGGCGTCGAGCGCGTGGAGGTCGTGATGTTCGCCCAGGGCAAAGATCGCGGCGTCGACGACGAGGGGATCGCCGTCGACGAGTGCGCGACGAATGACTCCCAAGAGTTCCGGTGATGCGTCATGGTAGGCGAGTTGAGCGAGGGCCTCACGTCGCACGTACACGTTCTCATCGTCGAGCGATGTCGCCCAACGATCGACGTCCATCAAGTGACGTCGCGTTGCCGCACGAAGTGCGAGCACGCGCGCACGCGCGTTCGGGTCCTCTAATGACGCGATCACGAACGGATCATCGTTCGGGTCCGTGCGAAATCCCGCTCGGAGGAGCCGCTCTTCGGTGGGTGACGGTAGCGTAGGTTCATCAGCGGACACGAAGACATCTCAGCACCTCGAGCGCGCATGCGGCGACTCCCGATGGTCATTTTGGTGCTCGTCGTCATCATTGGCGCCGTGGTGGTCGCCTTGACGAAGTGGGAGACCAACGAATACGCCATTACTCCGGGGAACGCGACGCCGGTTGAGGGACTCGTACACATCACGAGACTGCCGACGACCTCGCGCCACGACACCATCATGTTGACCGACGTCTATCTGCAACAACTCACGGCGTGGCAGTACTTGACAATGCACTTTCAAAGCCACGTGCAGTTTGTCAACGGCAATGAGCTCCTCGAGCCGGGAATCCCGAACGCCGAACTGGCTCCCCAGGGATTTCTTGAGATGAGCGACTCCAAGCAAGACGCCGAAGTGTCGGCGTTCGATGCGCTCGGTTGGCACTTGCGTGCGACGCCGAGTGGATCGCTGGTGACGGGCGTCGAGAACCCATCACCCGCGTGGAGTGCCAAGATCCACGTCGCCGACGAGATCGTTGGTTTCGATGGTCGCGCGGTGACGTCAACGTGCCAGGTCGTGGGCGACGTTCATCCTTTGTCGCCGGGGACCAAGGTAACGCTCGAACTTCGACGTGCGCACTTCAGCAAGATTGGCGTCATCTCGTGGTCGTCGCCCACCATGGTGCACCTCACGACAACCAAGACCCCCCGTGGCGTGTCGTCATCAGGATGCATCAACGTGAAGGGATCGAGTCCTTCGTGGCTGGGTGTCTCACTGGAGGACGGATTCGCGTACCAATTCCCGGCACGCGTGTCGATCGACACTGCCAATATCGGCGGGCCGTCTGCTGGTCTCGCGATGACGCTGTGCATCATTGACGAGTTATCGCGAGGATCACTCACGGGACATCACAACGTCGCCGCCACCGGCGCGATCGACCAGTTCGGTGACGTTGGCGACGTTGGTGGTGTCGCGGAAAAGACCGTCGCCGTCCAGCGCGCCGGCGCGCAGTATTTCATCGTGCCTCAGATAGAAGTGGCGACCGCGAAAGCGAATGCGGCTCCGGGGCTGCACATCATCGGCGTGACGTCGCTCGAACAGGCACTTCGTGCCCTTCGACGAATCGGAGGGGCAAAACCCGTGCCGCTCACCGCACCTGACTAAGCCAATCTTTTGGAAGGCGACGTCGTAGTCTTGAAGCAATGGATGATCGCCGAATCCCTTCTTCCTCACGCCCAGCATCAGTCGAGATCGTGCGCACGAACTTCACGCCTCTTCGTAAAGGAGGGATTGATCCGCAAGAAGTCCAGGCGCACCTCGAAGCGATTGCGCGCGAGATGGTGTTTCTCGAGAACAGGATCCGCGATCTGCAAGGACAGTTGGTCGAAGCCCAACAACGCGCGAACAACCCAACGTTTGATGAGGCGACGCTCGCAAGCGCCCTCGGGGCTCAAAGTGCGGCAATACTACGCTCCGCCCACGAAGAGGCGGGGCGCGTCACCGCCGAGGCTCAGGAACGAAGCGCCCAAGTCTTCTCTGAGAGCCAGCAACGCAGCGCCGAGCATCTCATCGAAGCCCAAGAACGGGCGACCGCCCTTATCTCGGAGGCGGAGAACACCGCGACGCAAGTCGATCATGACGCGCGACTCGCCGCCGAACGATTGATCGATTCGGCCAAAGTGAATGGCGACGCTCTCGTCGAGCGAGGTCGTGAACAGGGTCGAGCGATTGTCGAACAAGCCCACGAAGCTCGCAAGAGTGTCCTGAATGATCTCGCCGTGAAACGTAAGGCTCTGCACATTCAAATCGATCAGCTTCGAGCGGCGCGTGACACGTTGGCGACGATCATTCATTCAGTGCGTGACTCTATTGATGGCGTCCTCAACGGCGTGAACTCCTCCGACGACGCCGCGCGAAACGCTGCGTTGGAAACCTTGCGCATGCGACCCCCGTTGCCAGAACCCACCGAGGAAGAACTCCTGGCGGGGACGCCACTGCGCGAAGTACCTGAGCCGGTCGTCGCGAGGACCGAAATCGCAGAGGTCACTGACGCGCCTTCGGCGTCAAAAGTTAAGTCGCGACGCACCGAGAGTCCGAGCACCACCGAGACCGTCGTGCTCGATCACGTCGATACGATCGTCGACGAGTCGTTGCTAGAAGACGACCCTACGGGCACCGACGTCGTGAACGAGATATTCGCACGCCTTCGAAAGGCAACGCTCGAAGAGCGCGGTGCGAGTGTCCCGAGCTCGCGAAAGGCACCGGCGCCACTCGCAAAAGTGCACAGCGCCGATGCCGAACTTTTTCTTCGACGCGACGCCGCGATTGATGAGTCCCTCGCCGTCCTCACGCGAAAGGTGAAGCGCGCACTCCAAGATGACCAGAACATCGTCCTAGAGCGACTCCGCGGCGTGAAGCAGATGATCACTACGGAGTTCGAAGACGAGCACATTCAGCGGGCCCGGTATGCCGACGCCGCCTTTGACGCACTCGTGGATGCTGCGTCGGCGGGCGCACAGTTCGCCTTCGACGAAGCGGGCTATTCGAGTGAACCGGTGAGCAAGGTTGCCCTCGACGATTGCGCGGCGGATCTGGCGGTCACCATTGTCCTCGCGTTACGTAAGCGCATCCTTAGTGACGGCGCGATAGAGGGCGTCGACCGGGCGAATGCGGCCTATAAGGAATGGCGAGGCGCGCGCGTCGAGCGTTTGTGCACCGACGCCGCGCGTCGTGCGTTTCACCTCGGAGTACTCAGTGCGTCTCGTGGTCATAGCGTTCGATTCTTCGCCGCACCGAACGACGCGCCGTGTGACGCGTGCGCCCTGGACGCCGCCGCGGGTGAACGGATAGCGGGTCAGATTTTCCCCAGCGGTTCGCAGTATCCCCCCCTGCATGCGGGTTGCGCGTGCACCGTCGTGCCCGTGTAGAAAACCACCTAGGCTCGTTCCGTGCGTAGTCCAACCGACGTCCCTCCCCGTCCTCGACGCACCGGCCGTTTCTCTCGTCGGTTCTGGATCGGGCTGATCGTCGTCGTCATTTTCATCGGTTTTCTCTCGTTGCGAAGTTTGGCGGGTCTGTGGACTGACGAGATGTGGTTCTCTCAGACCGGCTACGGGAGCGTTTGGTCGACGTTGTTCTTTACCAAGGTTGGCCTCGCGCTCGTCTTTGGTCTGATCTTTTTTGCCTTGATGTGGGTGAACTTGATGCTCACCGACCGTTTCGGTGCGCGCGACCTCTCCTTCGAACCCGAAGACGAGGTGGTACGTCGCTTTCAGAACGTGGTGCGTCCCTACGCGGGTCGCATCTATGCGGCGATCGCGTTGGTGGCGGGTCTGATTGCAGGACTCAACGCGACCGGTCAATGGCAGGCGTATCTGCTCTTCATTCATTCGAAGCCGTTTCACCTAAAAGATGCGCTGTTCCACAAGGATTTGAGTTTCTACATTTTCACGTTGCCATTCATCTCCTTCATCGTCACCTGGACCCTCGTGTCGTTGTTCGTGATCCTTCTCATCACTGCCGGCTTTCATTATCTGAACGGCGGCATCCGAGCAACGCGCGTCAAGCCCCGCGTTGCGCCGCGCGTCAAGGCACACCTGTCGGTGATCGGCGCGGGCATTGCCTTGATGAAGGCCGCGGGGTACGTGATTGCGAAATGGGAGCTCGTCAACTCCACCAACGGCTACGTGCAAGGCGCCGGGTATACCGACGTGCACGCCCGCATGCCGGCGATGACGATCTTGTTCTATCTCTCGCTCGCCGCCGCCGTGATCTTGCTCGTCAATGTTCGCTCGCGAGGATGGTCCTTGCCCGCGGTCGCGGTGGGTCTATGGGTGTTCGTCGCACTCGTAATCGGGGTGCTCTATCCCACCTTCTTGCAGACGCTGAAGGTGACACCGGCGCAAGCGACCCTCGAGGCGCCCTATATTCAACGCGACATCAACGCCACCCGTGCGGCCTACGGCCTCGATAACGTGATTTATCACAATTTCGCGGGTGCGTCGACCATCACGCCATCGCAGGTCAAAGCCGATTCCGCAACACTGAACAACATCCGGCTCTGGGACCCATCGGCCAATATCGCCTTACAGACCGTGACGAAACGTCAGTCGATTCGTTCGTACTACACCTTTACGACCTTGGCCGTCGACCGCTACGTCGTCAACGGCAAGGAGACGCCCGTGTTGATTGGCGCGCGTCAGCTCGACACGTCGAGCCTCCCGACGCCGAGTTGGGTTAACACCCACCTCCAATACACCCACGGCGAAGGCGCCGCGGTGATTGCGGCGAACGCAGTGGACTACCAAACTGGCAACCCCGATTTCGTGGTGTCGAACGTGCCGCCGGTGTCCAGTGATGGCATGCCCCAACTTACGCAACCCAACATCTACTTCGGCATTGGATATAACGGTTACGTCGTCGCCAACACCAAGCAGTCCGAACTCGATTATCAAGTCGACAGCGGGCCCGATGCCGGGCAACCCGTCGAGACGCACTACGCCGCCAAAGGTGGCGTGGCGGTCGGGGGGATATTCAGTCGAATGGCCCTCGCATTGCGTCTGGGCGACTTCAACTTTTTGATCTCGAGTCAGATCACTCCCCAGAGTCGCGTCCTCTTTGTGCGCGACGTACGCCAAATGGCGCAGAAGGCCGCGCCCTTCCTCACCTTCGACTCCAGCCCCTACGCGGTCATTGCCAACGGCGGAGTAAATTTCGTCCTCGACGGTTACACCACGACCTCGAAGTACCCGTATTCGCAGAACGACGAGAGCTTGACCGTCGACACTGGGAATATCCCTTACGGGTCGAACTACATTCGAAACTCCGTCAAAGTGGTCATCAACGCCTACACCGGCAAAATGAGGTTCTACGTCAATGACCCGAAGGACCCGATTATTCAAGCGTGGGAATCAATCTTCCCAAAGATGTTCCACCCACTTCGCGACATGCCCGCGGCGATTCGTAGCCACTTGCGCTACCCATCGGATCTCTTCTCGGTGCAAGCGGCGATGCTCGGTCACTATCACATCACGAGCGCCGGTGCGTTCTACACGGCGTCTGACAAGTGGGAAATCTCACCCACCACGGGTGCCGGCACGCCAAGCCAAGCGCTGTCCCAAACCGCCATCACCGACGCCGCCGGCAACATCGTCTCTACGTCCCTGACGCCAATGAGTCCGGTGTTCCAGGTTGGCTCGCTCCCCGAGCAGGGCAAGGAGCAACTCCTCGAATCCATTGCTTTCGTGCCCGCCGGTAATTCCTCGACGGTCCAAGGTCTTAGTGCCTTCTTGGTTGCGACGAACAACCCTGACAACTACGGGCAATTGCACGTCTACGTGACGCCGCGAGGGACTTCAGTCACTGGTCCCGTCCAAGCGGACTCAGAGATTGAACAAACCTCGGCAGTAAGTTCGATCGTTACTCTCCAGGACCAACACGGCTCCGAGGTCCTGTTAGGCAACAACTTGATGGTGCCTCTGGATCAAAGCGTCTTGTACATCCGTCCGCTCTACGTTTCAAGCAGTTCGAACCCGCTGCCGCAACTTCGCTACGTCATCGCGGTCTTCAATCAAGAGGTCGCAATTTCACCAACGCTGTCTGGCGCGCTCAGTCAAGTCCTTGGTGCGAACGTGAACGCCGGTTCGTCGACAGGTTCGTCGACCGGGACCTCGACGGGAACGGCGACCGGGACCTCGACGGGCACCAGTTCAGGCGCAACGAGTGCGTCGTCGTATCTGAAACAGGCCGCCGCCGATTACACGGATGCGCAGAATGCTCTCGCATCGGGAAATCTTGGTGAATACCAGGATGATGTCAATGCCATGAACGCGGAGTTAAAGCTGGCGCAGACGGCCCTCGCCAAGTCGTCATAATCCCACGGCACCCGAGTGGCCCTGGTAGTTCTTCGAGGCAGAAAATATGGTCACCGAATATGGGTCACACCAAGGCGACGCCCGACTAAGTTAAGAATTAAGGAGGCCAAGACCCTGCGTCCTTGTTGTCCGGAATCGTCCGGTCTTCGACAAGAAAGCAGGGTTCCCATGAGGGGAATTGTTCCGAATTCGGGTCACTCCTCAGCGGCCAAGATTGCTGGCGCGAGCATCGCGTCGTCGCTGATCTTCTTGAGTGCGCTTGCGCTGAGCGCCGCTCCGGCGTCTGGCGCGGGCACGTCAACCAATGTGATTTCACCGAGCGGCGCTCCGAGCGCCGGAAGCACGCACGGTACCTACAGCGCGAGCGCGCAGGCAACGTCCAAGGACGTCGTCGCGATAACGCTTAGCTCCTCCTCGTCGGGCTGCTCGATTAGCAACGCCAAAGTGACCTTCACCGGCGTCGGGACCTGCGTCGTTGAATTCAACGACCCCGGCAACTCGACTTACGCCGCAGCTCCCGAGGTTGTCCAAAGCATCAAGGTGTACTCGTCAAACGACATCACGCTGAGCAAGGCTCCCAGCGCCGGGAGCGTCGGCGGATCGTATTCTCCGGGTGCGTCTGCGACGTCTGGTGACGCAGTCGTCCGCAGTCTTTCGAGTGCCTCGTCGGGGTGCAGTCTTTCTTCGGGCACCGTCACCTTCACTGGTGCTGGCACGTGTCGCGTTGACTTCAACGACCCCGGCAATGGCGCGTTCGCCGCGGCCAGCGAGGTTCAACAGAAGATCAGCGTGAACGCAGCGAACCTCATCCACGCGAGTCTCGCACCCGCCGCTGGCACGATCAACGGCAGCTATGCCGCGAGTGCGAGCGCGACCTCTGGGGACACCGTCGTTATCACACTCGACGCGACGTCGTCGGGGTGTTCGATTTCCAAGTCTGACGTGACGTTCACCGGCAATGGCTACTGCCGCATTGATTTCAACGATCCCGGCAACGGAGCCTTCTCTGGCGCCGCGCAGGTGCAACAAGTGATCATCGTAGGAAACGGCGGACCTAAGGCGCAGGCGCCCTTGTATCTCACGAGTCTCAACGGCACCAAGTTCAACAAATTGACGCTGACCTCAAGTGGAGGATCAGGTAGCGGCGCAGTCTCCTATACGACGACGTCTGGTACTGCAGGTTGCACCTTGAGTGGGAACGTGCTGAGTTCCAAGAGTGTTGGAACGTGTTTGGTCACTGTCACCAAAGCCGCCGATTCGGTCTACGCCGCCGTCCAGTCATACGCCACGACGGTCACGTTCAACCTCGCGAAGAGTCCAGTCGCGAAGCGAGTCAGCGCAGCGGTGCGCACTGGCAGGAGCAACCGCGTTACAATCATCGGCGCGAATTTCTATGGCCAGCCCCACATCATCAGCAGTGCTCGCGATACGAGAATCGGTGTCGTCAGTGATACTGGGACCGCTCTTTCGATCGTCATTACGGTCTACCCCGGCGCTCCGCTCGGCATTCACACCATGAAATTGACGTTCGCCCACGGCCAAGTGACGTCGGTTCTTTACAATCAGCGCTAAACATTCTCGCCCTCAAATGTCGGTGCTGCGAAGTGCGAGGCGTGACAGAAAACCGCGTCCTCGCAAGCGGATTGGCGACTTGTTGGCAATTGTTGAAATCCACTATCATGGCTGAATCATCGCGGGGTGGAGCAGTCTGNNAGTTCAAATCTTGCCCCCGCCACCAGAAATAACACAAGCCTCTCTTTTGAGAGGCTTGTGTTATTTACGCGAAAGAACATTCCTTCGCGCCTCGGTCCTTCCGAAGTCGAAATCGAATCGTGATGCTGTGAATATGCGATCCTCGCTCGTAGCGCGACGTGTGTGGACGGATTGGGACTGCACGGGTGCGAAGCGAGTCGATGGGTAGTTCGAGGTGTCGGTGCCAATCGAAATCCGAGGTCGGGGAGGCCATCGTCGCTGAGACCCGACACACGAGAATCGCGATGTCGATGGCGGTGGCGTCCGCGCGGTTGGTGCCGGCACGGGCGATCAGGATCTCCGTCACTTCTAAAAGCTCGCTCGGCTCGGCTTTGGCCAAGGCCTCTACGTGCTCGCCTACTTCGGCAAGAACTCCATTGGTGCCGGTGTCGTGGGACTTATGAAGTCCGAAATTTTCTCGAATTATCCGCGACCGTAGACCGGTATTGCGGCACCAGAGATAAGTTCTGAAGCGTCAGAAACGAGGAACGAGATTACCTCGGCGATTTGGCTCGCTCGAGGCCACTTGGCATAGTCTGCCGTTGGCATTGACGCGCGATTCGCCGGTGTGTCGATGATGCTTGGCATAACGCAATTCACTGTGATGGAGTCGTCACGCACTTCGACCGCCGCCGCCTCGACGAGTCGAACGACGGCTAATTTGCTCACACTGTACGAAAATCCATTATGGCCGTCCTGGGTCGCGACGCGGCTCGATGTGTGGACGATCCGACCCCCGAGTCCATCGGCCTTGAAGCGGCGCACGGCGTGTTTCGTAATCGTGGCGGCAGTCATGAGATTCAGTTCCAGTTGCCTGCGCAAGATTGAGAGGTCCAAATCGACGATTGCCTGAGCGCCGGCGAAACCGCCGATGAGATTCACGACCGCCCAGGGTGCTGCGTCGAGCGATGCGAAACACGACTCCACGGACTCCTCGTCGAGTGCATCGACGGTCGTGTATCGGACGTTGGGATTGGCGTTCGTTGATGCGGGCGTGCTGGCGTCAGCGACGATCACCTTCGCTTCGTCAGCGAGCATCCGCACGACGACGGCACTTCCTAGTGCACCGGTTCCTCCAAAAACAACCACCGTTCGACCCGCAAGGAAATTCTGGACCATTTGTTAACCTCGTCTCCTCGTCGATCACTAGGTTCCTGATCGCGACGTCAGGTGAGCCTAGGGGCGAAAGTACCGTTATTGATCGTTGCCTCTTGCGCTTTCGGACGGCGCGCTGCCAACGACGAGCGCCAAGCACCGTCGCGAAACATTCGTGGGAACGGCTGGCAATCGGTCGCCCTCGGCGCTCAAGATTTCATCATCTATGATCTTCGGCGTCACCCCTCGTTAATAGCCACGTTCTACGCTCCTGTGTGGCACAACGCAGAGAGAGGGCGACGATGGCGGGCGGGCGGCAGCTTCGAAACTTTGTTGGCACGAAGCTTTTTGGAGCATCGTTGTGACCAATGATGCCGTTGCATCGAGTGTCGATGAACGAGTTTCCCTCGGCACCATTGCGCGAGAGTGGACACGCCTTGGCTGCATTGGTTTCGGAGGACCACCGACACATATCGCGCTTCTCCGCCGACTGTGCGTGGATGAACATCGTTGGTTGGATCCTAAAGAGTTCGAAGACGGCATCGCATCGGTCAATTTGTTGCCCGGACCCGCATCAACCCAACTCGCCATACTTTGTGCTTGGAAACTTCGCGGAACTCGTGGCGCCATCCTTGGCGGGCTCTGTTTCATCATTCCTGGACTCGTCCTCATCCTTGCACTCTCGGTGGTCGTTCTGGCGAAACATCCGGCGTCCTGGGTAATCGGGGCGGCAGCGGGTGCTGGAGCTGGCGTTCCCGCGGTAGCGCTCAAGGTGGCATGGGGGCTCGTACCCGCGAGTCGTCATCGCATCGGAGCGCGCGCTGCAGAGAAATCTCGTTGGATTGGCTACGGGATGGTTGGCGGAATCGTCGCGGTAACGATTGGAACGTATCTCGTTGTCGCGCTCGTTGGATGTGGCGTCGTCGAGGTCGTGGTCCGCCGTCGCGAGGAGGCGACGCGAAACAGAGAAGTCCGAGCCATCGCGCCGTTCGCGGCGATCCACAGCGCAGCAGTCGGTGGTATCGGTGCTCTCGCCTGGGTTGCCTTCAAAGTAGGTGCACTTTCATACGGTGGAGGATTGGTCATCGTGCCGCTGATGCAGCACGACGCCGTGACCACGTATCACTGGATGACGGCAGCGCAGTTCCTCAACGCGGTTGCACTTGGGCAAGTCACGCCCGGGCCCGTCGTCCAAACAGTCGCCGTCGTTGGTTACGCCGCCGCTGGAGTGGGCGGCGGATTGTTCGCCGCGTTCGTTGCATTTTCGCCCTCGTTCCTCTTCGTGATCTTCGGAGGTCCGAGGTATTCAAAAATTCGCTCGAACGCGAACGTGCAAGGGTTCTTGACGGGGGCGGGTCCGGCGGTCATTGGGGCCATTGCGGGCTCCGCGATTCCGCTCGGACTCTCGTTTCAGCATCTCTGGCAGATTTTCGTACTCGCTGGGGCTGCGTTTTGGTTTTTCGTGGCGAAACGAGGCGTCGTCAGCGGCCTCGTCATCGCGGGCGTCGTCGGCGTTTTCCTTGCAATTTCGGGCGTGCCAGTGTGATCCAAGGGTATTTTCACGGATCAAACGTTTTGTTCGAAATAGCAATTTACGTAAGTTGACACTTTCGTAAGTTTTCGCTAACATAATGCCATGGACACTGCGTTGAAGGCGCTCGCAGAACCGCGACGACGAGAAATCCTCAAACTCGTTTGGACGGCAGAATTGCCCGCGGCCGAGATCGCGGCAGCTTTCAGCGACGTCACCCGCTCTGCAATCTCGCAGCATCTAGGGATTCTGCGCGAAGCGGCACTCGTCATCGAACGACGCGAAGGCGTACGACGGATGTACCGAGCGAACACCGAAGAGATGAAGCGCGTCCGCAATTTCCTCGAAGAATATTGGCTCGACAGTCTGGATCGTTTGCGTGACGTGGCCGAAACGGCCGAACGAGAGAAAGGTAATACCAATGGCTGAACTGGTACGAGAGGTTGTGATTGACGCGAGTCCTTCGACGATATTTCCGTTTCTCACTGACTCAACGCAGCACGTCCTTTGGATGGGCACCGAGGCCCAGATCGAAGCGCGTCCGGGAGGAACGTATCGGGTCCTGGCACAAGGCGTGCACCCCGGCGTGGGAACATTTGTCGAGGTCGTTCCCAATTTGAAAGTTGTCTTCACCTTTGGTTGGGACGAACCCAACCATCCAATTCCTGCCGGTTCAACCGAAGTGGAGATTGAGTTACTTCCCGAGGGTGCAAAGACAAGGGTGCGGCTCACGCATCGAGGACTTCCCGACGATGCGGTGGCGGACCACACCAATGGATGGGATTTCTATCTCAATCGCTTGTCGATTGTCGCGACCGGCGGCGACGCCAGCCCGGATAAGCCAGACGAATGATCCTGTTTTCCTGACGAAGTAGTACGTCAAATCTTTAGAGGATGCCACGAACGTGCGGTCGCGGCGCGCTGTACTGAATTCGCTACCGGGACCAACTTTGCGAGTGGCCACACTGCGTGCACGTTCGTTGAGGAAGCCCCGCGTGTTGTTGGAGGAGCGCGTCGCACTTTTGACAACGATCAGTTGCGGGCAGCGCACCGTGGAAGGGCCCGTGCTGACGCAGCACGATGAGCCCGGCGAAACCGCCGATGATCAGCAATGCAATCGCGCCAACGCTTGACCACTCGCTGATAATCAGCGCGATAAACAAGAACCCGCCGACGATGAACCACAAACGATTTTTTGACATGTATCTCCCACGAGAAGGGGGGATCGCGTTGGTTCTGTCTGGACTTCCCGGTTCCTCACGAGTCTCCCACACTCTTGGTGAGGGATCCCTCGAATCCTTGATGCGCCCGCGCATCGTTGTCTTGAGCCGTCGGTTCTGCGCGTCGAGGAGCCTAGAAACTCAGTTCGTCGCGGTCGCTGTCGTGGACGGCAGGCGACGTTGCGGCGCGCCAAAGAGAGAAGTAGTTCGCAAAGGTGATGGCGTCGGTGACGTAGCCCGCGCGCCGGAGTTCGTCATGGTACGAAGCCAGATTGTGCCACGGCACGCCCATGTCGACGTGGTGCGCGAGGTGCCATCCAGTGTTGTAGGGCACGAACCAAAAGCGCGCGAGCCACGTTTGACGGACATTGTGCGTCGTGAGTCGACGATCGCTGGACTTACTCATCCCACCGTGTTCGGCAATGGCGCGTAGTCGGTTGAGTACGCGCCATTGGGTCATCCACGGCAGGAACCAAAACGCGAGATACGACCACCACGCGCCGGTGAAGAACCAAAAGAGTGCGAACATGACGACTTGCACCCCAATGATCGACGAGGCGACGCGCCGACTCGACGGTTTGGCGACTGCTCCAACCAGGGCCACGAGGTTCTTGTAGCCGGAGATCCCAATGGCGTCTCGAATGAGCCGCCGCCTCAGATCTCTCGGGGCACATGGATAACCGCGATAGAACGCCATGTCGGGTTCTTCCGGTCCGAACTCTTCGCGATGATGGGCAAAGTGGCTTCGACGATAGAGCGATATCGGGATGAATGCGGGATACGCGACGAGCCAGCGTCCGACGGCGTCGTTCATCCATTTCTTCGTGAAGAGGAGTCGATGAGCTGACTCGTGCATGAGTATGGCGAATCGGGCGTGCATTGGGCCCATCAGCACGAAGGCCGCGATTGCTGCGACGATGCCCCAGTGGGTGCCACCGTAGGCGAGTAGCGCCGTCCAAAACCAAACCATGACGACCGCGCGCGCGTTGCGCCAGTTATCGATGTGGCGATACGACGCTCGAAGTTCAGGAATCGCCATACCGTTAGCGAGCAGACGCTCGCTGGGGAGCACATCACTTAGTGCGTCGGGGGCAGGTACGAGCGCAAGGGGCATTAGTTCAGTATTACTACGTCACGTGCATATCCGTCATTTCTTGGCGTCGGGGCGGCACAACAGTGGCGATAAATTGGAATGCACGCCACAAGGAGGACGTCATGGCTCGAGACCCGTACGTTGACCTACCCACACTTCCCACGTTCCACTTGAGTTCGGAAGATTTCGTCGATGGCGGCGCGCTGGCGATGGCCCAAGTCAGCGGAGTCATGGGTGCGGGAGGTTCGGACCTGTCGCCCCAATTGTCCTGGGAAGGTTTTCCTGCGGGAACGATGAGTTTCGCTGTCACTGTCTATGACCCGGTCGCGCCCACTGCGTCGGGATTCTGGCACTGGGCCGTCGCGGACATTCCAGTAACAACGACGTCGCTCGAGTCAGGTGCGGGCGACGTGCAAGAGAATAGGTTGCCTACGCCCGCCTTCGCGCTCGCGAATGACGCAGGATTGAAGGGCTACGTAGGAGCGGCGCCGCCTGCGGGACACGGCGTGCATTATTACTACGTCGCGGTGCACGCCGTCGACGTCGAATCGCTCGGGCTCCCTGAAGGTGCCACGCCCGCGTACCTGGGTTTCAATCTCTTCTCGCACGCCATTGCCCGCGCGGTGTTAGTCGCGACGTACGAGCAGCTCTAAGTACCCTTCGTCGTTTTACGACGAGGTATCGCTTCCGACGGGAGGACGCCAGTGGATCAATTTCGCTCGTTCGTCTCGAACGTAGCCGTGGTCGAAGAACCAACGGGCCGAATCGTAGAGGGCCAGTGCGGCAGATCGCGAACGATAGCCAAGTTCGTCTCGAGCTCGAGAGTCGTCAAAGGTCATCGTCGTGCTGGCCATTTGTGCTGCCTCTAAGGGAACTCGTGGTTCGCGCCTCAAAATGGTCCCTTCGACGAATTGTGACGTCACGCCGGCGATCATTGGAAAGATGGCGGGGAAGTGTCGCTGTGACGCAGGAAGTCCGGTCACTTGCGCGAGAACGTCGAGCAGTTGGGACATGGTGATGTTCTCGCCCCCGCAAATGTAACTGCGTCCCTGCCGACCTTTCTCAAGGGCGAGAAGATGACCTTGAGCGAGGTCGTCGACGTGTGCGACGTTCATCGCGGTGTCCACGTAACCGGGCATCGCACCGTTGAGGTAGTCGAGCACCACTTTGCCCGACGGCGTTGGACGGTGATCGAAGGGCCCGTGGGGCATCGTTGGCAGCACCAGGACCACGGGTGCGCCTTGGGCGGCGAGTCGAAGGACTTCGTGCTCGGCGACGTATTTCGTTTGTTTGTAGTTGCCGTAGAGATGCGACAAATCCGCCACGTCACTCTCGTTGGAGGGTTGTCCACGCTTGGTGTTCCAGAGGCCGAGCGTCGCGACTGTCGAGGTATA
The DNA here is from genome assembly GCA_003163875.1 of Acidimicrobiaceae bacterium. Lineage (GTDB taxonomy): Bacteria > Actinomycetota > Acidimicrobiia > Acidimicrobiales > RAAP-2 > RAAP-2. The sequence continues at coordinate 24,033 of PLRK01000089.1, read as the reverse complement.
GACGATTCGCTCGACCCCCGCGTCGCTGGCGGCACGAACAACGTTCTGGCTTCCGGCGACGTTGACGGCGTAAAAGCTCGAAGAGTCCTTCGGCCAGAATCCGAATTTCGCCGCCAGGTGAAAGCAGAATTTCGTGTCGTCGAACACACCACGTAGATCGCTCGCTCGCGTGATGTCGACCTCGCGCCGAGCGATGTCAAGGCCATCGAGATTCGACGTCGCCGCGCCAGGCTCCAAGAGCGCGGTGACGCTTGCCCCGCGCTGTACGAGGGCTCTCGTCACTGCGGATCCAATGAAACCCGCGGCGCCCGTCACGACAACGCGGTCACCTCGCCCAAGCTCGAAACTCATCTGCTCGACCGAGATCCGCTCGATGGGGTTCGAGTCTTCTTCATGACCCCTTTGGCCATCGTGACGCCGAAATCGACGAGCAATCCGCTGCCTCGCTGCGCCTCCGACAGCAGTTCGTCGAGCGCATTGGTGAACAGATCAATCTCCGTCTCGCCCGCAATGAGTGGAGGAAGCAGTTTGATGATGTTGACGTTATCGGCGGCGACTTGCGTGAGGATGTTATAACGATGAAAGAGTGGCACGACGAGCGTTTGTGAGAACATCGCGGTACGCGCAGTCTCGACGACTTTCCATCGAAGCTTCGCGCGTAAGGATGATGGTGCACCAAATTCAATGCCGATCATCTGCCCCTCACCTCGGACGTCGTGGATGAAGTCGTGACGATCGGCGAGTTCGCCCAACTTGCTCTTCCAAAGGTCACCCATCTTCGCCGCGTGCTCGACGATGCCCTCCTCGTCAAAGACTTGCAGCGTGGCGAGTCCCGCAACCATAGCGAGTTGATTGCCCTTGAAGGTCGTTGAATGCACCATCGCTCGCTCCATCGAGCTGTAGACACTTCGAAAGATCGCGTCACTGCTAAGCATGGCGCCGACGGGAACGTATCCTCCCGAGAGTGCCTTGGATACGGTGATGATGTCGGGCTGGAGGCCGTAGTGCTCGAAGGCATAAAACTTGCCGGTTCGCCCAATACCGGTTTGTACTTCGTCGCAGATAAGCAGCGCGCCTTCGTCGTGCAGTGCTGACTCGATTTCGCGCCAGCGTTCACGGTCGATTTCGTATACGCCTTTTCCTTGGATGGGTTCGACGATCAAGGCGGCAACGTCACCCTTCTTCAACTCATTTTTCAGCGCTTCAACGTCGCCAAAAGGCACTTCGACGGCGCCCGGCAGCAATTGTCCGAAACCGTCCTTGAAGTCCGATGAGCCGTTCACTGAGAGTGCACCCATGGTCAGACCGTGATAGGCGTGCGAGAAGTAACAGATTCGCCCGCGCTTAGTGCGAGCTCGGGCAAACTTGATCGCGGCTTCGACCGCCTCGGCGCCCGAGTTGCAGAAGTAGACCCGTTCAATATTGTCGGGGCTTCGCATAACAAGTTGCTCGGCGAGTAATCCAGGCAAGAGCGCATTATCGATTTGGACCATGTTGGGTAAATCGGCGTCGATCGCTTGATGGAGAGCGTCCTTGATGACGGGATGGCTTCGACCAAGGGCAAACACCCCGAAACCGCTCAGGAGATCCAGATACCTCTTTCCCTCGTCGTCAATGAGGTAACAGCCCTCGCCGTGATCGTAGAAGCGGTCGAATCCGAGGGTCTTGATCACCTTGGTCAACTGTGGATTGAGGTACTTCTCGTGAAGTTGGAAGTTCTCCCCGTGGCGCGAGGTGAGTAATTCGTCAAGATGAAATGGCATGTGCCTCCGTTGCCCGGTTCTAATCTATTGCTCGAACGTCAATATATTTGCACCGACGACGATGCCACGGAGCCGTCGAGGACCTTGAAGGACCGTAGGCTTGTGCGGTGGTCGTTCTCCTAGCACTGCTCGCGGCGTCGGCGAACGCAGTCGCGAGCATCTGTCAGCGCCTTGGCGTGGAGGATGCAACCACAAAGAACGGACCGTCGATGGGTCTCGTTCGTCACATGCTCCAACGACCAGTCTGGCTCTTCGGTTTTGGCATCATGGCGGCTGGGTACGCAAGTCAGGCGATCGCCCTGCACGTGGGATCGCTCAACGTCGTGCAACCCATCATGGTCAGCGAACTCGTCATCCTCGTGGTCGTGCTCTGGCTCTGGTACCAGACACCTCTGCGCGTTCGCGATCTCGTTGCCGCAGTAGCGACCGGCGTGGGCCTCGGGGCATTCCTCGCGTTCTCGTCTCCCAATCTCGGCACGAAGCGACCTGGCGATGTCCTATGGGTCGTGACTGGTGCCATCGTGGTGGGCATTGTTTTATTGTTCGTGGCGATTGGCTCAAAGGGTTCTCCGTTGCGGCGAGCGTTGTCGCTGGGTGCTGGCGCCTCGGTGGGCTTCGCGCTCCTCGCCGCGATCACCAAATCTATGACCGACGTGCTGCTGCGCGGCATTGGCCCACTCTTTAGTTCGTGGCAACTCTACGCACTCGCGCTCATTGGGCTCGGATCCTTCATCGTCATGCAAAGCGCGTTTCAGGTGGGCCCCTTCGCCGCATCGCAAGCAACCTTGATCCTGGTCAATCCCTTCGTCTCGATTGTCATTGGAGGCGTGTTGTTTGGTGAGACGCTTCGCGCGGGTCCGCTGTACGTGATCCTCGAGTTGTTGTCGCTCGTGCTCATGGTCGCTGGCGCGCTGGGGCTGTCCTCGTCGTCACTCGTGGCCCAAGTGCACGAGGAGAACGTCGATCAGCATCTCTTGCAAGGACGGGGCCTCTATGCGCAGTGGCGTTCGCGTCACGCCGATATGAACTGACGCGACGATGTTGAACATGGCCATCACCGGTACGATTTGACATGAGCCAAAACCCTGCGAGCGAGGGCTTTGTGCCCATCGACCGACCGGTGCGGGTTGCTTTCGTCGGACTAGGGCGAATTTACGATCTCAATCGTCTCGCGTACGACGGCAACGGCGACGCCGAGGTGGTGGCACTCGTCGATCCCAGCGAAGAACGCCGACGCCAACGGGCATTGGATTGGCCAATGGCAAAGGTCTTCTCGTCTGTCGAGGAATTGGCGAGTAGCGGTCTCGACGTCGACGCAGTCGAAGTGCTGGTACCAATCGCGCTGCACGAAGAAATCGTCCTTTCGTGCCTGGAGAGCGGATGGCACGTCAACTTACAAAAGCCCGTGACGAACGATTTGGCGAGCGCCGCGCGAATGACGGCGAGCGCAGCCTCGCACGGGTGCCAGCTACGAGTGATGGAAAATTATCTATTCTATGAGCCACTCCTCCGCTTGAAGGACGTGATTGATGCTGGCGAGCTCGGCGCGATCAGTGGTTACCACCTCAAGATGGTTGCGAGCGGCCGTGGCGGCTGGGACGTGCCAGGTGACACGTACCAATGGCAATTCGACGAAGCGCAGCGCGGTCGCGGCATCCTCTACTTTGACGATGGTTGGCACAAACTCTCCACGGCTCTGTGGCTCTTCGGTCCGGTCAAGGAAGTGCGTGCTTGGCTTGGTTCCACCGAAGTGATACCGGGCCTCGCGCTCGATGCTCCGTCGACCATTGTGTGGGAACACGAGAACGGCGTTCGCGGCGTCTGGGACATCACGCTCGCCGTTGACATGTACTTGCGCTCTGACTATTACACCAACGATGAACGTTGGGAGGTGACTGGACAGCGCGGTTTCGCACGCGTGAATCGCTGCACTGGACGAGGGATTCAGCAGCCAAGTTTCGAGGTCTACCTGGACGGCACGATGCGCTCGTATCACGCGCTCGACGATGACTGGGCCAGCAGTTTTCGCGATTCGGGGCGACACTGGTTACGCTTCCTTCGCACCGGCGATGGTCCACTGCGCTGGAGTGCGCGCGAAGCGTACGACGTGCTTTCGCTCGCGATGGCCGGCTACGAAAGCGATGCCCGAGGCGGCGTTGGTATCAATCCGGCCACCTTTGCACCACCATTGTCGTAAGTGGGCCGCGACTCAGCCAGTATTGCGCAGACCCGTTGCGATGCCATTGATTGTCAACAACAGCGCACGCTGCATGAGCTCATCGACGTCACTGCCCTCAGCACGGATAGAGCGCACCTGGGTCAGTAACTGGATTTGCGTGAGTTGCAGTGGTCGTAAGTACTGGTCACGTGTCCGTAGTGTCTCGGCGAGGAGCGGTTGTGATTCGAGCAATGTCGAAGACGACGATACCGACAAGATCTCCTTGACCGTGAGGTCGTACTCCTCGCGAATGACGTCAAAGAGATAGTGCAATTCCGGGGGAACGAGTCGGCGAACGTATTCGTGAGCGATCTCCATGTCGGTCTTCGCGAGCGTCATCTCGACGTTCGAGATGAAGGTCTTGAAAAATGCCCACTGTTCGAGCATGCGAACCAAGGTCTCGCCTAATCCCGCTTCGCGCGCTGCGCGCAATCCGCTGCCGACGCCAAACCAACCCGGAACAATCTGGCGCGACTGCGTCCAACCAAAGACCCAAGGAATCGCGCGAAGCGACTCGATGCCGTCGTCCGCGCTCGAGCGACGCGAGGGTCTAGAGCCAATATGCAAGTTCGCCAATTCTTCGACTGGTGTGGAGAGGTTGAAATACATGGGCAAATGAGGGTCTTTGATCAGTTCGCGGTACTTGCTGAGCGACGCGTCGGCGACGGCGTCCATCGCACTGTCCCAGACGGGAAGCTGATCAGGGTCCACCCAGGGATTTGAGTGAAAGAGGACGCCCTCCAAGACCGCCGCCAGGAGCTCCTCGAGGTTCTCGCGCGCGAGAGAAGGAAGTAGGTATTTGTCGGAAATCACCTCGCCCTGCTCGGTGAGTTTGATCGAACCGTTCAAGACGCCAAAGGGTTGAGCGAGGACAGCGTCGTGCGTTGGACCCCCGCCTCGGCCCACGCTGCCTCCGCGGCCGTGAAAAAGACGCAGTCGCACGCCGAATTGCTGCGCGACGTCGCGCAGTTGTCGTTCGGCGTGGTGGATCGCCCACTGCGACGCGGCGATTCCCGCATCCTTGTTGGAATCGGAATAGCCGAGCATCACTTCTTGGACGTCGCCGCGCAACGTGACTAATTTTCGGTACTGAGGCAACGCCAAGAGTTGCGTCATGATCTCCCCGGCGTGACGTAATTCGTCAATCGTCTCGAAGAGCGGAACGAAGCCGATTCGAGCGACATTACTGGTGAGATCGACAAGTCCCGCTTCGCGAGCAAGGATCACGGCCGCGAGCACGTCGTCGGCGCCCTTGGTCATGGAAATGATGTAGCTCTCGCACGCCACATCACCGAAGTGATTGAGCAGACCTCGGATCGATTCAAAGGTTTGAAATGTCTTGAGTTCCTGGCCCGCTAAGGGCTTGGGGAAGAGACCAAGGGGTCTCGAGGACGTCAATTCACGCGACAGAAATTCGAAGCGCTCCGCTCGTGACATCGAGAGATACGCCATCGGTCCATCGCCGAGTCGGTCGATGAGGGGTGCGAGTGCTGCATGATGGGCCTGTGCGTGCTCTCGCACGTCGAGCGTGGTCAAGGTAAGTCCAAACGCCGCGACGGTTCGAATTGCCTGCTCGAGCGATCCACGAGCGACCAGCTCGGCCCCGTTCTCAAGGAGCGAATCGTAGAGCAGCATGAAGTCGTCGATGAGTTCGCTGGTCGATGCGTAGTCGAGACCGGCACGGTGTCGACTACGACGCTGCATTCGAAGCAGCGTCGACTCAAGTTTCGCTCGGATGAGCGTGAGCTTGAGTCGATACGGCTCCTCGTAATTGAGGCGTCGGTAGCGAGGATCGAGGTTCGTAACGCGTTCTAAGTCAACGGTGAGTGAACCGCGCAGCTCCTTCGAAATCTCACTGTGACGTTCCGAAAGAGAAATTTCGTCAATGAGTCGCGTAAGTAAGGCGAACATGGTTCTCACTGAGTGCTCCAGTGACATGTCCACCACTGACGTCGTGACATCGGGGGTTACGAACGGATTACCATCTCGGTCGCCCCCAATCCACGACCCAAAACTCAGCGGACGGCTACGCACCGGTAGTTCAATGTTGAGGCGGCTCAGACATTCCACCAACGACATCAACACGTCGGTCACCGGACGTCGCATGAGCCCATCAATGAAGTGCAGCGCGTTGCGCGCCTCATCAAGTACCTCTGGCTTCTCCAAACGAAGTTCGTCCGTGAACCACAATTCGTCGATCACTTCTGCCGCCCTTCGAAGGCGACGTTGTTGGATCGAGTGCGGACCTTGAATCCCATCTTCTAAGAGATCGCTCACGGCACGTAGCTTGATGAGGACCGAGCGACGAGCAGCTTCAGTGGGGTGTGCGGTAAAGACAGGTCGTACGTCGAGCTGTTGAACCGCGTCAACAACGTCGGAATGCTGAAGGCGTCCTTCACGCAGCGCATCGTCAATGAGCGTGGTCACGCGATCAAGGGGACCGCGATTCATTTCACGCTCACGATGGCCTTGGCGACCGCGATGCGTTTGTTCGGCGACGTTCGCCAAGTGAAAATACATAGAAAAAGCTCGCACAAGCTGGCTTGCGGTCGTCAGATCCAGTTGCTCGAGTTCTACCATGGACGACGCGAGGTTCTCATCACATGTCCGTCGCACGTTTTCGAGGGTCTCTAAGAACTCCTCGGAGATTTGGCGTCGAAGTGTGTCGTCGAGTAGCGCGCCGAGGACAGCGAGGTCCGAGGAAAGGCTTGATTCGTGATTACCATCCAACGACGAAGGGACCGTGAATCCTCTCGACGCTTGGACGGGCGTATCGTGCCCAGAAGAATCGCTCGTCATCACTCAACGTTACAAAAGATTCAACATTGCGGGCGAAAGATCATTACATTTGACTCGGTCATCGCACGAAGAAGCCAACGACGAGCAGCTAGAGCACGAGATATCGATGGACGTGAACCTTTCGCGCGTCGTCATTCATTGTGCCAGAAGGGTGGAGGAGTCTCGATTCGCGACAATGAACTCGCCACGGTACCGAAACGTTCCTCCATGTCGTGCCACGCACGAAATGCCTCGTCGATCTCGGCGCGACTTCGAGCGACGAAGTTCCACCACATGAGAATGTCGCTCTCGAATGGAACGCCGCCCAAGATCATGGCTTTCGTCGCTTCACGTACGTCCAAGAAAATCTCGTCGGCGCCGCTGCCTAAATAGCCGAGTTGGCCAGGTTGAAGGATGTCGCCGTCAATAAGGAGCGAACCTTCTAGCACGATGACGCAGTATTCAAAAGTGGGTCGAAGCGGGACCGACAGCGGACCGCGAAGCACCAATTCGGCTCCTACGAGTTCAGTGTCGTGACGCGCGGCGCTTCGCACGCTCCACCACTCGCCGACCAGCACGGTGACGTCTGCATCGTCAATCTCGATTCGAGGCAGATCGCGATGATGTTCGAAAGCTGGTTCGAGGTGCCGAGTGGCGTCGGGCTGGGCAATCCACAACTGAATCCCTTGGAGTTGCCCTTCATACTGTCCTGTTGCTTCTTCGGAATGTGACACGCCAAAACCGGCGGTCATGAGATTGAGTTGCCCCGGGGCAATGAGTTGCTCGGTACCGAGACTGTCGTGGTGGACGGCTTCGCCGTTCACCAACCACGTCACGGTCTGCAAGCCCGTATGAGGATGTGGACCGATGTCCAAGCCGTGCTCCTTGGTTACCCGCGCGGGACCCATATGGTCGGCGAAGCACCAAGCGCCGACGGTTCGGTGCCCACGACGCGGTAGGGCTCGGCGAACCGGCATCGCCCCAACGAGCGTGTGGCGACTTTGGCTCACTTCGAGGCGCGACACAACGTGAGGCTAGCGACGTTTTGGCCGCCGTCAAACTTGGCGCCGCTCGGTCGCGCGAAAAAGTGCCCGGGAGGGGTCGCCCGGGCACTTTTTGTGCAATGAATCTAGATGACGTCCGCGGGGTCGCTCTTTCGGTAGTGTCGCACTCCGAGAAAGGTGAGCACCAACATCACGAGGGCCAACACGAAGGACGCAATCGCGGCGTAGAACGCTACTGCCCCGAGGAAGCCGAATGCGTACGCGTTGAGCAGCAGACCGCGCAAGGTGTCGCCTCGAAAGATCAAGTTGACTTCGTTGGCAAGCGACGTATCGGAAGGGTCAGCCAAGGAGGCGGCACTCACTTGGGCGTAGGTCTTGCCGCCGCTGATTGCGTTTGTGTCGACGCCAATTATGTCATTGGCAAAAATCTGCGCCTCCGAGCCGGTGAGGACTTCTTTGCCAGCGTAGGACGTCATCTTTGCGTTGACGAGATCGCTATAGTCCCGCTGACCCGTGGTCGGAAAATAGATCTTCTGTTCGCTTAACTGCGAGTGAACCTGCGAATTCGTGAAGCTATAGCCAATCGTTAAGCCCACGCCAGCAACCAACAGCATCACGGTGAGTAACACGCCAACCCAGTTGAGGATTAGGTCCAGAGTCTTGCGCCTCATAAGTAATTCCTCTCGATATTTTTCTCCTTCATTCTCGCGTGGCGCCGATGACATGTTGTAGAGGAGAAAGTCCCTTTCACGAGCAGAACCCTTTGCTACGTCGTCAATTGACCTCAAGACCTATTCGTCGCAAGTAACCGAGGCCCATCACAGCGGCTTCGCAACCTACTCTCTCAAGGGCCGCCACGTCGTTATCATCGCGCACCCCGCCCGCGGCGACGATCTTGAGTCCGCTCGCGCAAACGTGGCGATACAACCCGAGGTCGGGCCCACGCATGGTGCCGTCGCGCTGGATGGCGGTGACGTGAAGACGGGTGACGCCCGCGACCACGCATCGATGCAGTGCCTCGTCGACGCCGAGACCAGCGGACGCCTTCCAACCTCGCACGGAGAGCTCGCCATCTCGAACGTCAAATGCAACGACGAGTTGTTCGTTGAATGCGTCAACGAATTCTCCGAGCGCCTCCGATGTCGACCACACAGCAGTCCCCACGATGATGCGACTCGCCCCGGCGTCAAGCGCGTCGCGGGCACTCGCGAGTGTGCGTATACCTCCCGATACTTGAAGCGGAATGGTCCCGGCGAGGAGCGAGCATCGTCTCACGACGTCGCGTCGTAGTTCGCCATCTCGAGCACCTTCAAGGTCCACGATATGGATGAGGGGAGGATTGGTCGCGACGATTCGGGCCATGAAATCCTCAATGGGCTTTCGAAACAAAACGCGATCGTAGTCGCCCTGTTTCAGTCGTACGGCGAAGTCGCCGAGCAGGTCGATGGCGGGAATCAGTTGCATAGCAGCGTAGTAGCATGATAGCATAGTGATATGACGAGTGGCAAGGTACTCCCGGCGGCTTCCATGCCCGAGACGGCAGAGCGGTTTGACGAGCTCGTCGCCGCCTTCGCGCTGCTGCGCGACCCCGAGATCGTGGCAGCGTTCTTGAAAGATCTCTGCACCACCAATGAGCTCGACGCGATGGGACAGCGTTTGCAAGTGGCCCGACTGGTTGATGAGTCGATTCCCTATCAGGAGATCTCTCGTCGCACTGGCGCATCCACCGCCACCGTCACTCGCGTCGCGCACTGGCTGCACTATGGCGAAGGTGGCTACCAAGCAGTTCTGAAACGAGGTCGAAAATGAGTCGTCTTACCATGGCACTACCGAGCAAGGGTCGCTTGCGCGAACCCTCGTGGTCACTGCTCGAGGCGAGTGGCGTCGCGCCCCAGGAACCGGGGGAGCGAGTGCTGCAAGCGCACTGTCGTAACGCCGATATTGATTTGCTCTTCGTTCGCGCTGATGACGTGCCGGAGTACGTCCAAGATGGCGTGGTGGACTGCGGTATCACGGGACTTGACCTCGTCTACGAACGTGACAGCGACGTCGAAGTACTCCTTCGATTGGGGTACGGGACTTGCTCGTTGCAAGCAGCAGTCTCCATGGAAGATCCGGCGACGAGCATCGAAGACTTGGAAGGTCGTCGCATTGCGACGTCGCACCCTCGCATCGCAGCGAAAGTGCTCGCCGAGCGAGGGATCAAAGCAGAGCTGGTCCGCGTAGCTGGTTCGGTTGAGATCTCGCCGCGCCTAGGGCTCGCTGACGCCATCATCGATCTCGTGTCGACGGGCTCAACGCTTCGCACCAATGGCTTGCGATCGATCGGTACCCTCTTCGAGTCAGAAGCGGTGCTCGTAGGCCGGTTGGGGTCCAAAGACCTCGAAGGGCGGCGTACGTTAACGACGGTGCTTGGTTCGGTCATCAACGCGAGAGCTAATCGCTACTTGTTGTGCAATGTCGCCAAGGAGCGTCTCGCCGACGTGACCGCGCTCCTGCCGACGACCGGTTCGCCGACGGTGATGGACTTGGCGACGCCCGGGATCGTGGCCGTGCACGCGCTCGTGCCCGCTGCGGCGATTTGGTCCCTGTTACCGAAGTTGGAAGCCTGTGGCGCGAGTTCTATTCTCACGCTGCCCGTTGAACGGATGGTCCCGTGAGTAAGCCAGTCACGACGAATCGAGACTTCAGTATTGAAGACGTCGTCAACGACGTTCGAGAGCGTGGTGACGCCGCGCTCGTCGAGTGGTCGCAACTGTTCGATAAGACGACTGCGGACAAGCCCGAGCGCGCGGTCGCCTACGGGGACATCCCTACCGCCGCGGTGCTTGACGCGGCGCAATCCGTGCGAACCTGGCACGCGGCGCAGCGTCCCGCGGATGTAATGCTCGAAGTGTCGCCTGGCGTCACACTCGAGCGACGCTGGACGCCGCTACGTTCAGTGGGCATCTACGTGCCAAAGGGTCTCGTGTCGTCGCTCATCATGAGTGCCGTACCCGCACAAGTGGCGGGTGTAGAACGAATCGTCGTCTGCACGCCGCCGAATGGTGCACCCGCCGTCGCCGCGGCGGCGGCGTTACTCGGCATCGATGAGGTGTGGGCCATTGGAGGAGCACAAGCCATCGCCGCCATGGCGTACGGTACAGAGTCAATCGCGCCCGTCGACAAGATCTTCGGACCGGGCGGTGGTGCCGTCAACACGGCCAAACTCTTGGTGAGCCGCGACGTCGCGATTGACCTTCCGGCGGGGCCGAGTGAGATTGTCGTGGTCGCCGACATTGGCTACGACGAGGAGATTATTCAACAAGAGATCGCAGCACAAATGGAACACGGACCTGATTCTCGTGGGTTCATCGTTCGAGTGGGCGACGATATCGAAGCGGCGCTTACACAAGTCGAAAGTTACGCCGCGGAGCACGTGGCCTTGTTGGGCGAACGCGCGGAGTCACTCGCGAATCGGATTCGTAATGCGGGGGCTGTCTTCGTTGGGCCTTACTCGCCCGTGCCCGCGGGAGACTATGCAACGGGTGGTAATCACGTGCTGCCCACGGGCGGTTGGTCGAAGTCAACTGGCGGACTCGGGCTCGAAGCGTTCATGAAGACCGTGACCGTGCAGCGCGTGACGAAGGAGGGCCTCGAGCGATTGGCGCCCACTATTGAGGCACTCGCGGAACTCGAGGACATGCCGGCCCACAAGAAGACGGCACGGCGATGAAAAAACCCGAAGCGCTCGACGCGTATCAGTGGCCCCCGTCGAATGATGCAATAGCGGCGAAGGTCGGACTCGACGTGCGCCAGATCATTCGATTCGACGGCAATACGCCCGCGACGCCACCGGCGAGCGCGCGTCCTGCCGCGCTCGCGCGAGCGTTGGCGGATGTCAATGAATACGATCGTGGGCGTTACGAAACGCTTCGTCGGGCGATTGCTTCATTGCACGACGTCGAACTTGATCAGATCGCGATCGGTGCCGGTAGCGACGAATTCATCGTGCTCATTGCTCGCATCTTCGCGCAGAACGGTACCATCGCGACGGTGCCGGCGAACTCGTATTCGATGTATCGCTACGCCGCGCTCATGGCGGGAGCGACCGTGATTGAGGACGTGCAAAAGGCCGATCTTGTCTTCGTATGTCGCCCCAACAATCCGACTGGCGAACTTCCCGATATACCAAATGTGCCCGGTCAGCTCGTGATCGACGAGGCGTACGCCCACTACGCCGGGGTTGATGCATTAGAGCGCGTCAACGAAGGTGCCATCATCTTGCGCACGTTTTCCAAGGCCTACGGTCTCGCCGGTGCGCGAGTTGGATACTCCATTGCCAATCGAGACCTCACGTCGGTTCTCAGTTCGCGCCAAGCCCCGTTGTCCGTGTCGTCCCTTTCCGCGGCCCTGGCACTCGCGGCGCTTTCGACCCCCGTCGACGTCACCGCTCAGATCGAGGAGCGCGAGCGACTTTCGAAAGAACTCAGCACACTAGGCCTCGAGCCCGTGCCCTCGTACGCGAACTTCCTCTTCATCCCTATGGATGATCCCCAAGATCTCGTAGAGCGGCTCATGGTCTACGGGGTCGTCGTTCGGGCCTTCGCGACGGGATTGCGCATCAGCGTACGTGACGAGTTGGACGATAACGTGCTGCTCGACGCAATGCGAGCTGTGTTGAATGGCGTACCAATGCCGAGCCCGTCGAACCGATCTCGACGCGCCACCGCCGAGACTCTGTTGAACGTGCGTCTGCGCGTGCCGGGTGAAGGCCGCGTTTTTGTGAATACCGGCCAAGGTTTCTATGACCACATGCTCCAACAACTCGCGTTCCACGGTGGCATGGATCTTCGCCTCGAAGGAGTTGGTGATCTGGAAACTGGAGATCATCACACGGTCGAAGACATGATGCGCGCCTTCGGTGAGGCACTCGATGAGGCACTCGGTGACCGCAGGGGTCTCACACGTTACGGTGAGGCACGCGTGCCAATGGATGAGGCGCTTGCGCACGCGGTCGTGGACTTATCGGGGCGTGCGACCGCGAACATTTCAATTTCGCCCGATCCAGGGATGGCGGCGCACGCGTTTGAATCGCTCGCCCAAACCGCACGAATCACGCTGCACGTCACCGCGACTGGCAACAATGATCATCACGTCGCCGAAGCATCATTCAAGGCGGTCGGACGGGCTCTCGCCCAGGCCCTGACGCGTGACGGGAGCCTCATTCGTTCGACCAAGGGTTCGCTGTGAGCGACGTCGTCGTTGTTGATTATGGCGCGGGCAACACGCGCTCGGTGCGCGCAGCGATGACGCACCTGGGATTGACGAGCGAGGTGACCTCCGAACCCGACGCCATTGCCGGCGCTCCTTTCGTCGTGCTTCCGGGCGTTGGATCGGCGCGTAGTGCAATGGAGCACTTGGTGGCGACCGGTGCGGACCAGGCGTTGCACCGACGCTTTCAAGACGGCGGCGCGATCCTCGGCATTTGCCTTGGAATGCAGTTGGCGCTCGAAACGAGTGAAGAAGACGGTGGTGTCGCATGCCTCGGATTACTCGAGGGCAGCGTCGTTCGTCTGCACGCCGATCGCGTTCCGCGTCTCGGCTGGGCGTTGGTCGAACCTTGGGGCGAGGCCTTCTACTTCGCACATAGTTACGTGGGCGTGTCACCATTGTCAGTCGCGACGTCAGACGGTTTGACGGTCGCAATTGAATCGGGTTCATTCCTTGGCGTCCAGTTCCACCCGGAGAAGAGCGGCGACGCCGGACTGAAGTTTCTTGAGCGATGCCTCTCGCTCGCCTAATTCCCTGCCTCGACGTCGCGAATGGTCGTGTCGTCAAAGGCGTAAGTTTCGTCGGGCTTCGCGACGTCGGTGATCCGGTCGAGCTCGCGGCGCACTACAGCGCCGGCGGAGCTGACGAATTGGTGTTCCTCGACATCGCGGCAACGCCTGATGACACTCGAACGATGACCTCGGTCGTGAACCAGGTGGCTGACGTGCTCGAGATTCCATTCACGGTAGGGGGAGGTGTGCGCAGCGTTGAGGACGCGTCGCGCATCATCGAGTCCGGAGCAGATCGCGTGTCGCTCAACTCGGCCGCGCTCGCTACACCGTCATTGATTGGTGCCATCGCCGATCGTTACGGGAGCCAAGCCGTGGTGGTAGCGATTGATGCCGGTGAAGGCGTGGTACACACGCACGGCGGGCGCGTCGCGACCAAGGTGGCGACGCTGCAGTGGGCGAAGGAGGCATGCGAACGCGGAGCGGGCGAGATTCTTCTGACCTCAATTGCCCAAGACGGTAAGCGCACGGGCTTCGACTTGGCCCTGACGCGAGCCGTGCGTGGTGTGGTCAGCATTCCGGTCATTGCCTCGGGGGGTGCCGGATCCGCAGCCCACGTCGCCGAAGCGTTGCGCGTCACTGATGCCGCGTTAATAGCGTCAATCGTCCACGAGAACCCCTCGGGACTACCAGGACTTCGCAGGGAGATCGAAGCACTGGGCATTCAACTACGACCTTTCAAGGAGCGATGATGACCGACGACCTTCGAGCGGCGATTGTCCAAGATGACGCGACGGGCCGCGTCCTGATGATGGGTTGGATGGACGACGAGGCACTCGCGCTCACTCGCTCGAGCGGGCTCGCGACGTTCTACTCACGCTCGCGTCAGAAACTATGGGTAAAGGGTGAGACTTCGGGAAACTCATTGCACGTCTCCGAAATCATCCTCGATTGTGACGAGGACGCCGTACTCGTGAAGGTGCACCCCGATGGTCCGGTGTGTCACGACGGCTCAACGTCGTGCTTCACACCATGGTTGTGGCGAAGGATCCTCCAACGCGAAGAGGCGTCGACTCACGACTCCTACGTCGCGCGCAGTCTTCGTGAAGGGACGCCGTTCATCGCTCGAAAGGTGGGCGAAGAGGCGGTCGAACTCGCGGTCGCATCGTTGAGCGAAACCGACGAGCGGGTCGTGAGCGAAGCAGCGGATCTCTGGTTCCACGTATTGCTACTCCTACGCAGTCGCGGACTCGATCCCGCAGCCGTCGAAGACGAACTACGTCGCCGCGACAAGTAAATTCTCGTAATGGACCGCGGCAACGCCGACAAGGGTAGTGGCGCGTGCGACGTTACGGGCGGGCCGTCATGATGGCGGTGAGCGTTTCGTCGGGCACGTTCGTTCTGGTGCTCGCCGTCTTCTTGGCGTCAGGCGTTGAAATGGTCGAAGCGCTCACCATCGTGCTCGCTGTTGGTCATACTCGCGGTTGGCGTACGAGCCTCTATGGTGTCGCCTCGGCGCTCGGTGCCCTCGTCGTCTTGGTCGCGCTCGTCGGGCCCGCGCTGGTGCGCGTGCCTCTGTCGACGTTGCATCTGGTGATTGGATTCGTGCTCTTGATCTTTGGAATGCAGTGGTTGCGAAAATCCATCCTTCGCTCGAGCAATTTGAAGGCGAAGCACGACGAGGACGAGATTTACCGAGCCACGGTCGCCGAACTTGCTTCGTCCGAACCACGACGACGTCTCGATCGTATTGGATTCGTCGTTTCGTTTAAGGGCGTGTTTCTCGAGGGGCTCGAGGTGGTGATCATCGTGATCACGTTGGGATCGTCCGCGCACCGTATTGGACTTGCCGCCCTCGCGGCCGGAGCCGCCGTGCTGCTCGTCACCGCGCTCGGTGTTGTCGTCGCGAAACAACTCAATCGAGTTCCCGAGAACGCATTGAAGATGAGTGTCGGGATCATGCTAATGAGTTATGGAACCTACTGGACGGGCGAAGGTCTGCACGTTCGTTGGCCCGGTGGTGACGTGTGGCTCCTCATCCTCGTCGGCATTTACCTTTTCGCTACGTGGTTTCTTGTCGCGTCGTTGCGACGCGGTGAGGAGGCGCTCGCCGCCTCGAGCAGCCGATGATGAGACTTCGAAGGTCACTACCCTTTCGCGTGGCAAAAGGCTTTGCGATTTTCTGGTGGGATTTTCTCGTTGGTGACACGCCCGAGTTGTTTGTCGCGGCCCTTGCGATCGTGGGTATCATCGCGTTGTGCCGCGTGGTTTGGCGGATCAACGTGTTGGCGCTCGTTGCATTGCCGGTGTTGTGTGTGCTCGCGCTGGCCCTCTCGGTGCGCCGCGCTCAAAGGCAATTGCGAAAAGAGTGATTACGAAGTTGGCAATTCGTAGGACGTCATGGACAGAGATCCCATTTCGTAGCCGTCGATCGCCGTCGTCATTGGCGACCCCGCCGCAGCGGCGAGACCCGCGAGATAGGCGAGAGGCAAGAAGTGGTCGGGTGTCGGTACCGCCAAGTTGTAGTCGTGATGACCGGCGACCTTGCCGAGCGCGGAGGGATCGGCCGTCATGATCTCGCGCACGTCGTCATCAAAACGATGCGCCCAGTCCGTCCCCTGACCCTGCATGGTCCAATCGATGAGGCGCAAATTGTGCACGATGTTGCCACTTCCTAGGATGAGGACGCCTTCGCGGCGCAGTTCGTGCAACTTGAGGCCCAGCCCGAAGTGGTAGTCGAAGGGCAATTCGGAATTGATGGACAACTGCAACACTGGTACGTCAGCTTTTGGGAACATATGGACGAGCACGGACCACGTGCCGTGGTCGATACCCCAACTGTCCTCGTCGAGTCCTACGTAGGTTGGTTGAACGAGGTCGACGACGCGCTGGGCGATGTCGGGGTCGCCGGGCGCCGGGTACGAGACGGCAAAGAGTTCCTTTGGGAATCCGTAGAAATCGTGAATCGTCCGAGGCGCGCGCATGGCGGTGATGGCCGTTATGTTCACGAACCAATGAGCTGAAATCACGAGTACGGCCTTTGGCGTGGTCGTCATTGCCCCGAAGTTCGACCACGAATCCGTATAGCGATTGTGTTCGAGAGCGTTCATTGGATTACCATGACCGAAGAACGCGGCGGGCATCAACTCACTCATGGCGCCTTTACCTTAACGCGAGCTTCGTGGCGTGACTCGACTCGTCAGGGCAACTCGTGGCTGATTCACTGGTAATGAGGAGGGATCTCGTGCGAGTCGCGACGGATGCGTCGGATCTCCTCTTTGAGGCGAGCGTTCTCCTCGCGCAATAGCACCACGAGCTCCTGGAGTTCCTCGACGGTGGGTGCGCGCTCGCTCACGACACAAGGTTGGCATACGTCAAAGCGTCGCGCGAGCTGGGTGGGGAATTGGGTACGACGAAATTAAGATTTACGCACCGATGTCGTTAGAATCGGCGACTATGCGCCACGACCATTGCACCGAAGTCTGGGCGGAGCGATAAGCGATGGCTACGTGGGTCCGGATCCTCTTTGGCGTTTTCGGTGTCGTGGTCCTGGTACTCGTCCTGGACGCGGCCATTCGTACCTTCCTGTTGCCACGCGCCGCACGAGTGCGTCTCAGCCAGTACCTCGCGCGCGCCGTCTCGTACGTATTTCGAATGTTTTCGATGCCTAAGCGCTCCTACGCACGACGCGACCAGGTCCTTTCGCTCTTCCCTTCGGTCGTCCTACTTACGTACCAGGCAACCTGGTTGGCGCTGACGCTGGTGGCCTTCGCGTTCGAATTCATCGCCGCCGGCGTGCCGAGTTATCGTGCGGCGTTCAAGGTCTCGGGATCATCGATCTTCACCCTCGGCACCACGGCGGGCCACGGGGGATGGCAGATCGTACTCAGCTACGCCGAGGCGGGCGTTGGGCTCACGTTGCTTGCATTACTCATTTCCTTCATCCCAACGCTGTACGCCGCATTCCAACGTCGAGAGACGTCGGTCTCACGATTGACCGTGCGCGCGGGCATTCCCGCCACGCCCTGGGGCATCCTCGAGATCGCCAAGAGTGTGAGTGATTTCCAACTTCTCGATGAACTGTGGCGCGAGTGGGAGCAGTGGTTCATCGACGTTGGTGAAACACATTCGACCCTCGTCATCCTCAACTTCTATCGATCTCCGACACCCGACCAAACCTGGATTGGTTCCGCCGCCTCGGTGCTCGACGCCGCAGCCCTCTTTCAGTCCACCGTGGACCTCGACGTGTCACCAACTGCGGGTCTTTGTATCAGGGCAGGCTGGATCAATCTGCGCCGGGTGTCGGACTACTTCCAGGTTCCTTATTCGCGCGAGGTGAGTTGGAAGAACAAGATCTCGATCTCGCGTGAGGAGTTCGACATCGTCTGCGATCGACTTGTTCGAAGTGGCGTGCCCCTCGTCGCCGATAGGGATTTGGCGTGGAAGGACTTCGTTGGATGGCGAGTCAATTACGACACGATGATTGAAGCAGCCTACGGCCTCTTCAATTGCCCTCGCGTTGACTGGCGTGACGCTGCCCAACAACCACTCGTGGAGAAGTCGAACCAGCGCGGTCTACACATTGATCCTTGACGGCGTGTCGAGGTCCTAAATTGAGGCGACGAATTCGGACAGGATGCGACGAAGCTCGACGGTGGTTTTGTCGGCGCGCGTGTGCAGTTCGCTCGTGATGTCAAGTGGTAGTGAAAGGTCTTCGTAGCGCGACTGGAGGAAGAGGTCCTCATTGACGACTGCGACTTCGAAAGCAATGGCATCCTCCATGCGCTCGACCGATCCGTCCAAATCGTTTCGCCAGAGACTCGAGTAGATGCGAACGTGGTCGTCGTCGATTGGCGTGAGGAAGAATCCGATGACGTTGACGCCACCCGCATCGAGGAACTCTATAGCGAGCTCCAGGTGAAAGGGTGCGGTGTAGCGATACGTGAGACGACGGCGTTGAAGTAAGGGTCGAACACCTTGTTCGACGCCCCTATCCTCTCGGTTGGCGAATTCGTGTTCGTACGCGGCTTCAAAACGCAATCCATCTCGAGTCACGTTGTAGAGAGGCACCTCTCGTGCTTCACCGGCGCCGAAGGTGCCCGCGTGGATGAAAGGAAAATGTGCCATGTCGAGGAAATTGTCGGCGAGCAATCCGGCGCTGGCTCGCGTCTCGATGACGGGTAGATCACCGCGCTGAAAACTCACGTCGTGGGCAACACTGATGGAGGGACGGGGAGTTTTGGGTTCAAGCGGAGCGATGAACACCATGCCATGGGATTCGAATGTTCCCGCCGGTGCCGAGAGCTTCGCGCGAGAAGGAATGGTGGCGTGCTCGCCCAGTGCAGGAATTTCCACACAAATGCCTTCCGAGTCGAAAAGCCATCCGTGATAGACGCAGCGAAGGTGATCCGACTCGCAGGTGCCAAGTGACAGCGGTGCACGTCGGTGCGGACATTGATTCCTATAGACGCGCAGATCTCCGCGAGACTCTCGAAACGCGACATAACTTTCGCCCAACAGCCTGAACGCATTCGGGCGGCTCGTCACTTCGTCACTGCGACACAGCGGATGCCAGGCGTGGCGTAAGGCGGGATCGAGGTTACCAAGCCCGTGGGTCATGGCGCAAAGATAGTGGAAGTCGGGCAAGATGGGTGTCGCGCGCAATGCACCACGTGCGCCGGTAGGGTTGTCCCAAGACGCCGTACTGAATGCAAGGAGTCACATGGACCAGTCCGATCAGTCGCCCGTCATCGTACGTGAACCAATGAGCGACGAAGAACTCACCGCGCTCGCCCTTTCAGCGGACCCGAATGCCCCCCTCGACCCCAATGCGGTGCCCTGGTATTCGGCGCTCGCTTTGCAACGAGGACTCTTGCCCGACTGGTACATGCCCATTCCAAGCGCTTCGCATCGAGGGAAAGGCACGCGTATCGTGATTGGCGTTCTCGTCGTGGGCTTTCTCACGATCGGCGCGTTCGGGCTCTGCATCACGTCGGGCTTTCTCTCCCTCGCTTGACGCAAGGACCTTTGCGAGACTTCGGGGCACTGCGGTGTTACGTGCGCTCCAACGTGTGCAGGTATGCCTTGAGTGCCGTAAGGCCTTCGCCGAGAAAAAGATGTGCGTGCTCACCAATCTCTAGACTGTTGTCAAGAATCGTCGACGTCACCTCGACTAACAGACGCGTCGCCGCCCGTGCTCGCTCCTTCGATATTCCCACGAAGCGCACTCGTAGGAGATTGGACAGCATCTCAAGATAATGCTCCGCTTCTTTTCGGTCCATCGCCACCAGTTCAGGTACCGCGCGGAAGGCTCGTCGCAGATACGTTGTCGCAGGACTTTCCATTCTTAGTTCAAGAGCCAACGCGAACATTTCGTCGGCCCAATTGTCGAGATCTTGCGCGTCGGCAATCTCGTTGAGTTTTAAAACGAGGGGAGCGGTGCGCCGCTCTTCGTCGAGTCGAAAGAGTTCGACGAGGATCGCAGTCTTGTCGGGGAAGTAGTGATACACGGTACCGATGTTGACGCCGGCGCGTTCGGCGACGACGTTCGTGTTGAGTCCCTGAACGCCGCGTTCGACGATGATGTCGGTCGAAGCTTGCAAAATGCTCGCGAACGTGGCGATGGACCGAGCTTGTGAGGGTCTCTTTAATTGGGAACGTTCCTCAGAAGCTACTTTTACCATTTCACTAGTATTCACCGTCTAGTACTCAAAGAACCGGACAAATTTAATTCGATTTTTGCTTAACTTTTTCGAAGGATGCAAATGCCCGTTGTGGTCTACCGAGCCCGCGAAATTATCACCCTGGACGCCAGTTGTCCCATCGCGACGGCGGTCGCCGTGAACGACGGACGCGTCTTACACGTCGGTACCTATGAGGAGGTCTCGGACGGCTTACGTGACCAGACATTTAGCACTAACGATCAGTTCATTGACCGTGTGATGGTGCCCGGATTCATCGAGGCTCACGGGCACCTCACCTTGGATGGCTCGCTGGGCCACTTGGTGTGGACGGGCTACGACGATCGGCGTCGACCCGATGGCAGTGTGTCGAAAGGCTGTCGCTCACTTGGTGACGTCATTGAGCGTCTTCGTGAACGAGCCAACGACGTGACTGGCACGGTCGTGGGTTACGGATTCGATCCGGTCTTCCACGACGGGCGTTCGCTGCGCCGCGACGACCTCGATCAAGTCAGCGACCACCAAGGTGTGCTCGTCGTGAATGCGAGTTTTCATCTCGCGTACGCGAACTCGGCGCAGATGCAACGCTGCGGCATCGATGAGTCGAGCACCGACAAGGGCGTGATGAAGGATGCGAGTGGAGTGCCAACGGGAGAGTTCCACGAGACGGCGGTCCTTCTCGTACTGGGTGATGCGAGCATCTTCGCGAGTGACGCAGAACGATCAGCGCGCAATGGAGCGGAACTACTTCGTCAAGCCGGAGTCACGTCAGGCAGCGACCTCGCACTCTTCGCCGCGGGCGACGCCTTCGAAGTGTACGCGCGGGTGGCCAACAGCGAGGACTTTCCGGTGCGCGTCTTTTACTCGCCCCACGTCGAGGAGATGGCGAAGCACTTCGAACCCGAATCGCTGCTTGCCCATTTGTCGACGTTGCGTTCAAAGGGAAGCGATCGTTTCGCCATGGGACCATTGAAATGGATTGCCGACGGTTCAATCCAGGGCTTCACGGGAAAGTTGCTCTGGCCTGGCTACTGCGGTGGCGATGACCACGGTGTTCTGATCTTCAGCGAAGACGACCTTTTTGAAAAGGTCCTTCCCTATCACGAGGCGGGCTTTCAACTCGCGATTCACACCAACGGTGACGACGCCATCGCGACGGTGCTGCGAGCTCTAGAGCGAGTGTTGCAACGCGTACCCCGTTTTGATCACCGTCACCGACTCGAACATTGTCAAATGGCGACGAAGGCCATGGTGCAAAAAATGGCCGCCTTGGGTGTCGGGGCGAATTTCTTCTCGAACCATATCTATTACTGGGGTGACATCCACCGCACCACGACCATGGGCCCCGACAAGGCGCGTCGCATGGACCCCGCGCGCAGCGCTGTGGAAGAAGGTGTCGCGTTCTCACTGCACTCAGATCACCCGGTGACGCCAGTCAGTCCATTGTTCACGATGTGGTGCGCCGTCAACAGGGTCACGAGGAGCGGGTACCAGCTAGGTGCTTCCGAACGACTCACGCCGCTTGAGGCGTTGCGCGCGGTGACGCTCGGATCGGCGTTCCTGCTAAAGCGAGATGACCAGCTGGGCTCGATCGAAGTTGGCAAATGGGCTGACTTCACGGTGTTGGCGGAAAATCCATTGCGCGTTGATCCGATGACGATCAAAGATATAGAGGTGGTGTCGACCGTAGTTGCGGGAGTCGTGCGCACGAGCGTGTGACGCTTGTGAATAAAAGTTCAATAATCTTTCTCGGTTGATTGCAACGACTGGCTCTCGCGTGCGCGGTGCGGACGTCCGACCCCAGGTCGCTCGCTTGGTCATTTCTATGCCCGCGTAGAATCGCACTACAGGTGCGTTCTAATCCCGGTGCGCCGTGGAAGCAAGAGGCGTGTGGTGCCCGCTATAGGCGTGAATTCGCTCTTTAAATCGTATGGGGGTGTGCACGCCGTGAGCGACGTCTCCTTTGAAGTTGGGCGTGGCGACGTGTTTGCGTTGCTGGGTCCTAATGGCGCCGGCAAGACGACCACCATTGAGATCCTCGAGGGATTCAATAAGCGCGACGGCGGCGATGTGCGCGTGCTTGGCGTCGACCCTGGCGAGCGACACAACCAGCGTTGGCTTCGCACTCGTATTGGAGTCGTATTACAAGAGATGGCGGTCGAGTCATTCTTCAGCGTGCGACAAGTGCTCGAGCGTAACGCTGGGTTCTACCCCGCACCTCGTCGCGTTGATGAGGTCATTGAACTGGTTGGGCTGTGCGATAAGGCCCAAGTGAAAGTGAAGAAACTTTCGGGCGGCCAACAGCGACGCCTGGACATCGGACTCGGCATCATTGGAAATCCGAGGCTCCTCTTTCTCGACGAACCTACGACGGGTCTTGATCCGGCGGCTCGGCGCATGACGTGGGATTTGATTCGAACGCTCTCCGAGCAGGGGACAACCGTCGTGTTGTCCAGTCACTACATGGACGAGGTTGAAGCCCTCGCTCAACACGTCGTCGTCTTGGCGAAGGGACAAATCGCCGCGTCGGGCACTCCGTGGTCGCTCGGGGGACGAGAATTTGGAAAAGTCGTGATCTCTTTCATGCTGCCCGACGGTGTCGCGCTCGCCGACTTACCAGTGACTCCTTCGCGGTGCGCGGGCGGAAAGGTCGAAGTCGACACCGACTGTGAGATCGAGGTCCTCGCTCGATTGACGAACTGGTCAATGGCGACACACCACTCGATCGCGGGACTGAGCGTGATGCGCCAAACACTCGAGGATGTCTATTTGAAACTCACGCACGACGCGGAACAACGCGCCGAAGTGGTCGTGGCATGAGCACGGTCGACACCAGAGAATCTGACCCGAAGAGCGTCAAGAAGGATCTTCGTCTGGTACTGCATCAAGTCAAATATGAGCAGATGGCGTTTTGGGTGAATCGCACCGGCGCGATCTTCACCATTGGTTTTTCGGTGCTCTTCTTGGTGTTGCTCGGTGCCACCAACGGGAGCCAGACCATCAGTTCGCTGCACAACATCACGAACGACCAGTTCTACGTACCCGGATTCGCCGCGTACGGGGTGATGTCGGCGTGTTTCACCATGCTCGCTATCAATCTCGTGACCCGCCGAGAAACCGGCTTGTTGAAGCGCCTTCGCCTGAGTCCGCTGCCGACGTGGGCATTGCTAGCGGCGATCTACATCAGTACGGCGATCGTTGCGGTCTCGCAAGTCGCCGTTATCTTGATCATCGGTCGCCTCGGCTACGGCGTCCAGTTCCCGACGAACTGGCTGGCGCTCGGGCTCGTCCTCGTCGTGGGGATCGCGTGTTTTACGGCGATGGGTGTCGCGATCAGCTCGGTGATCCCCAATCAGGAGACGGCGGGACCGGTGACGAGCATCGCGTTCTTCTTGCTGCTCTTTCTCTCGGGCCTCTGGTTTCCCATATCGCCAACGTCTGGTCTCGCCACGTTCTCCAAGTTCTTTCCCGTCTACCACTTGCTCCAAGCAATGGCGGCGCCGTTCCAGTTACAACCCGGAGTCTCGGCGTGGGCGTGGGGCGACTTGGGCATCATCGCTCTCTGGGGCGTAGGTTGTGGGCTCATCGCGCTTCGTCGCTTTCGATGGTCCCCTCGGCGTAATTAGGCGTGGCGACGCACGGTCTCGAGAATGAGATCGCTGCCTAAGGAAACAGTCCTCGGATCTCGGTCGCTTCGGCAATTCGCTCGACGCCCACGGCAATCGCCGTTTCTCGTAGCGTTACTTTTAGTTCCTTTTGGCGCGACCAGATGTGGTTGAACGCTTCGTGCATCGTCTTTTCAAGGCGCTGCTGGAAGAGTTCGGACTC
>PLRK01000111.1 GCA_003163875.1 Acidimicrobiaceae bacterium | reverse complement strand
CGGCCGCTCTCGCACTCCTCCAAAAGTTGGAATCATCAAAATGAATACCGGCTTGCAAGGCTACCTGAGTCGCACCTGACGCCCGTCCAGTAGCCTTTTTAGGCCGAGGTTCAAAGCGGTGGTCGGGTCCCGTGCGACGACCGTTCGTGAATCGAGTCAGGGGTGGAAGCCAGCAGCTCTCAGCGGATTGTGTTGGGTGCCACGGATCGCCTGGCCACTGCTTTGGACCTCGGCGCCTTACGGCCCCCCGTTAGCATGACTTCATGGTTGACGCGTCTCCGAATTTAAGTTCACTCGACGGAGTCACCTCGCTGTATAGACGTTTTCGTCCCTCGCGATTCGCCGAAATTCGTGGGCAAGACCACGTCGTGCGAGCGCTTCAGGGTGCGGTCAAGAATGACCGGGTTTCGCACGCGTATCTTTTTTCGGGACCTCGAGGCACAGGAAAGACGACCGCCGCTCGCGTCCTCGCCAAGGCACTCAATTGCGAAAATCCGCAAGATGGTGACGCGTGCTGCGTCTGTGCAAGTTGTCTCGCGATCGCGAAGGGTTCGTCACTGGACGTCATCGAACTCGACGCGGCATCGAACAATGGGGTCGACGACATCCGCGACATCACCGCCGGTGCGTGGCACGGCACGCCGGGTCGCTGGAAGGTCTACATTTTCGACGAGGTTCACCAACTATCGAAGGCCGCCTCGGCCGCTCTTTTGAAGACATTGGAGGAACCACCCCAGCACGTGGTGTTCGTGCTCGCAACGACGGACCCGCACAAAGTGTTGCCCACGATTCGCTCGCGCTCGCAACATCTCGAATTTCGCCTCATCGCCGGCGACACCCTTAGTTCCTTGCTCCACGACGTACAAATGGCGGCCGGCATTGATGCCGACGACGCGACCATTGACGCTGCCGTACGACTTGGCCGAGGATCGGCTCGAGACGCCTTAAGCGCGTTGGATCAGTTGGTTGCGACGGGCTCACCGGACGAGACGCAGCCGCAGTTTGACGCATTGTTTCGAGCCCTCGTTGACTATGACGCGGTGGGCGCGTTGAAATCCTTAGCCGTGCTGTCTCAGTCGGGCTGGGACCCCGAGCAGTTAGCGGAACACTTCGCGGGCGAGGTTCGTCAGGTGTTCTTGCTCCAAGTGGCGCCCGAGGTTGCAGATGCAGTCGACGCTGACCGGAGCCGCCTCAGCTCCTGGGGTGAGCAGCTTGGACTTGCGAGAACCGTACGCATTCTTGAGACCTTTGGGCGTTCGATGAGAGAAATGAAGAGTGCGCCCGAGAAAATTGTCGTGCTTGAGGTCGCGCTCGTTCGCCTCGTCAAGCCCGAACTTGATGCATCACTTGAGGCATTAGGTGAACGTGTGACGAAACTTGAGCGCGCAGCACCGCGCGTCGTAGTGAGCGAGCCAAGTGTCGCACCAGCATTGCGTCCCATTGGTGCGAGTGACGCTGTACCTCCCGCGTCCGAATCGACGACAACGAGCACTGCCGCGCCGCCCGCTCAGCAATCACATGACGTTGTGAACGGACTCGCGCTCGAATTCGACGACGTTCGCGAGAGATTCGCCCAGCGAGTCGTGCCGCGTACCTCAAGAGCGGCCCAGCTGATATTGAAATCCGCCGAGGTCCGCGCCCTGGAGCGCGGTTCACTCATGATCGCCCTACCAAGTGAGGAGATGCGTCTCAATACTGAGATGATCACCCAGGGACTGCGTAGCGCCCTGGAACACGAGTTCAAGGTTCCACTCGGCGTCGAATGGATCGTTGATCCTTCGCTCGTCGTGGCCGTTGCGAGTGCGCCTCGTTCGACGCCTCGTCCAACGCCGCCACCAGCCCCAGTCGCCGAAGACGCCTATGGCGCGGACGAAAGCGTCGTGGTCGTTCAATCCGCTGCCGATCACTTGATTACCGAGATGTTCCCCGGGGCTGAGGAGATCACGTGAGCTACCCACCCCCGCTGCAGGCGGTCGTCGATGAGTTGGGGCGTTTTCCCGGGGTCGGACCAAAATCAGCACAACGTATTGCCTTTTGGCTCATGCGACAACCCAACGAAGACGTGTCGCGATTGGCCCAGTCACTCGAGGACATGAAGTCCAAATTGTCATTTTGCGAACGTTGTTGCAATATCGCAGAGACCGGCGGGCTCTGTCCGATCTGTGCGGACGACCGTAGGGACCAGACGACGATTTGTGTGGTGGAGAATCCCCCGGACGTGCTCGCCGTCGAGCGCTCGGGGGCTTTTCACGGTACGTATCACGTGCTCCACGGTGTGCTCAACCCACTCGAGGGCATCACGCCGGATCGACTTCGAATCCAAGAACTGATCCTTCGTCTGCGCGGTCCCGTGAAGGAGGTCATCCTCTGTTTCAATTCCAATGTCGAGGGGGATGCGACCGCGATGTACCTCAGTCGATTACTGCAGGTCCCTGGGCTGGTGGTCTCTCAGCCCGCGAGCGGGTTACCGGTAGGTGGCGACCTTGAGTTCGCCGATGATCTGACCCTCGGGCGCGCGATTGACGGACGCCGAATCCTCGCCGATTAGGCGAAGCGTACGACGCAAGCAAGTCCCGCGACGAGACTGTAGACCCCAAAGGGAATGAGGGTCCTCGTCGTGAACCAGCGAGTGAGAAAACGAACGGCGACGTAGGCGGCGAGCATCGCGCACAGGGCGCCGACCAATGTCTGGGCGCGAACGCCATTACCGAGTGTTCCCATCAACGAGGGAAGTTTGTAGAGCCCCGCGACGAGAATGACGGGCGTCGCCAGTAAAAATGCAAAATTAGCGGAATCTTCGTGGTCGAGCCCGTTCAACAGTCCCGCCACCATCGTCACACCGCTTCGAGAGATCCCCGCAAGCAGGGCAAGAATCTGTGAGGAACCAATCACTAAGGCACGCGACGGTCCAACCGCCGAAAGACGCGTGTAGCGCACGTGACGTCCCTTGGTTCGACGTAGTCCCTCGCCGAGCAGCAAGATCACGCCGTTGATGGAAAGAAACACCGCCGCGGCGAGGGGCTTGGCGAAGAGGACCCGCAGCGTGTGCTCCAAGAAGAGTCCCGCAAGGCCAACCGGAATACTTCCGACCGCGAGTACGAAGAGGAGGCGGTACGTGGCATCAGTGTTGGGGCTGTTGAGTCGCCACAGAGAACTCACGCCGTGTTCAGGCACCTTGGCGAGTTGACGGAAGAATGCACGAAATAGTGCGAACCAGGTGGCGCGGTAGTAGGCGAACAAACCGACCGCGGTGCCTACGTGTAGTCCCACGAGGAACACGAGGAAGAACGACTGTGACGCACTCTGGCTGTTCACGAGGTTGTGCCATCCGAGCAGGGCGGGTACGAGCACGCCGTGTCCGAGGCTCGAGACGGGAAAAAGTTCGGTGATGCCCTGGATGAGCCCCATCACGATTGCTTGGAAGTACGTGAGCGACGCGTGCACGACGCCACGCTAAACGACGCACCACTACTGCGCATGTTGAATCATTTGACAAACTGGACCAATGCGCTACTTGACGATTGTTCGACACGCGAAGGCGAGCCCGGCGGGAGCTGGAGAATCAGATTTCTCACGGGCCCTGAATGGTCGTGGTCGACGACAATGTGAGCAATTACGGGCCTGGGCGCAGGACCCAGACGCACTCGGGCGTTACGGACCGACGACCGCGCTCGTCAGTAGCGCCGCTCGAACGAGAGAGACCTTCGAGCGTTCCTTTGCAGGAACGACATTCGTGCTCGAACATCATTACAGCGACCTTATTTATAACGGAGCGCGCGATGTCGGGGCCCAGGACATCTTGATTGATTTGGCGGCGATTGACCCGGTCACCAGATCACTGCTCGTGGTGGCGCATAATCCCTCGGTCTACGAGTTGCTGTTGAGTCTCGCCGCGTCGCCACCGAAGTCGGTGCTACGAGACGGCTACCCACTCGCGGGCGCGTTCGTGCTGGCTTTAGGTGACAACGAGCAGGTGGGTCTGGCGAAATACGAACTGGTGGCGAGTCTCGTCCCCGATTAGAGGGCGCGCAGGATTGCGGCGTCACCCTGCCCACCACCACCGCACAAAGCCACCGCCGCTGTACCACCACCGCGACGCTGGAGTTCGAGAAGTGCGGTCAGTGCGACGCGCGTTCCGGACATCCCCACGGGGTGTCCCAGCGCAATCGCGCCGCCGTTCACGTTTATCTTCGCTTCGTCAATGCCAAGTTCGTCGGCCGACGAAAGACCCACCGCGGCGAATGCTTCATTGATTTCGAAGAGGTCAAGGTCTTTCACGTCGAGGCCCGCCTTCTTCGCGGCTTTTTGAATTGCGTGTGAAGGTTGATTGAGCAGCGACGTATCAGGACCCGCGACCTGGCCGTAGGCGACGAGTTCACCAAGCGGCGTGAGACCGAGTGACTTCGCTCGCTCCTCGGACATCACCAGTACGGCGGCGGCGCCGTCGGAGATCTGTGACGCATTACCGGCGGTAATCGTGCCGTCCTTTTCGAATGCGGCGCGAAGCTGGCTCAGTGATTCGACCGTCGTGTCGCCCCGCACACCTTCGTCGGTGTCGATAATCAAGGGATCGCCCTTGCGCTGTGGCACGGCGACGCCGACAATCTCTTCGGCGAATTTTCCAGACTTGATCGCGGCGGCGGCGAGTTGGTGGCTTCGAGCCGAGAATTCGTCTTGACGCGCGCGCGAGATGCGCCCGTTGTTGTAACGCTCCGTCGCGAGTCCCATCGCGCATTGGTCAAAAGCACAGGTGAGACCGTCGAACATCATCGAGTCAACGACCTTCTGGTCACCAATTCGATAACCAGCTCGAGCGCCCGGCAACAGATACGGCGCGTTCGTCATTGACTCCATACCGCCTGCGATGATGATGTCCGCTTCGCCCGCGCGAATCATCAGGTCGGCGAGATAGATAGTCTGTAGCCCCGAGAGACAGACCTTGTTGATAGTGGTCGCGTGCACGCTCATGGGGATTCCGCCCTTCACGGCGGCTTGGCGGGCGGTGATCTGACCCTGTCCGGCTTGAATGACTTGGCCCATGAGAACGGCATCGACGAGTGAGGGATCGACACCCGTTTCGGCGAGAACACTCGCTATTGCGGCACCCCCAAGGTCCTGGGCGCTCAAGGACGCCAACACTCCGGAGAGTTTTCCGATGGCGGTGCGCTTTCCAGCGACGATGACACTGCGCGACATGGTGCTCCTTCGACGAAATTCCAACCTTTCGAGACGTTAGACGAACTTCGTAGGCAGCGCTGCAGAACTGCGTCGGGCGCGACGGAGCATGTGAACGATGCTGGCGGTTGATCGGGACCGGCGGATTCCACTATGTGGAGCGAGTGCCGAGAAGTAGGAGTGCCGGCGACGAGCGAACATCATCTGCACGCAGGGTTTTTGTTGCTCCATCAGGAATGGGGTGTTCTTTCCGTCGCCGGGTTCCCCTACTAACCTCGGCGAGGTGAGTGAGATTCTTGACGCAGTGCGAAGCGGCGCCTCAGGCGACGTCCTCGCCGAGATCCCGATGCCATCAACGACCAGAGCCGCGTTCGTTCTGCGCGATGAACAAAACATGTTTGAAGGAATGGCGAGTCGAGAGAAGGATCCGCGCAAAAGTCTGCACGTCGACGAGGTGGCAGTACCCGAACTTGCACCCGATGAGGTGTATCTCGCCGTCATGGCGTCGTCGATCAATTTCAACACCGTGTGGACCAGCATCTTCGAGCCGCTATCGACGTTTGGGTTTCTTGATCGATTGGCGAAGGAGTCGTATTGGGGCCGTCGCCACGCGCTCGACTATCACGTCGTGGGCTCGGACGCGTCGGGTGTGGTGCTTCGCACCGGTTCGGCCGTTCGGAACTGGAAGGTGGGCGACGAGGTCACGGTGCATTGCAATTACGTGGACGATCAAGACCCGTCGAGTCACGATGACTCGATGCTTTCGAGCAATCAGAAGATCTGGGGATTCGAGACCAACTTCGGCGGCCTCGCCGATATCTGTGTGGTGAAGGCCAATCAGTTGATGCCAAAACCCACCCACCTCTCGTGGGAAGAGGCGGCCGTCAACGCCTTGTGTAATTCGACGTCGTATCGCATGCTCGTCTCTCGAAATGGCGCGCCGGTGACGCAAGGTGACAAAGTCCTGATCTGGGGCGCTTCAGGAGGTATTGGATCCTTCGCGGTCCAGCACGTG
>PLRK01000012.1 GCA_003163875.1 Acidimicrobiaceae bacterium | reverse complement strand
GGTGTGCCCACCAAGATCGCTTACGACAACACATCAGTCGCGGTGAAGAAGGTCTTGGAAGGACCGAACCGCGAGTTGACATCTGAGTTCTTGCGCCTCGAGAGTCACTTCCTCTTCACCCACCGGTTCTGTCGGGTGGCGCGCGGCAACGAGAAGGGCCACGTGGAGTCACTGGTCGGATATCACCGGCGCAACTTCCTCGTGCCGGTGCCGAGCTTTGACAGCTTCGCTGAGCTCAACGCCTACCTGACGCGACGTTGCGAGATGGAACTCGACCGGACGCTACGCGGACACTCAGAGACGAAGCGTGAACGACTCGAGACGGATCGCGCGGCGATGTTGGGGTTCCCGAAGACCGTCTTCGAGTCACGCAAGGTCGTCTACGCCAAGGCCAACTCGCTTTCCCTGGTGCGTTTTGACCGCAACGACTACTCGGTCCCCACCGCCTACGCCCACCAGAGCGTCACCGTCATCGGCGGAGTAGAGACCATAAAGATCGTGGCCCAGGGACACCTTGTGGCGACGCACGCGCGCAGCTGGGACAAGGCCCAAACCTTCTATGAACCCGTTCACTACCTGGCGTTGCTCGAAAGGAAACCCGGCGCCTTTGACGCGGCGCGACCCCTGGAGGACTGGCAGTTGCCGGCGTGCTTCTGGTCGCTGCGCCGACGACTTGAGGTTGACATGGGACCAACGGGTGTGAAGGAATACATCAAGGTGCTGCGGCTCCTCGAGCGTTACTCAATGCGCGATCTGCGCATTGCGGTCGAGCGCGCCGCGGTGATGCTCAGTGTGAACGCCGACGTCGTCGAGTTGCTCATTCGAAGCCGGAACGAGACCCCGGTCGAGCTGTTCAGCCTCGACGGCCACGCCCACCTTCGCAGCGTCTCGCTCGAGGCCCTCGACCTCTCCGCTTACGCCACACTGACGGCAGTGAACTCGTGAAGCGCCTCGAAGCCAAGTCCATGGTGCTGCTGCGTCATCACCTGAAGGCCCTGCGACTGCCGACCATCGGTGCTGAATGCGAGAAGGTCGCCGCACAAGCCGCCAACGACAACGTGGATCATCTCACTTACTTGTTGCAGTTGAGTGAGTTGGAATTGCTCGAGCGTGAACGCAAGGCGGCCGAGCGTCGGATGAAGGCGGCTAAGTTTCCGACCACCAAGTCCCTCGCGACCTTCGACTTCTTGGCGCGACCATCGGTCAACAAGATGATGGTCCTGGAGCTGGCGCGCTGTTCGTTCATCGACGAGCGAGAGAACGTGCTCTTCATTGGCAACCCCGGCACAGGCAAGTCCCACCTCGCGACGGCAATCGCGGCCGAGGCGTGTGCCAAGGGCTACAGGGTCCGGTTCTTTCGGGTGACCGAGTTGGTGACCGCACTCATCGAGGCGAAGGACCAGCGGACGTTAGCGCGACTCAAGACGCAGCTCTCAAAGTTGGATCTCTTGGTGCTTGACGAACTGGGTTACGTGCCTGCGACGAAGGTCGGCGCGGAGNNCGCCTCACCGGAGCCA
Organism: Acidimicrobiaceae bacterium; assembly: GCA_003163875.1. Classification (GTDB taxonomy): domain Bacteria; phylum Actinomycetota; class Acidimicrobiia; order Acidimicrobiales; family RAAP-2; genus RAAP-2. Next base: position 10,367 of record PLRK01000012.1, on the reverse strand, counting down.
CACTGGACCGGCTCACTCATCGCTGCAAGATCATCGAGACGAAGGGAGAAAGTTACCGACTTCAGGACGCCACCAGGCGGTCCCGAACCAGAAAGTCCTGAGCGAAAGTGGCGTCGACCACGTTCCTGAGGCAGACTTACACATCAACCATGTGTGGCTGGTTTCGATGCGCACGTGTGGCTGTTTTGGATGCGCGTTGACACAACTGGTTCTGCACGCGACGCCGGCACTCGTCGAGCTTCTGATTGGCGAGTTTTATCAAGTGGAATGGGTCCGCTATCTGGGTCGCCCAGGGCAGTGCCTCGTTGAAGACCTTGCGGTAGGGACCCGAGAGATCGAGCGTGGCGTAGGAAACGTGAAAGCGCCAGTCGCAGGTGCGACTCTCTACCCAGTCGGTCGATGCCTTACTATCTCGACCAGGCACGACGTCGAGCAGTTGGCCACTGCCCACGTCCACGATGCTGGTGGAGAAGCGCAGTCGATGATAGGGCCCCTCGCGCACGAAGAGCGTCTCGTCGAGCCCCAACGCCGCGACGAGTCCGAAGCGGCTGTCATCGTCGATCAACGCCTCGCCGTAACGAAGGAGGGTGTCGTTGACGGTATGCCAATCACAACCCAGTTCCTCGGCGATCTCTTGGACGCTGCGTCCGTGCTCGCCGATCTGATAGGTGAGCCAGCGTCCAGCCCGGTCGGTGACGAGGTGTCGGGGGAACGCGATGCGGGTATCGACCTCGCTCCACGAACCCTTGGGGCAGTCGAAGTCGGGACAGAAGAAGCGACGCTTGTGCCAGACAATCCTCGTCGGTCGTCCGTTCGTGGGCAGGTCCACAAGACTGACCGCGTGACGATCCTTCACCCGGGCGAGCACCCCGCACTCGGGACAACCTTCTATTTCGCGCCGACACTCAAAGTGGATCGTGAGCGGACCGCGGTGCTCACCCTGAACCTCCTTGATACGCACGTCGAGCAGGTCGACGAGGATCTCGCACATGCGGGTAGGGTCTGTTGCCACGGGGGTTCTTCCAATCTGTAGGTGTAGAGAACCAACAGACTTGCAGGCCCCCCGCCTCTCTCTTCAGACCCCTTCCTCTACTGTGTTTCCGCCACTAGACCCCGCGCATTTCTGAAGCGCCCATAAACCGTGTCCACTATTTCTGGAGGACCTCACGGCGGGTTCAAGGGGTGGGCGCAAGTGCGGGGTGTCGGCCACATCGTCGAATCAACACAAGACGTAGGCCGCGGCGAACAAAGTCACTCCGGCGATCTTGGGCGGTCGTCGGGTTGATTTACCTGATACTCGTGAAAATACTCAGCGAGAATCTGGCTCGTGTATCTTCCAATGGAAGCGTATTGACGCTCATTCAGATTGGCGAGTGACACTCGCACCGAACTCTCGAGCGCCTCGAAGCCGCTACCTGGCAACAGGACGACACCGGTCTCCTCGGCCAAGCGGAAGACGAAGTTCGTACCGCCGTTGCGGTCCGAAAACCAAGCTGAGAACTCGGCGCCATAGAGCGTGGCGCCGAGTTCTTGGAGGTCGATCAGCGCATAATATTGGACATTGTTTGGGCCTCGTGCCGTGTCGATGGCCATGCTCGAATACAGGGTTTGATGGCGTCCTCGAATGAGATCCTTCGCCGCGTCCTTATAGCGATGCTGCCCATGGTCGAGTAGCCCGTGGAGAGCGAACAGCGCCATCTGGAGTTGCTGGGGGGTCGACAAGCCAGCGGTGTGATTGAGGGCTACCGCTCGGCTGTCGGCCACCAGCCGGTCCATAAACTTAAACGAACATAGTGTTTCGGTAAGACTCGCGTAGCGCCTGTTGAGGAGGTCTTGCGTGTCCCCATCGAGCGCCAACAATTGGGTGTCGAACTCGTTCTCGTCATGGAGAGCGACGGCACCCAGTCGCCATCCGGTCGCGCCAAAGTATTTCGAGAACGAATAGACACCGATGGTATTTCGCGGGCACCGTGCGAAGAGTGAGACGAAATCATCCGCAAAAGTGGCGTAGACGTCGTCCGTCACAATTAAAAGATCGCGGCGGTGATTCTCTATTAACGCCGCGATCTCATCAAGGGTGTGGTTCGAGAACTTAGTGGACGGTGGGTTGCTGGGATTGACCAAGCACAATATCTTGATCGTGGGGTCGCGTAGCTTCGCGATCTCTGCCACGGTCAGCTGCCAGTCGGCGTGCTCATCCATTCGGATTTCGACGATCTCAAGGTCGTACTCCGCAAGGATCGGTATCTCTAAGTAGGGCGAGAAGATGGGGGTCGCTGCGGCGATCCTGTCTCCCGGGGATATGAGGTGGTTGGCGCGAAGAGTCTGAAAAATATAGGTCATCGCGGCGGTGCCACCTTCGGTGGCGAACATCGAATAGGCGTTGTCCAGCGCAACCTCTCCGTACAACTCCTGGGTGAGATACTCACGCACAATGCGCTCGAGGAGGGGCAACATTCGAGGGGGCGTGGGATAGTGGCAGCCGAGGAACGCGTTAACCATTTCGAAGAGCAGTTCGCCTTCCTCGATGTCTAGACGAGACGTAGCGTGAGTCAACGCCGAGCGGAGGAACGAGATGCCCTCCGGATCCATATTGAGCGCAACGTACGCCGCAAAACGGTCAGTGAGTCCCGCGAGCTCGGGAAAGGCGCCGAAGGCTCGATCGAAGGGGTGAGACACCCGTTCGGACTCTTCGATGGCGAAAGCGCCCAAAGTGAGAAACGCCCTTCGCGGCAGCGTGGCGAGAAAGTTGGGGTTGCCGCGCCCGGCATTCAATAAGAGGCGTTGATCATCAGAGGACGCAATCGCGAGAAGGCGATTGCGCAACTCGAAGGGGCTCAACTGAGCGTACTGAGAGTAGTCCGGCGTTGACACGTTGCCTCCGATCCGTGACGTATGTCCGTACTCAACGTAGGGGTGGGGCGAGGTTATCCGAGCACTCAAGGTGCCTTAATGAACTCATCTCGTGGGTGCACGGTTCTAGGGGGCGTCACGATGCAGGACTCTGCCAATTGATGAACGAGTCGCCTGGGTGGATCTCATATTCGTGCGATCGCTCATGCCAGAGCATCGCGACTGTTGGACGTGATCTGTCGGGGCCCGTCGGGCGAGCGCCAATACTTGGCAATTGAGGTTCCCCGAGGAAGTGCCATGTCGGTAGCGCGAGTTTGACATGCAAAATTCGACGTGTATAGAGTTGACCCATCTGGAGTTGAATCTCGCTTCAGTAGTTGCTCAGGACCTCGGCGGCGGATGTCAATCATGGCGATCACGAGTCAGAGGAGATCCATTGAGTCGATTTTCGGACCTGGTTGCTTTCGCGAAAAGCCGTGTCACTTTTGTTACGCCTTCCCCGGTCGATCCGCACTTTCGAGTCGCGGCGCCCTGCTCCAACTCGTAATGAACGCAACGACGCCGGACGCGACAGGAGTCGATGGCGCGGGACGGGGTAAGAAGATTGGCGTCGTCTCGGCGCTGGCCTTCGCCGTCGGGGCAATGATAGGCGGTGGGGTGTTCACACTCTCGGGCACCGCCATTGATCGTGCGGGTTGGGGTTCGCTCGTCAGTTACGCCTTTGCGGGCTTCATCATGATGTTCTCCGCATTGTCGTTCGTCTCGATCGCCGCTCGCGCCAAGCCGGACGAATCGGGCTACGGCGCCATCACTGTTCTGCTCGGTCGACCGTGGCGGTTCTTGGTGATGTGGGGCTTCTACCTGAACGCCCTCGCGGCGGTCGCGTTCCTCGCGGACTCCTTCGGCTCCTACCTCCACGGTTATTTCCTGCACTCCTTCACGCCGACGGAGGCCGCAATCGCCTGTATTGCGCTTCTCGTCGGGCTCAACCTGGGACCCGCCGTGTGGGTCGGGCGAGCGGAGACGTGGGTCGTCGCCATCAAACTCGGTCTGTTGCTCGTCTTCATCGGCTGGGGACTGTCCGCATTTTCTCCCGCGCACTTCACGTCGTTCGATTCCCATGGCGACGCCTCAATCCTCTCGACGAGCGCGTTGCTCTTCACCGCCTACACGGGATTCAACGTCGTAACCAACATCGCTCCCTCCCTCCGTGATCCGGAGAAAACGGTGCCGCGGGCCGTTTTGGGCGCGGTGTTGATCTCGGCGGTGGTGTACATGCTCGTGGTGTTCGCCATGCTCCAGAGTGGTATATCGCACTTCAATCTCGCCGGTGTCAGTCAGGCGGCGAGCCTCCTCATGGGTAGTTGGGGAGGTCAGTTGGTGGCCTTCGCCGCGTGCCTGTCGACGCTCTCAGGGGCTAACGCCATGATGCTCGGCGGTAGTGAAATCGCGATACGTCTCGTCGCCGACGGGGACATCCCCACTTTTTTTGGCAAGAGTACCAGGAGCGGCTACCCGTGGATGAGCGTCGGCATGATTGGCGTGGTGGCCCTCGTGCTCGTCGGGTTCACGACGATTATCGACGTCATCGTGCTGTGCAACATCGTCGCGCTGGCGGCGATGGTGATCGTGAACGCGTCCGCCGCAGTGCTGGCCCATCGGGGTTTTCCCGGATCCGGGTACCGAATCCCGGGCGGTCCGCTGATTCCGATACTCGCAGGGATCGCGTGTGTCGCTCAGTTCTTCTCGTACAGTCTCATCCAACTCGGTTCCGCCTTCGTCGCGATGCTGGTGGGCTTCGCGCTGTACGCCTTTCGAGGCTACGGCCGCAATCTCACCACCGAGGAGGCCCGCGAGAAGTTGCGCGAGTCGATCCGCGACCTCGAGACGCCGCTGGGTCGCGCCCTTCTTCACCCGTTTCTGCATCGCACCATTTCCGCTATAGACAGGAGCATCTAAAATGCCACAGAGATTCATCGTGACTCACAACCGAACTTGTGGCCAGCCATGAGTGTCGCCGCCACGAACCCCGCGCCAAAGGCGAAGGGCGCGCTAGTTGCGCCGTTGCAAGTCGTTGCCAAGCGCAACGTCATCTCGTGGAAGACCATGACGTTCATGACCGTTTCGCTCGTGTGCAGTTTGCGCGCCGCCCCGACCATGGCGGTCTTTGGTCTCGGCGCAATCCTTCTTTACGCGATACCGGCGGTGCTGTTCTTCCTACCCCAGACGATGATTTCGGCGGAACTCGCCTCGGCCTGGCCGGGCGGGATCTACCGCTGGGTCACCGAGGCGTTCGGACCGAAGATCGGTCTGCTCGCCGTGTGGTGCCAGTACGCCCAGACGATCTTCTACTACCCGGCGGTACTCGCCTATGTTGCGGCCACTGTCGCGTACGTCATCGATCCGAGCCTGGCGAGTAATGGCATGTTCACGGCGATCGTGATCATCGCCGTCTACTGGGCCAGCGTGATCGTCTCGGGCCGGGGGATGAAGGCGGTATCGGGACTTTCGAGTGCCGGCAGCATCATCGGGACGATCATCCCGGGCGTTGTGCTCCTCGGACTGAGCATCGCCTTCCTCGCCACGGGGCACCCCTCGGCGGCGCCGATGCACGTTCACGACCTCTTGCCCGCGTGGGCCGGGATTGCGAGCCTCGTGCTCGTGGTCAACAACGTCTTCTCCTATGCCGGCATGGAAGTGAACGCCGTGCACGTCTCGGAGTTGAAGGATCCGAAACGCGAGTTCCCCAAGGTGATGTTCGCGACGATCGTGATCTGCGTGGCGGTCTTTATCCTCTCCGCGCTGGCGGTCGCGTGGGTCGTGCCCAACTCGACGGTCAGCCTGACCGCCGGAGTGATGCAGGCCTTCAGCGACCTCTTCGGCGTGTTCCATCTCGGCTTTCTGACACCAGTGATCGCCGTGATGATCATCATCGCGATGCTGAGCGGGATGATCGCGTGGCTGGCTGGTCCTTCGACCGGGCTACTCCTGATCGGCCGCGAGGAGGGGTTCATTCCGCCGTACTTCCAAAAGCTCAACAAGCACGGCATGCAGATGAATATCTTCATATGGCAGGGAATCGTCACCACGATCATCGCCTGCCTCTACGCGTTCATCCCGGTCGTTTCCGACGCCTATTGGATCTTTGAGGTGATGACGCTCCAGATCTATCTCATCATGTACCTCCTGATGTTCCTGGCGGCGATGAAGTTGCGCAAGTCACAACCCGATCGGCCCCGCGGTTACCGCACGCCCGCGCTGAAGCTGATGTGTGGTATGGGGATTTTCACGACCGTCGTCGCGTTCTTCTTTGGCTTCGTCCCCCCTTCGCAGTTCCATAGCGGTGGCACCCTCGTCTACATCTTGATCGTGGCAGGCGGCGTCGGGATCATCGGTCCCGGTGCGGCACTGCTGCTCGACAAGATCAAGAAGCCGCATTGGAAGACCTATCAGTCCAGCACCGGAATGGCGGCGTTCACTACGAGTTCTGCGGATACGGAGAAGTAGATCATGAAACCAGATCTTGAAGAGTCGGTGCCCTTTGGGGAGCACCCTATTCCCGAGCGCCACGCCTTCACCCATAACAACCGCTCGCTCTATGCGATCATCAGCGTGCTGGTCATCGCACTCATCGTCGTCACTGTCGTTGCCTTCCCACGGCCGACGAACAACGCTGCGGCGACCGCGAAGGCGGTCCAACTAGAGGCGTTGCTCAAGAAGGAGGGACTACCGGTTCCCAGCAGTTTGAGCGAGATATCGAACTCGCTCGGCACGACAGCCGCCGGCGTCTGCGACACGTCGGGCTACAACTTGACCGACGCGATCTTCAACCAGCAGTTCAGTGTGGGTGCAGCCGCGGGACGCACACTGCCGGTGGAGACCGAGGTCCTCAACGGACAATTGGCTATCCTCCAAACGTACTGCCCCAATCGGGTCGCTGCCTTCACCGAGCACTTCAAGGCGTACAAGCTCTACCAGTTGAACCCCTCGTGAACAAGACGTCGATACGAGAATGTTTGGCCCCTGCCGGGGGACAAGCCAGCGTTTCGAGGTGCTTGACGTCTGGTCAAGCGCGACGCCACAACCGACTGCTACCTATCAAGAGAGGTGAATCCGTATGTGCACCACACTGATTTTCACGAAGGGCGCCATGGCTGACGGTTCGATGGTCGTCACCCACTCTGACGATGACGAGCTCGGCGATCAGACGATCGTCCGAGTCCCTTCCCAGGATCACGCGCCGGGTGCGACCCGCGACATCTTCTGTGAGCATTATTTACATCCGCGCATCGTGACCTCTGAACGTGGTCCGGGCTACCAGGAGCCCGGTGATACGGTTCCGTCTTGGGCGAAGCCCCTCGGAAGTATCCCTCAACCGGCGCACACTCACGCGTACTTCGACGGGAACTACGGCATCATGAACGAGCACAACCTCATGATCGGCGAGTGCACGAACGGGACCAAGTACGAGCCCGAAGCGGTCTCGACTAGGGAGGCTCACGAGCGCGGTGTTCACTCGCGCATGCTCTACAGCCAAGAACTTTCGCGGATCGCGCTTGAACGCTGTGTCTCCGCCCGCGACGCGGTTCTCGTGATGGGTTCGCTCATCGAAGAATACGGTCTCTACTCGACCGGCGAGACGCTGCTCGTCGCCGACGAGGACGAGGCGTGGGTCTTCGAGATGTGCGCGCTGCCCGACGACACCTATCACTCCGCGTGGGTGGCCCAACAGGTTCCCGACGGCGAGATCTTCGTCGCCGCCAATGAGTTCCGCATTCGAGGAGTGTGGTCGAATGACCCGGCCATACCAAATCCTCCAGGCAACCGGCCCGAACAGCTCTACTCGAAATTCCTCTTTCCCGGGCTGCAGAAACTCGGCTGGTGGGACCCGACCACGAACCAGGGATTCCTGGACTGGCTCCGTGCCGTGAGCATGGGCGAGTACAACCACCCCTACTACTCGCTGCGGCGGGTCTGGCGGGTCCTGGACCGGGTCAATCCCGATCTGGCGCTCAGCCCGTGGGTGACGCGCGGATACTCCGACCCGGGCGATGGCGGCTACGCCACGGACTATCCCTTCTCGGTGCGACCGGCACGCCCCCTACATCTGGAGGAGGTCTTCGACCTGTACCGCGACCACTATGAGGGCACCCAGTTCGATCTGACCAAGGGAGTCGCCGCCGGACCCTACGGCGACCCGCACCGCTTCGCGGGCCCCTACGACGGTGCCCAGAATGACGTTGGCGGCCAGTTGCACCGCTCGGGCGCGTGGGAACGCCCCATCTCGGTGTTCTATCAGGGCTACACCTTTGTGAACCAGATTCGACCGGGAGCACCCGAAGCGAACAAGGGGCTCTGCTGGTTCGGCCCGGATATCTCAAAGACCACGTGCTTCGTCCCCTTCTCGTCCAAGATGACGAGTCTTCCCAACGCGTATCAAACAGGTAACCCGAAACGCTACGACCGTACATCGGCATGGTGGACCTTCGACTTCGTCGCGAACTGGGCTCGTCTCAACTACGAGCGCATGACCCGTGTTGACATCGTTCCGCTACAGCGCGATCTCGAGCGCGAGGGGGCCAAGGTCGTCACCGCGTGTGACGTCGCGTGTGGCGACATCGAGGGTGCAGCGGCATTCGCGCAGGTCACTAAGGCCTACTGCGAGCACGCCGACTCAGTACTCGAGTCGTGGCAGAACTTAGGGGACCAATTGATCGCCAAATATTCCGACGGTTATTGCAATCCCGATGACGGAGTATCACCACATGCGGTGGGCTACAACGCGGAGTGGTTGGCGCAGACCAATTATCGTGAGGGGCCCGTCGCCTACCGGATGCCCTCGTGAGGTCTCTTTTCAGTGGTCGCGGCTCTTGTGGCGCAGTTGGTTACCCCCGCAACTTCGAGATCGGGAACCGTCCGGGGTGAGAGGAGTGCTCGTCTTTGGATCGAAGGCACGACTCGAACAGGTTGCGGGATCGGTCACATTCGACTCACCGTCAAAGTGGTGAAAACGGAGAGTGTCCGACCTGCCAGGAAATGGCCGAACACCGTACAGCATCGAGGCGCAACTTCGTTGCAAGAATCTGGATTCCAGATCGCTGGTTTCCCGTTTGGATCGCTCCGATTTTCTCTCATGTCGTTTCCGGGGCCGGTCTGAGTCGCGTGACGTGTTCACCTTCTTGAACAGGCATCGATGTTGACCCACTGCGCGCCGTCGTGTCGTTCATACGATTTGTGTTTATTTCTTAAGAGGGGTACGGTGAGAAATGTCACTCTAGAACCTTGGTGAAGTTTCTCTACCAAGGAGCAATGCCGTGAGCGACACACCACTTCCGAGCGTCGGGATTTCCGATGCGCAAATCACCGATCAATCCGTACAACGCGAATGGGACCGATTCGCCGCACCCCAAGGCTCCGACGGAACAGAATCACTGCCATCACCACGAGCCCTTTCACGTGGCGGATCGACCAGGGCAACTCTCGCGCTGAGGGTGTTTGACTCTGCCCCCGCGTATGACTCGACGACCGCCCTCGGCGACGCCTTCGCCAAGGCTCAAACGGGCGACCCCGCCGAGGAAGACGCCAATGTGCCTTCCGAGACTGATGGGAGGAACCATGAGTGATCTCGACTACCGGGGATTCTTCATCGGTGATGAGGCCGAGAACGGCGTGATCTTTAAGGAGATACTGGGCCAACTCGTCGACGACCACCTCGGTTGGCGAAAGAACTACATGCCCGGTGACCACCCCGGCATTGTTCTGCACGACCAGTTGAGTCCCGAGTACCAGAGCAGCCAGAGTCGCCTCCGTGAGGTGATGGCGGAATTGTCCAAGCGCATGCGCTCGGGTTCGGTGCCCTGGAACAGCGCTGGTCGGTACTGGGGCCACATGAACGCCGAGACGCTGATGCCCTCGATCCTCGCGTACACGTTCGCCATGTTGTGGAACCCCAACAACGTTGCCTTGGAGTCGTCAATGGCGACGTCGCAGATGGAGGCGGAAGTCGGCGACGACCTGGCGAAGCTCTTCAGTTTCCCCGACGGCTGGGCACATCTCTCCGCCGACGGCTCGATCGCCAACCTCGAGGGGATCTGGTACGCCCGAAGCTTCAAGTCGATTCCACTCGCCCTCGCCGAGACGATGCCCCAGCTCGTGAAAGGAAAGACTGACTGGGAACTCCTCAACATGTCGGTCGAGGAGATCCTGGCGTTGCTGGCGACATTGAATCCCAGTGACTACGACGTTGTCAAGGCGGCGTCGTCGCGTTCTGGCAGGAACCTGTCGAGGCTCGGCAAGTGGATCGTGCCCGAGACGAAGCACTACTCGTGGGTCAAGGCACTCGACATCATCGGGATCGGCCTCGACCAGATGGTCGCCATCCCCGTAACCGAGAACTATCGGATGGACGTCGACGCCCTCGCTTCGAAGGTCGAAGAACTTGCGGCCTCGCACACCCCCATACTCGGAGTCGTCGCCGTCGTTGGTACCACTGAGGAAGGTGCGGTGGACGAGCT
>PLRK01000054.1 GCA_003163875.1 Acidimicrobiaceae bacterium | reverse complement strand
AGTACACGAACGGGGCGATCACGAGGTCGCCCGTGGCGATGCCGACAACGTCGGAACCGGTGTCCTCGACGATGCCGATGAACTCGTGGCCGATCGAGCCGACGGCATGGGGTGACTCGCCCCGGTAGTACCAAAGGTCGGAGCCGCACACGCAGCCGAGCACGACGCGAACGATGGCGTCCGTGGGCGCCTCGATGGTCGGGTCGGGTAGCTGCCCGACGGTGATCGATTGTGGTCCGTTGAAGATGGCTGCTCGCATATCAGTACTAGACCACCGATCTGGCTTGGGCGGCAGTCCCTCTCGTGAGGGGTACCAAGGGGGACCCGATCACTGCGGGGCCAGCTCGCCGTAGAAGTAGGACGAGGTGACGCCGCCGTCCATGAGGAAGTCACTGCCGGTGATGAACGCACCGTTGCTACCCATGAGGAACGCTCCGAGAGCTCCAACTTCATCCGGCGTCCCACCACGTCCAACCGGACAGAGGTCGATCATGCGACGGTAGCCTTCAGCGCGCGGTCCGCTGAGCTCGTCTCTGGCCAGTGGCGTGAAGATGATCCCAGGGCTGATCGTATTGATCCGAGCACCGCGCTTGCCCCACCGGACGGCCTCGGCCATCACGCGAAGTGAGTTCCCACGCTTGGCCAGTTGGTAGGCATTAAGCGGATCTGTCACCTGATCAGGCTGGAGGAAATCCAGGCTCAAGAGCTCCTCAGTGGGCGTCGTCGCGAGTGCGGCGCTCTTCTCATCAGTGAGCGTGCCGAGGCGGTGTCCCGACTGGGATGCAATGACGACGCCCGCACCACCTTCAGCAATGACATTGCCGACCACTTCGAGCACGACGGCAGTGCCGTAGAGATCGACGGCGAGGATCGTGCCGGTTGACGCCTGACTTGGTGAAACCCCTGCCGCGTGAATGAGTCCGGTGACGTCGCCCAAGCTGGTGGCTTGTTCGACAAGGGCATGGACTGACGAACGCGAAGACACGTCGACCTTTGCCGTCCTCACGTCAAACCCCGCGTCGAGCATTACTTCAGCAGCAGCGTGGGCGTTCTCTTCGTGGAGGTCTGCCAGCACGACGAGTTTGCCGGCGCTTACTCGTCTGGCAATGGCCTGGCCGATCGATCCGGCTCCGATGACGATGACAACTTCACTCATAGCGATCTCCTTTTTGATGAACGATGGCGGCAGTATTTAGACACTGATCCAATATCCCCTGCGTCCATTGAAGTCCTCGCCGCCCTCGCCTAACAGGCCATTTTGAGAGGGGTACCGATAGGGGCTCCCTCGACATCACGGCTGTCTCTAAGGTTGAGACATGGACCCAGCCGGCGACATCAGAGAGTTCCTGACCTCTCGTCGGGCGAAGATCACCCCTGACGAGGCTGGTCTTCTCGCGTTTGGGACCAACCGTCGAGTGAAGGGGCTGCGCCGTGAAGAGGTGGCAATGCTCGCCGGGATCAGCGCTGAGTACTACACACGATTCGAGCGTGGGAACGCGTCTGGCGCCTCTGATGAAGTGATCGAAGGCGTCGCTCGAGCCTTGCAGCTTGACGATGCTGAACGAACTCACCTTTTCGACCTCGTGCGCACAGCCAACGCTTCGTTTCGAACTACGCGCCGCCGACCAACACAGGAGCGGGTGCGACCCGTCATCCAGCGAATTCTTGACTCGATCTCGGCCCCGGCGTATGTCCGTAACGGTCGACTGGACCTACTTGCAGCAAATCCGCTCGGCCGTGCCCTCTATGCCCCCGTGTTCGAGTCTCCGAGCGGGCTCCCCAACATGGCTCGATTCATCTTCCTCGACGAGAGCGCCACCGACTTCTTCCCCGACTGGGAGAAGATCGCTAGCGACGCCGTGGCAATCCTTCGAGCCGAAGTCGGTCGTGACCCGTACGACAAGACGCTGTCGAATCTCGTGGGAGAGCTGTCAACTCGTAGCCACGAGTTCAGAGTTCGATGGGCCGCCCACAACGTCAAGTTCCACCGCACCGGAACGAAGGTGCTCCACCACCCCGTCGTAGGGGATCTCACGCTCGACTACGAGGCGATGGAGCTCCCCGGCGACTCCGGCCAACGCATCCTCGTCTACAGCGCCGAGCCACGGAGCCCAGCTCAACAGGCGCTCGATCTGCTCGCGAGCTGGGCCTCGGGTCCGACCAATGAACGAGCGGTTGAGTCAGCCGCCGAGTCACGAGAGTGAAGGGAACTGCAATGGGAGTGCAGCCGAAGAAGCCAACTATCGAGGGCCCCGCCGAGTGGTTCACCGGTGACGTCTACATCGACTTCCTCGTGGAGCCCAAGTGGGAATCGAAACTCAATGTGGGAGCGATGCACTTCTCACCCGCAGCGCGCACTGCATGGCACTCTCACGAAGGAGGCCAGACCCTTTACGTCATTGACGGCATTGGTCTCGCTCAAGCGCGAGGCGAGGACGTGGTCGAGATCCATCCCGGCGACGTCCACACGACAGCCGATGGCCAAGAGCATTGGCACGGGGCGGCCCATCACCACTTCATGACCCACCTCTCCATCACCGAGGGTCAGGCCACTTGGGGCGAGCACGTCACAGATGATGAATACGGGACAGCCACCTAGGAGCTCACGTTGAGGCACGTATCGCCTACCACGACGACACCCGAATTCACAACTCGACCGTTCTTAGCGATTCGTGAGCCTCGGCCTCGTGCGGCCCTCCCATCTGGGGAATCCACTGCTCTACGCCGAGGCACCGCTGCCTACTCACCGTCTCCGGGCCCAGGGGGTTCGAAGATCGCCATTAGGCTCAGTTGGGAATTACCCACGAATTACGCCCTCTGAATAGGGGAAACGTTGTCAAACCGACATGTTGTCAAACCGACAATTGTCAACCCGACAACGTGGTGGAGGCAACGGGACTATGTTTGAGCCCCCTTTGCACTTGCTTTCATCAGGTAGGACACTTGGCCCGCTAGGGATAGCTGAGCCTCCGCGCGCCCGAACTACGTCTGAAACGGCGCTTACTCAAACCCCTCGAGGACAGATAGGTCGTCGACCATCGCCTCCGCACGGTGAGAGCCCTCGTTCGAGCATGCTCAGGAGCCACTCTTCTGTCGCATGTGTGCTACACTTGTGGCATGTCTGAAATTGCGTCACGCGAACTACGCAACAACACTCGCGGACTCCTTCGAAGGGTTGCGGGCGGCGAGGACATCGTCATTACGGTGGATGGTCAGCCGGTCGCAGCGTTGCGATCTTTGAATCTTCGCCCTCGTTGGATAAGTGGAGCCGACTTTGCTCGGCGCTTGGCTCGGCGCCAAGCAGATCCAGGATTACGAGCGGAACTGCGTGTTCTGTCGCCGGACATGACCGACGACCTCCCATTGTGACCCGAGGGCTTGCCGACACGTCGGTGTTCATTGCACGCGAATCTGATCGACCGCTTCAAGAGTCACTTTTCCCAGACGAACTGGCAGTTTCGATCATCACGATCGGCGAACTGCGAGCGGGCGTGCTCGCGACGAACGACGTCAAGATTCGCGACCAGCGTTTGGCCACTTTGACCGCGGCCATGACGCTCGATCCCGTTTCCATTGATGACGACGTCGCCGCCCAGTGGGCGCGACTACGGGTATTGCTGCGCGACTCAAGTCAGCGCATGCCGGTCAATGACTCGTGGATTGCCGCGACCGCGATGGCGCTGGATGTGCCGATCGTCACTCAAGATGACGACTACATCAGGCTGGCGGAGTTGTCCGTAATTCGCGTCTGAGCTTATGGATGCAAGAGGTCGAACTTCGTTTTCAATAACGCTGCAATTTTGACAGCATTTAGTGGACCTTGGGTCACACAATAAGAACCGGGACTCGACTCATTGTGAAGCGGCCACACATTTCAGTGACGAAATCCGAAGTTCCATGCTGCTGGAGTGACGGGAGAAAAACTTTCAGAGCCACCTCCGGGATCAATCGTTCGGTTCAGTACAGGTATGTATCAGTACGCCGCGGTCAGAGTGAACGAGAGAACCGATCTAGGATTGGGTTTCGACGGCGGGCCAAACTGGCAGACGACTTCTTCGAAAGATCCTGAAGAATCAGATGGCTACGAGATCCCAAAACGTGCGACATGGCAACAGATTCTTGAATTCACAAGGGGCCGTCGTATCGAAGTGGCCACTATGTGGGAAATGGTTCAGGAAGGGTTTCCTTCAAAGGTCGTGGACTGGGGTCCTCAACCTGGCCACGAATGGAAAAAAGCGTATTACGAGTCTCAAAAACTCTCATAACAGGGCCGCGTCTTGCTCAGTGATGTGTTTGCACAATCTGATTTTGTGGACCTTGAGTCACACAATACGAACCTCTTGAGCGTCGGTCTTCCACGATTCACGCTAGAATTATGTACATGACCACACTACCCATCGCCGATGCTCGAGCTCAGTTGTCCAAATTGGTCGACGAAGCCAGTTCAACACACGAACGTTTCGAAATAACGAAGAACGGACATCGGGCCGCTGTGCTGATGGGGGCAGACGACTACGACGCCATGCGTGAGACGATTGCCGTACTTTCCGACTCGGCGCTGCTGCTCGCTCACCAGGAGGGAGTACAAGCACTCTCAGAAGGTGATGCCCTCGACAGTGATCAGCTCGCTGTGGCCATGAAGAGCGCCGGGCGCAGTGTCGACACCAAGTAGAGACCGATATAGCCTCCTGGTCGCCCGTCCCGCAGCAAAGGCTCTCACCGACACGCTCTCCGAGAAAGTCGCCCACGCCGTGTACGAATTCATCTCCGGACCTTTGGTCGACAACCCCCGACGCGTCGGAAAACCACTCGGACCACCATTGGCACCGGCGTACTCAGCGCGCCGCGGTGACTATCGGGTGCTGTATTTGATCGATGAAGCCACGCATACTGGCAAGGTCACCGCGATCAGACACCGGGCCGACGCATATCGGTCGTGAATCACAGTGATCGGTCTCGGCCGTCGCCGAGCGGTTCGCGCCTTAGAATTTTGTGGCCCTATCCACTGCCGACTCAAACAAATGGTTACTTCTTAAAGAAGGCCATCAAGAGAAGCAAGCCCCGGAAGTTATCACCTCCTCCGATTATCGACTAAATGGCACAATCCGTCAACGTCAGAGGCGACTCACTAAGGCTCAGGTGATCGAAATGGTCGCCCGTTACGAAAAAGGAGCCACGGTATACGAGTTAGCTACCGAATTCGCCTGTCATCGCGCGACAGTGTCCGCTCGACTTAAGAAGGCAGGGGTCTCCTTACGACTTCAGTCTCCGACGGCCCACGTCATCGACTCAATGATCCATCTATATGCGTCTGGATTGTCAATAATGGAGATCAGTGAACGACTCGGGTTCTGCGCCAACACTGTACGGAATGGCCTGCTAGGACACGGAATCCAACTTCGCGGTGCACATGGACGAAGTCGTTAATCGCTCGCCACTTTGTCAGTCAACCAGCAGCACGATTTTTCCGCGTACACCTCCACTTTCGCCTAAACGTTGAGCCTCAGCAACGTCGGCCAAAGGAAACGTTTGTCCTACAGGGAGAAAGAATTGGCCGGAATCGACAAGCTTGGCGACCTGAGCAAGCGCGTAGATCGCGCGACCTGATTCACCACTGCTGAAGCGCACGCCGTATTTCTTGGCACCAGCGAAATCAGCGATCGTGATGACATGGTCTTCGTCACCGGCAAGGTCAATGAGTTCAGGTAGGCCACTGCCCGCGGCGTCGAGCGCCAAGTCGACACCCTCGGGAGCTAGAGCA
>PLRK01000050.1 GCA_003163875.1 Acidimicrobiaceae bacterium | reverse complement strand
CGACATTTCAATCAGTCGCTTTCGTCCAACTGACGTCGTTCCCGTGTCATCGCGATTTACGGCAATGGTGGCATTCTTGCTTCCACCTAGTCCGATGTACGACTCCTTGTTGCTGGCCATTCTTTCTTTAGCGAGTTCGATTCGATCGGCCGTCGTATCGGCGATCCACTCTGCCTTTTGCCACGCCTCGTCCTCCGAGTCGCCCAAAATTGGACGAAGTGAAATGCTGTACCTAAGTCTTCGACCAACAGCTTCCGACGCACCCGCTATCACTTCCATCCGCGCAGCAACGGCGTCGCGGGGCTCTCCCCAAAATGCGTAGACATCGGCCTGCGCCGCTCCTACTTCGATAGCGGGCGGCGAAGCGCCGGCGAAATAGAACGGTATCCCTCCCGGCGTGACAGGCTTCACCGAACTGAATGCTCCCTCGTATCTATAGAACTCACCTTCGTAATCAAACGGCGCGTCCTCAGACCAGATTCGGCGCACAATGGACATTGTCTCGCCCGTGCGTCGGTAGCGGGCGTCGTGCGGAACGAAGTCACCCTCACGGCGCTGATCTGCTTCATCACCGCCCGTTATGAAGTGAATGCCGATGCGCCCGCCCCCACTGAGGTGGTCCAACGTCGCAGCCATTCGAGCTAACAAGACCGGCTGCACAAACCCTGGTCGATGCGCCACCATGACCTTCAACCGCTTCGTCACGTATAACACGGTCGATGCGACGGCCCACCCTTCAGGTCCTACCCCGCCGTAGCCAACTAGAACTCGATCAAATCCACCATCGTCGTGTGCGCGTGAGATGTCCTCCAGGTAACCGGGTTCAATGACGGGTCCATCTATCCAATCAACCACCGGTCCGTCGACGAGGGGTCCCTTTATCTCGGACGCGTCCTTCGTGCCCACCATTCCGATGATCTCTACTGGCATGTTCCTCGCGATCTCTTCCCTCATCGCTGACACAACGTGATTGTTCGCTCGCGCTCACCGCATTTGTCACTGGGGCGGCCTTCACGCAGAACGCTAACATCCTGTTGGTGGTCAGCGGAACGGTCAAATTGCAGTCCGGCAGGAAGCGACCGCTTGTTGTCGTTGGCTACGGGCCGCGGTGTATCCCGGTCATGGAGATTACCGCTTCCGCTGCAGGACTTTGCGATTTGGTCTGGCTGGTCGACGCGTCGTTACCTGAAATGCACCAGATGCTGGAACTTCTCGATCGGTTCGGTCCAGTCGTCGACATTGGCGGGCTCGACATCGACGCAATTTTGAAGGACCTCTCTTCACCGTATCGTCCAGACGGAATGGTCACGTATCTTGACGCAAACATGCCGACCTTTGCGGCCGTCGCAGAGGCCTTTGGTCTCCCGTTTCACTCCGTCCGCACCGCTATTGCGTTGACGGACAAGTTCGAGCAGCGACGGCAGCTTCGAGAAGCCGGGATTGAGACGCCCACGTGCGTTCTGATAGAACCTCAGAGCACCGCCAACGATCTTGAATTACTTGACTCCAGTTTTTGCTGGCCAGCAGTGCTGAAACCACGCTCGGCGCAGGGAAGTAGGTACACCTTTTTCGTCAAAGATGAACCACACCTCGAGGGGTTTCTGAGTGCACTCGGCCCGAGTCGGCCAGACATGGTTTTGGAGAGTTACCTCGACGACGATAAGTCACGGTCGGGTGACACTTATGCGCCCTATGTCTCAGTCGAGAGCGTCGTCGCCCACGGCGTCGTCAGTCATCTCGCCCTCACCGGTCGTTTCCCGCTTGCCGAGAACTTTCGTGAAACCGGATTTTTCATCCCAGCCGCGCTAAATGAAGGCGACACGGCGTCCGTGCTCGACCTCACGTCTTCGGCGATTCACGCCTTGGGCGTGACCACCGGCTGTCTCCACACCGAGATCAAATTCACCTCTGACGGTCCCCGAGTGATTGAGGTAAATGGACGTGTGGGCGGTGGTGTTCCGGAGATGCTTCAACGCGCCTCTGGCTTACCACTCATAGAAATGACTCTGAAACTCGCGCTCAATGCGGAGATTCACTTCGACCGACCTGTCTCGACTAATCGAATTGGTTATAGGTTCTTTCTACAGCCGCCCGCTTTCTCGGCCACCGTTGCCGATATTAATGGCATCGACGCACTGAGCGATTACCCCGGCGTTGACACGATAACGGTGCACCAGCGGCCCGGAGCCGACCTTGACTGGAAGGACGGTTCGCGCAATCACATTATGGCCGTCGTCGGATCCGCAGTCGATTACGACGAGTTGCAGTTCGTCAATCGACTGCTCAACGAAGAGGTAACCGTCACGTATGCCAACGTGAACCGCTCCTAGTGGTCGTACGACTCAAGAAGACGACGTCCCCCACATCGTCGCTTTCCCGCGAAGGGGAGATGGCGCCGGCGCGATGGACGTGTTCGTTGGTAAACAACATGCCCGACGCCGCGTTTTCGCAAACCGAACGTCAGTACCTTGGTTTGCTCGACGCTGGCTCCGGAGAGGACGTTGTCGACGTTGTCCGACACAGCATGATCGGTGTGCCACGTGGCGCAGAAATCGCGGCAAAGATTGCAGCTGAATACTCGCCGATGGATCAAATTAGAACACGTCCCCCGAACCTGCTCATTGTTACCGGCTCCAATCCCATTGAAACGAGAATCGAAGACGAGCCCTATTGGGGCGAAATGGTGAATTTACTCGTCGACGCCAAGAAGAGTGTCCAATCAATGCTCCTCTCATGTCTGGCGGCTCACGCGGCGCTCACAATATTCGACAACCTCAAGCGCGAACACCTCGCAATTAAACAAACCGGGGTTTTCACTCAGGACGTGCACCACAATCATCGCCTTACTGACGGCATTGATGACGTGATCCGTTTACCGCACTCTCGAATGAACACCGTGCCGACGGCGTTGTTGGGTGACACTGGTTATCAAATTCTCATCGAGTCAGACGACGTTGGCTGGGGCGTGGCGAGCAAGCACACCGAGAACGCTGACATTGTTCTAATTCAGGGCCACCCCGAGTACGACCCGTCGAGCTTGTTACGCGAGTACCGGAGAGACGCCGGACGATATCTTCGTCACGAACGTGACGAAATGCCCGTTCTGCCTTTTCAATGTGTCGCGCCAGATGATTGGGCCGAACTTGAGTCCATGCACACGTTGATATCCACGGATCGAAATAGCTCGACGGTGTTCGATGCCTATCCGTTCGATGAGGTCGGCGATCGGGCACCGTGGCTTTGGCGGCGAATGGCGGAGCAGTTGTACAAGAACTGGTTCACGGGTCTAGCTTCCACCAGCACCTGAAATCAAGCCTGGGGCACTTCATGACCCGACGGACCCGTTTGTATGCTTTCTTTCTAAGCGGCTTCGCCAAGAGGGATGACATCGATGCACGACGAAACAATTGCTATCCACGGGGGGTATCAAGCTGACGGCACCCGCGCCGTCGCGGTGCCCATCTATCAGACCGTGGCCTACGCCTTCGACAACGCGCAGCACGGCGCCGATCTGTTCGACCTCAAGGTGCCGGGCAACATCTACACACGGATCATGAATCCGACGCAGGATGTCCTCGAGCAGCGCCTGGCCGCGCTCGAGGGCGGACTCGCGGCGCTCGCGCTCGCTTCCGGTCAGGCCGCGGTGACTTATTCGATCATGACGATCGCCGAAGCCGGCGACAACATCGTGGCGTCCAGCGCCTTGTACGGCGGCACCTACAATCTGTTCGCCCATACCCTGCCGCAGTATGGCATCGAGGCGCGGTTTGCCGACTACCGGCAGCCGCAATCGTTCGAGCCGTTGATCGACGCGAAGACCAAGGCCGTGTTCGTCGAGTCGCTCGGCAATCCTCAGGGCAACATCACCGACTTCGCGCGGATTGCCGAGATCGCGCACCGCCATGGGGTGCCTCTGATCGTGGACAACACCGTGCCGTCGCCGTATCTGTGCCGGCCCTTCGAACACGGCGCCGACATCGTCGTGCACTCCCTGACCAAGTACCTGGGCGGCCACGGCACCAGCATCGGCGGCGCCATCGTGGATGGCGGCAATTTCGATTGGGAGGC
>PLRK01000041.1:822-21935 GCA_003163875.1 Acidimicrobiaceae bacterium | reverse complement strand
TCCTCGGCCCGAACGGCGCGGGCAAATCGACGACGATCGAGATCCTCGAAGGTTTCTTGAAACGCGACGACGGCGACGTGCGCGTGCTCGGAGTCGATCCTGGCGATCGCAGCAAGCAGCGCTGGCTGCGATCGAGGATTGGCGTCGTACTGCAAGAACTCACGGTTGAGCCGTTCTTCACGGTTCGCCAAGTGCTCGAAAGAAACGCGGGATACTATCCGACTCCTCGCCGCGTGCACGACGTAATTGATCTGGTCGGGCTCCGAGAAAAAGCCGACGTCAAGGTGAAGAGGCTCTCGGGCGGCCAGCAGCGACGCCTCGACATCGGTCTGGGGATCATTGGTAATCCAGAGTTGCTTTTTCTCGACGAACCGACGACCGGACTGGACCCCGCTGCGCGGCGAATGACGTGGGAGTTGATTCGCGCACTCTCTAGTGAAGGCACCACGGTCGTGCTCTCGAGCCACTACATGGACGAGGTCGAAGCGCTCGCTCGTCACGTCGTGGTGCTCACCCGGGGCCGCATCGCTGCTACCGGGACGCCGTCGTCGTTGGGTGGTCGTGACCTGGGTCACGTCGCTATTTCGTTTACGATGCCCGAAGGCATCGCTGTGGCTGACTTGCCCGTGGTACCCAGTTGTTGTGAGGGATTACGTGTGGAATTCGACACGGACCGTGAACTCGAAGTCCTTTCGCGACTGACCAATTGGGCACTGGACGAGAAGGTCTCACTCGCTGGTCTCAGCGTGATGCGCCAGACTCTCGAGGACGTCTATCTTCGCTTGACTCACGAAGCATTGACTTCCAGTGACGAGGTTCGCTCGTGAGTGTCGTCGCTCCCACCAAGGACCACACCACGCGCGGTGATCTTCGTTTGGTGGCGCATCAGGTTCGCTACGAGCAGAAGGCGTTTTGGATCAATAAGACCGGCGCGATGTTCACCATCGGCTTCTCGGTCATCTTCTTGGTCATGCTGGGTGCCACGAACGGGACCCAGACCATCTCCTATCTAGGCAACATCACAAATGACCAGTACTACGTCCCGGGTTTCATCGCCTACGGCATCCTGGCCGCGTGCTTCAGCATGCTCACGAGCAATTTGGTGAGTCGCCGCGAGACCGGTCTGCTCAAACGGCTACGGCTCACGCCACTACCGGCGTGGGCATTGTTGACATCAATCTTTTTGAGTACCGCGATTGTCGCCCTGGTCCAGGCGGCGGTGCTGCTCGTCATCGGCCGATTCGGCTACGGCGTTGCATTCCCTCGCGAGTGGTTGGCGTTCCTCGTCGTGCTTGTGGTGGGCATTGCGTGTTTCACCGCCATGGGCGTCGCCATCAGTTCGGTCATCCCCAACCAGGAGACCGCGGGCCCAGTAACGAGTGTGGCGTTCTTCGTGTTGCTGTTCTTGTCGGGTCTTTGGTTCCCGTTGCCTCCTCATTCAGGACTGGAGAAGTTCTCGACGTTCTTTCCCGTCCGTCACTTCCTGAACGCCGTGCGAGCGCCCTTCGAACAGCTGCCTGGTTCAAGTGCCTGGCCCTGGCGCGATCTGGCGGTCGTGGCTATTTGGGGGATCGTCGCGGCGTTCATCGCGCTGCGCAAGTTCCGCTGGTCACCACACCACGGCTAGAGGTTCGGGGACCGGCCCACGAACAAAGCAGGCTTAAGGGAACAGGCCACGCAGTTCGGTCGCCTCGGCGATACGCTCGACGCCTACCGCGATGGCGGTGTCGCGCAGGTTCACGTGCAGTTCCTTCTGGCGGTTCCAGACGTGGTTGAACGACTCGTGCATTGTCTTTTCGAGACGCTGCTGGAAGAGTTCGGACTCCCACATGAATCCCTGGAGGTCTTGGGCCCACTCGAAGTAGGACGCGACGACGCCACCAGCGTTCGCGAGAACGTCAGGGATCACGGGTATGTTGCGACTTGCGAGGACGGCAGCACCGTCACCGGTCGTTGGCCCATTCGCCGCTTCGACCATGATCGTCGCGGACATCGTTTCGGCGACCTTGTCGGTGATGACGCCACCGAGGGCCGCGGGAATCGCGATGTCACTGGGGATCGTCCAGAACTCGTCACTCTCCACCTCGTCGCTGTCCGCAAAGCCAACGACGGTGCCCGATTCGGCGAAATGCTTCGCGAGGGCGAGGTGGCTGATCCCACCGGGCACGTGAATCGCACCTCGCACGTCGGCGACGCCCACGACTTTCATGCCGCGGTCGCTCAAGAGCTTCACGAGCGGTGCGCCCACCTTGCCATAGCCCTGCACGATGACACGTTGTGCGTTCGAAGCCCTCCCGAGGCGTTGCAGGAGGGCCTGCGTGCAGATCGTGACGCCGAGCGACGTGGCGCCCGCGTGTCCGAGCGTGCCTCCAATGGCGAGCGGTTTGCCCGTGACGACGCCAGAGATGTTGTGTCCGTGCAGCATCGAGACCGTATCCATGATCCAACTCATCACCTGTGCGTCCGTGTTGATGTCGGGCGCGGGGATGTCGCGGTCAGGGCCAATCATGGGACTGATCGAAAACGCGTAACGACGCGTGAGGCGCTCAAGTTCGGCGCGCGAGAGAGCAGTGGGGTCGACGCGCACGCCACCCTTGGCGCCGCCGTAGGGAATATTGACGACTGCGCACTTGATCGACATGTCGGCGGACAAGGCGGCGATCTCGTCAGCGTTCACGCTCTGGTGAAAGCGGATGCCACCTTTTCCCGGCCCCCGCGACGTGTCGTGCTGAATGCGCCAGCCGGTGTACATCTCGACGTTGCCCGCGTCCATTCGTACCGGCACCGCGACCTCGAGGATGCGCTCGGGTGTGACAATGCGCTTGATCATCCCTTCGTCGAGACCAAGGAGGGCGCCCGCGGTCTCGATGAGCGACGACACGCGAAGCCACGGATTGAACTCGTGCGACGAGGTTTCGTTGGAGTTCGCGACCACCTTGGTACCAGCCTTCTTCTCGATACGAAGGCAACGGGCCTTCTCGCTCCAGCGTAGGACAAGGAAGTTGACTTCAACCTTTCAACTGGCTGGTCCGATACTGTGCTTGACAGGAGTGAACGAAAGGTCGGTATGAAGGTTTCCACAATTCTGAGTTACGCGGGGGGCTTCAAACAAGCGGCGCAACAAGTCGTCGACATGGAAAAAGCCGGTCTCGATCTCGTCTGGGTCGCGGAGGCCTACGGTTTTGACGGGCCGTCGCTCATGGGCTATCTCGCCGCGCTCACCGACCGGGTGCAAATCGGTGCGGGTATCCTTCCGATCTACACCCGCACGCCTACCTTGATCGCGATGACCGCCGCGGGCATCGACGCGCTTTCCGACGGGCGATTCCATCTGGGACTCGGGGCATCCGGTCCTCAAGTGATCGAGGGATTTCACGGGGTCCCCTATTCGAACCCGCTTGGTCGCACGCGTGAGATCATTGAGATCTGCCGTGATGTCTGGAAGCGCGAACACCCCCTGGTGCACCAGGGAAAGAACTTCACATTGCCATTGCCTGCCGAAAAGGGAACTGGACTCGGCAAGCCCCTCAAGATCATCGCGCACCCGGTTCGAAGTGAGATTCCGATCTGGATTGCGGCACTCGGCGAGAAGAACGTGGAGCTCACGGCTGAGGTGGCGGACGGATGGATCCCCATCTTCTATATCCCAGAGCGAGCGAATGACGTGTGGGGCGCGCCGTTGAAAGCGGGAGCCGCCAAGCGTGACAGCACGCTTGGCGATCTGATGATCAGCGCCGGAGGACTGCTCGCGATTGGTGAAGGCGACGACGTGACGGCACTGCGAGAGCTGCAGCGTTCCATGGTGGCGCTCTACGTTGGCGGCATGGGCGCCAAGGGAAAGAACTTCTATAACGAACTCGCGGTGCGCTACGGCTACGAGAAGGAAGCCGAGGTCATTCAAGACCTCTATCTCGCCGGCAAAAAAAAGGAAGCCGAAGCAGCCGTCCCGGCGGAGTTCTTGGAGTTGACGACCTTATGTGGACCCGAGGGTTACGTCAAGGAGCGCGTCGCCGCGTTCAAGGAAGCGGGAGTGACCCATTTGCAGGTGCACCCGATTCCCACGGGAGACCAAACGATGGCGTCGCTGATTGAAAACGTCAAGGAGATGTCGCGCTAGGCCGTACGCGTCGCGTCGCGTCCGCCGGACTCTATCCACGCTTGGTACATCGCGGCGTAGGCGCCGTCGTTCGCGAGTAGTTCGTGCGGCGTGCCAACCTCGACGATGCCACCTCGATCAATGACGACGATACGGTCCGCCCGTTGAGCGGTCGTGAGGCGGTGCGCGATGAGGATCGCCGATCGACCTTCTAAGAGTCGGTCAAGCGCCTTCTCGATGACGGTTTCACTTTGCAAGTCGAGCGAGGACGTCGCCTCGTCCAAGATGAGCACGCGCGGTCGCGCGAGGAAGGCTCTCGCGAGGGCAAGTAATTGTCGCTCGCCGGCGGACAAGGTTTGGCCCCGCTCGTGCACGATCGTGTCAATGCCTTCGGGTAAGCGATCGATGAGGTCCCTCAGGCCCACAACGTCGATCGCCTCTTCGATTTCTTCGTCGGTGATGCTGGTTCGACCGAAACTGAGGTTCGTGCGGATCGAGCCCGCGAAGAGGAATGCTTCTTGGGGCACGACGCCTAGTTGGGAACGAAGTGAACGCAACGTCACGCTTCGGATGTCGATGCCGTCGAGCAAGATGCGTCCCGACGTTGGGTCATAGAACCGATTGGCGAGCTTGGCCATCGTCGATTTTCCAGCGCCGGTGGGTCCAACGAACGCGACTGATTCTCCGGGCGCGATCTCCAAGTTCACGTCGTGCAAGACAAGATTGTCGGGGCTGTAACCGAAACTCACGTTCTCGAACGTGATGCGTCCTTCGATCGTGGGCAACTTTGTCGCATCGTCGCGCTCGTCCACGCTCGGGGGAGTCTGGAGTACTTCGCGAAGGCGGATGACCGACGAGCGCCCTTGCTGCAGCGTCGTGTACTGCTGGACCAGCAATTGGATGGGGGCGAAGAATCGATTCAGGTACAAGAAGAAGGCGACGAGCGCACCGATGCTCAGTTGGTGTTCGGCGACCATGTGACCACCGATCCCGAGCAGGAGCGCCGAGCCGAGGATGCCGATCATGTTCGTCGAGGGACCGTAGATCGCGTTCACGCGACCGGTGTAGAGGTTCGCGTCGCGATACGCCCCTACGACGTGACGGTGGTTTCGGATGTTGCGCTTCTGACGATTGTTCGCCGTGACGACACGGATCCCGTAGAGCGACTCGGACAAATCCGCGAGGACGTTCGCGATGCGGTCGCGACTGAGTAAGTAACCCTTCTCGGAGGCGTGGTGGTACCAGAGCGTGAAGACGAACAAGAGGGGCACTATCAACAAAATGGTCCAGGCGGCGAGGACGACATTGGTGGAGAACAAGATCGCCGTGATGACGATCATCGTGAGACCTTGCGCGGCGAAGGAACTAATGCCGTCTTGGACGAGCTGCTGGAGATTCTCCACGTCGCTCGTCATGCGACTCATCAGGACGCCCGCTTTCTCGTCGGTGAAGTAATCGAGACTGAGCCGCTGGAAGTGGACGAAAACGCGAATACGTAGGTCGTGCATGACGCGCGACGCGAGCTTGCCGGTGACCTCGACTTGTTGGCGTTGCAAGAACGCACCCGAGACCGCGAACGCGAGGTAGAGCGCACTGCAAATCAAGATGACGCGCAGCGAGCGGTGTCCGACGACCATACCATGGTCGATGGCGAATTCGGTCAGGAGTGGTCCCGCCTGGAGTATCAAACTCGTGAGAATCACGAGGACGGATCCGCCCACGACCCAACCGGGATAGACCTTGAGCATCTTCGGCAGCGTGAGGCGTTCACGCTCCTTCGCGCTGGGTCGTTGGTGGAACGAGAGATCGGATGGTTCGTGGTGCGGTTCGGTCGCCATCAGCTTCGTGGCTTCGCCCATCAATTCGCTAGGTATCCCGCCGAAGGGTAGGCCCGTGCTTTGCGATCCGCCAAACATCGCGCCACCTGCCCCTCCCCATCCGCCGCCCCACGCCATCAGTCGTGCGCCCTCGTCGTTTGGGCGAGAATCTCGGAGTAGAGCGGCGACTGCCCGAGGAGTTCCTCGTGCGTCCCGGTCGCGATGACGCGTCCTTCATCAAGCAGTATTACGCGGCTCGCGAGCGCGATCGTCGAGATTCGGTGCGCGATCACGATGGTGGTGCGCTGCACCAACAGCTCGCGCAGGGCCGCGTAGATACCGGCTTCAACGTGCACGTCGATGGCACTCGTTGCGTCGTCGAGCACGAGGACTGGGGGATTGACGAGCAGCGTCCGTGCGATCGCGATGCGCTGGCGCTGTCCGCCCGAGAGCGTGTACCCGCGTTCTCCAATCACGGTGTCGTAACCCTCGGGGAGACGTTCGATGAATTCGTGCGCGTTCGCCGCACGCGCGGCCGCTTCGATCTCTTCGATAGTGGCGTCGGGATTTCCGTAGGCGATGTTGCCACTGATGCTGATCGAAAAGAGAAACGGCTCGTCGAGGACGACTCCGACGTTCGCGCGCAACGACGAGAGTGTTGCGTCGCGCACGTCGGTGCCGTCGATGCACACGGCTCCGTCCGCGACGTCATAGAACCGCGTGATCAAACGGGCGATGGTGGATTTCCCCGAACCCGTGCGACCGACGATGGCGACGGTTTCGCCCGCCGCAATGTGCGCATCAAAGTCGGTGAGAATCTCCGCCCCGTTCTCGTATTCGAAGCGCACGTGATTGAAGTCGAGCGTGCCCTTGACGTCTTGAAGGTCGAAGGCTCCGGGGCGATCGACGATCTCTGGTGACTCGTCTAAGACTTCGAAGATTCGCTCAGCACTGGCCTTCGCGCGCTGACCCATCATGACCAATTGGCCGAGCATCATGAACGGCGCCTGGAGCATCAAGAGATAGGCATTGAAGGCGAAAATGGCGCCGATCCCTAGATGGCCGTCGAGCACCATCCAACCACCGAAGAACAAGACCAGCGCGAGACCGACTTGGGGAAGGTTCTGAACCCAGGGGGACCACTTTCCTCGAAACTCCGCGTCCTTCACGTAGGCCCAGGCCACGCGTTCGGCGGCGTCGGCGAGTCGGTTGATCTCGGCTTCCTCTTGGGCGAAGGACTTGACGACGCGCACGCCGTTTATGTTCTCGTCGACGATGGTGGCGACGTCGGCGAGACGCGCTTGGGTGATCCACGAAATCGGGAAGAGCGCTCGTCGCATGCGGATCCCGATGAAGTACATCGCTGGCATGATGGACAGAGCGATGAGCGCAAGCCACGCGTCAATGCTGAGCATGAAGGCGAACGCAATGACGCCGATGGAGCACTGCACCATGATGAGTGGCGCAAACGTCGAATACATTTGCACGCTTCGGATATCGCTGTTGGCGCGGCTGATTAATTGACCCGATTGGACGCGGTCGTAGAAACTGAANNCTGAACGAGAGCCACGTCAGGTGTTCATAGATCAGCGAGCGCAAGTCCGCTTCGACGTTGTAGGCCGTGTAGTACACGTACTGACGCGAGATGATCCCGGTCACACCCGCGCAGAGACCGACAAGCAAAATCCGCAACACTTCGCCGTGCANNGTCCGCCGAGTGGGTCTCGATCCCGGTGACCGCGTGATTGAGCATGTTCGGAACGAGCGTCTGGAAGACCAGACTGACGAAGGAGAGACCAATCGCGGTGAAGAACGTCAAGCGATGTGACGCGATGATTGGCAAAATTCGTCGCCACCACGTGAGATTCTTGTCGCGCGAAACGCGCGCTCTCGGACCTTGGTATTTCGAACGAATGCCGCCGAGTGGATTTGACCGATTTTGCTCTGGAACGTGCGAGGTTCCGGTGGAGAGCGGTGCGGCCATGNNAACAATCGTACCGGTCACGCACAATTTTCGAATCTGACACCAAACACCATGCAAACGTCACGCAGGATCAAGGCGTAGTGTGACCACGTGCCTACACCTCTGATCGTCCAACATCCGATCGTCGCCGACAAAGTACGCCAGATTCGCGACGCCACCACCTCGAACGCGGATTTCCTTCGTCTCTCGGGCGAGATCTCACGATTTCTCGCCTACGAGGCGTTTCGCAATATCCCCACCACCGCGACCACGGTCGATACGCCGGTGCTCAAGAACGCACCCGCGGTGCAGATCGATCAACAGTTCGTGATCGTGCCAATTCTGCGTGCCGGACTAGGAATGTCGCCCGCAATTCAAGAGGTCCTCCCGCACCACCGCGTGTGTCTCGTGGGACTTCGCCGCAACGAGACGACGCTCGTGCCCGACGTCTACCTCGACGGGCTTCCCGAGGACTTAGAAGGTGCGCCAGTGATCTTGTGTGATCCCATGCTGGCAACCGGTGGTTCACTTGTCTGCGTGCTCGACATGCTTCGCACGCGAGGCGCCGGAGAGANNGACGTTGGTTACATCGTGCCGGGACTCGGTGACGCGGGAGATCGCCTCTTCGGTCCGCCAGTCCACTAACGACCGATGTCCTCGTTCCAAAGCTCAGGGTGCTCACGGATGAACGTGCCCAGGAGTTCTTGGCACGCTGCGTCATCCAAGACGATGATCTCGACGCCCAATTCCTCGAGCCAGTCGTGTCCGCCGTGGAAGTTCTCCGCTTCGCCAATCACGACGGCGCCGATGTTGAACTGACGAACGAGTCCCGAGCAGTACCAACAGGGCGACAGTGTCGTCACCATCACGGTGTCGGGGTAGTCGCGGCGTCGACCCGCGCGACGAAAGGCGTCGGTCTCTGCGTGTACTGAAGCGTCATCTTCTTGGACGCGACGGTTGTGTCCGGCACCAAGAAGATCGCCGTCACGAGTGAAGAGCGCGGCGCCAATGGGAATGCCACCTTCACGCAGACCATCGAACGCTTCGTCGTAGGCAACGCTGAGCATGGTCCACGCGAGGTCTCGCGGAAGCGGCGCGCGGGCGAAGCTCATGAGATAAGTATGCTCCATCGTCGTGGGTGAACGAACGTATTCCGTCGAGATTGGCACACAACGCGTTGATCTTCCCATCGTGTCGTTGAGCGATCAGTTGGCGCTCGCGCTACTCATCACCGTTGACATGGGCGTGCGCTTCATGTCCCAAGCCGGTGAAGAACTCGCGCAGATTTTGCGGCCCTATGAGGTTGACATCGTCGCGACAGTCGCCACGATGGGAATTCCCATGGCGATTGAAGTCACGCGCCACCTGGGTCTTGATCACTATGTGATCATGCACAAGACTCCGAAAATTCACCTCGCGGACGCGGTCAGTGAAACGGTACATTCCATCACGACCAAGGGAGAACAGCGGTTGCTGTTCGATCGTGCGCGGGTGAAGGACGTCGAGGGAAAGCGCGTCGCGATCGTTGACGACGTAATTTCGACGGGCGCTTCAACGCGAGCGGCGCTTCGACTACTTCGCGGCGTCGGCGCCAACGTCGTGGCGCTCGGCACGTTGGTGACTGAGGCGTCGCTCTGGCGTCACGAACTCGGCGCGGACGCGACGATGGTGCGAGCGCTCGGTTCGATCCCGGTGTTTCGCCCTGACGGTTCGGGAGGACTCGTCGAGGACTGGGCTGGTTGACAGCGCCACGAACCCGCCGTTGCGAGTCCGTGGCGCTACGTGACGTCAAGGGTTGGGCTCAAGCTCCTTTTGACGCGTGACTTGGCGAGCCACGTTGCCCGTCGCCTTTTCCAAGATGAAGTACACGAGACCGGCAAGAATGACGCCCGTGGGCACCGAGAAGTCGGCGCCACCGTACCAGCCTGCGCTACAGACCCCGTGTACCAGATTCGCTGCACACGACGAACCGAAGTGATTTGATATCGGCGTCATCCAATGGAAGGGTAGATTGACGGGTGGTGGGGCCTTCGAGAAGGCCAGCGTCGCGCACACCATCCCAACGACGAAAGCAATGATCGCGTTCCAATTGACCCCCGTTGAACCCGTGAAGTACAGACCGTCCCTATCTGTGCGCTGGAGTTCGGAGGCGCTGTAGCGGTACTTTCGAAGCAGCCAGTCCACCAAGTAGATACCCAACCAGGGTGCGATCCACAAAATGATGATGCCGACGAATTCCTTCATGTACAGCGAGAAAGTCGACTGAAACTCCGCCCAGATGGTGAGTCCGCACGCGATGATGCTGTCGAGCACGACTGCCTGGTATCGCTTGAGTCGAAGGCCCATTGCCTGGAGTGAGACCCCCGATGAGTAGAGGTCGAGTGAGTTGATACCGAATAATTGGACGATCGAGAACAACATGAACAACACCACGATCCAACTCGGAATGTAGTGCTGGTGACGGAAGGCTTCGAAGGGATTGGCGCCGTTCCAAATCGTGCTCGTCGAAAGGAACGTGAAGGTCAGCGCGCCGAGGATCATCATGACGATCTCGGGTATGGCGGTACCGAGGAATATCCAACCGACGATGGCCCCTTTCTTCGCGTCGCGAGGCACGTAGCGCGTGTAGTCGTTGCCGCACTCGGTCCATCCGAGACCCGATAGGGCGAAGACGAACGCGAGTCCCGCCGTGTAGAGCTCCCATCCGCCACCGAAACCCTTAAAGCTACCGCTGCCGTGGTTGAAGTCGTAGATCGCGAGAACGACGAAGATGGCGCCAAAAGGGATGATCAATGCCCGAAGAACCTTGACCATGGTGGCGTGGCCCAGGTAGGGCATCACGGCTTGGATCGCCGCCGCGAGGATGATGAAGACCACTTTGAGCCCGCTCGACACGTGGATGCCCGCCATCTGGAATAGCACGATGGCGGCTCCGACGATGAGAATGAGACCTTCGGTCTCGAATCCCAACTGCGTGATCCAGTTGAAGAAACTCATCAATCTCGAGCCCCGAGTCCCGAATGACGCACGACTGATCGCGAATGCCGTCGTGCCGGTTTCCGGACCCTGGAGCGAGGCGAGTCCCAGTAAAAAGAACGAGAGATTGCCAATGATGATGAGGCTGAGTGCGACCTTGAAACTGAAACCGAAACCCATCAGCAACGCGCCATAGATGAAGTACTCGACGTTGATCGCTGAACCGGTCCACAACGCACCAATATTTCTCGGAGTTGCCCAGCGTTCACTTTCGGGCACGAAGTCAATACCGCGCGCTTCGACGTGAAAGGCTTCGTCGCCAACTGAGCCCTCGTGCGAATCCAGAGTTGATGACACTTGGGTGATCCTCCCTTGTAGATGGTGTGCACTCGATCTCGCTGAGTGCGTGTTATACGCGCCAAGTATGCCCGATTTGTTGTGAACTGAAGGGATTTAAAAGCGCGTTTCGCGGCAAATTTCTCAGAATTAATTAGTTCTTAACGTCGTTCTATGGGGTTCAAAGAGTGGCTCAGCAAGATGACATCGTCTCGAACGTTTCGAGGCGTTTCGAGAAAGGTTCCTTCCCATGTACCGCACTACGAAAAAGAAGTTAGTGAAGCGAGTCGGCATTTCCACCGCAGTCGCGGTGGGCGCCCTCGCCGTAGGAGCCGGCGTCGCCGGCGCATCATCATCGCCCACTCACTCGTCGCATAGCTCGGCTAGTTCCCGAGACGCCACGACCACGACCCCGAGCTCTTCAACAGCCGCCGGGCCTGGTCAGGGTTGCATGGGCGGCGCGGGCGGTGTCGTCAGCGCCGTCACCGCGACGTCGATCACGGTGACCAGTCCGTCCGGAACGGCCACGACCTACACGATCACGTCGTCGACGACGGTGACGAAGGACCGCGCGTCAGCGACCATCGCCGACCTCGCGGTTGGCGATGATGTGCACATCATGCTCAGTTCGTCCAGTTCGAGCACCGCGACGAGAATCGATATCGTCCAGCCGAGCGTCGCGGGTAAGGTCAGCGCCGTGAGCGGCGACACCATCACCATCACCGGACCCAACGCAACGAGCCAGACGGTGATCGTCTCGAGTACGACCACCTACACGAAAGACGGCGCGAGTGCGACACTGGCTGACGTCACTGTCGGCTCGTCAATCTTTGCTGAAGGCAGTTTCGCGTCGTCGTCGAGTTCGAGCACCTTGGACGCGACGAGTGTCGGCATCGGTGTCGCACCGCAGGGTGGTCCCGGTGCTCACCCCTTCGGTGGACCTGACCAACAGGGCCCGCCACCAAGCATGAAGTAGAGTCGCCCGCATCAAATTAGTGGTAATTACAAGGTTTCTCAGGGCTCAGGTGCACCTCCCAGTGCCTGAGCCCTGAGTCTGTACATACCTCACACCTATTTATTGTCGCCGGTCGTCACCGGAAAGTAATTAAGAAGCGACTTGCTTACTGACGAGTTCTTGCTAAGTTTCCCCCCAGAAGGAGATTCCGCACAAGGTGGATTCTTCAGGGGGAAAGCAGGATCAAGATGTCACGCACGTTCGATCGTCGATCGTTCCTTACGCACTCAGCAGCCACGATTGGTGGTGTCGCCATGGCCGGGACCGTCGTTGACGGATTACTCGAGTCGGTAGCGGGGGCTACCGTCGGGATTAGCACGGCCAAGCCGAAATTGGGAGGCACCGTCACCGTCGGACTCATCTCCGACGTGCCGAATTATCACATTTTCAATGGAGCTCAAGGTAAGTGGGACGCTTCCGCATTTTGCGTCGGCAACGCCTTGTACGACCCGCTTTTCACCATAGGTATCAACGGTTCGGCGTGGTTGCCAATGCTGGCTTTGTCAGCGACGCCCAACGCCAATTACACCTCGTGGACGATTCCCCTTCGTCAAGGCGTGAAGTTCCACAACGGCGACGTTTTCAACGCGCAAACGGTGGTTGCGAACTACAACGCCTCCGCAGCGGACCCCACGGTTGGTCTTGCGATTCAACCAATTATCAAGTCTGTGGTGGCGACGGGCCCCTACGAAGTCGTCTACAACATGGTGATTCCGTTCTCGACGTACCCGTCGAACCTCGCGGAGCAACAGATTGCGTACATGGGGCACCCGACGTCGTTCTCGCCCACCTACTCGGGCGACCCCATTGGAACGGGACCTTTCAAGTTCAAGTCGTGGCAAGTGGGCGTCGAGTCCCAGTGGACGAAGAACACGAGCTACTGGCGTCACGACGGAGCTGGACGGCGCCTGCCGTATCTCAACGGCATCAACTTCAAGACGATTCCGGACAACGCGACGCGCAACTCCGCACTGCAATCGGGCGACATCGACATGATCCTCCAACAAGATGGTCCGAGCATTGCCGCGCTGGAGAAGATGAAGGGCATCAGTGTGCGAACCGACTTGGCCGACGCACGAGACCCCTCGGTGAACAGCTTGATCTGTAACACCACGGGCACCTTGAACCAGTACTTCTTATGGGCTGGAGAATTCGCCTCGACCTTCGGCGTGCTCGGCGTCTACGACTTCTTGAAGGCTGACCTGTACTACTCGAACCAGACAGCATCGGGCACCTCACAGAACTCGGCCTTGGCCCTCACCCAGCAATGGTTGGGCGGTACCGCCAATGGTGGACCGGGATTGTCGTCGTCGCAGGTTTCGACGATCATGACGTACTTGGAGTCTGGTAAGTCGAGTGCGGCCAGTCCAGCTCCCGCGTCGGTGCAAAACGCGAACTTCAATACTGGCGTCGCGTCTGGAGCCATCAACCCATCGACGCTCAACTGGGATCCGACGCTGACCAACCCGCTGAGTGACGTCACGATCCGTCAGGCGTGTGCCATGGCGATCAACCGTGCGACATACTTCAAGGTCATCGACAGCAGCGTGGGCGCGGTCGCCGACGGCGTGTACCGCAAGGCATCGAAGTACTACAGCAATCCCGGGTATCCGTCGTACGACCCCGCGACGGCAAAGTCGCTCGTGGACGCGTACAAGAAGGCAAACAACGTGTCGAGCGTTGGTTTCGTGATTGACATTGTCTCGGGCAATGCGTCTGCGCAAAAGCAGTTCGCGTTCTTCCAGCAGCAACTCGGAGCCATCGGCATCACCGTCACGCCTCGCCCGCTCGTGCAGAGCACGTTGATCAACAACGTGATCTACGGTACGTACGACTGCGCGACGTGGAACCAGTTTGGTGGTACGGACCCGGCACTCAACTACGTGTGGTTCCTATCGCTCCCGGCGAACACGTCGGTGCTCGCGGGGGGCCTCAGTATGCCAGCGCTTCCGGCGAACACCTTCATTGCGGGTGCGGTGAACTTCGCGCACCTCGGTGTGCCAGCGGTCGAGGGCGCGATGCTCGCGGCTCTCGCGGCACCAGCGGGTTCCGCCGCACACACGTCCAACTGGGCATCCATCAACTCAGTGTTCGCGAAGGAAATTCCGTACCTGTGGCTTGACATCACGGTCACGGCCTGGGCAGCGGCAAAGAATGTCCAGAACTGGGCCGTCAGCACGGCAGCAGATGGTGTCACGCGAACGCTCACCTTTGACGGGGGTTCATCGCGTTGGGACCAGATCTGGCTCTCGTAGTCATCGCAGGATTGAAACGAGAAGGGCGGCGCCACGGCGTCGCCCTTCTCGTATTTACTATGCGCTTTGACTGACGTGGCCGTTCACGTGCCGCCACCACCACAACGTGGTCGTGGCGAGCAGTGCCGCGACGACAGCGATGATCGTGAAGGGAAGTACCGAGTCGATTGAGAAGAGAAAACCTGACACGCCAGCAGCAAGGGCGAGGGACGCGGTGTTCGACGTTGCGTAGAGGCCCTGTCGGCGACTGAGCTCGCGATTCACCGCGCCTTGGCTCATCAAGGACGAGACGGAGGGAAGCGACAACGACGCGCCTACGGATTCGAGCGACCCGAGAAAGAGGATCAGGACGTTGTTGTGAATGTGTGGATACAACGAGAGAAAGAAGGCTCCATTCCAAATGCCGGCGAGCGCAATGAAGCGACGATTCGCGTGGTCCGCGAGCCATCCACCAACGCGACTGAGCGCTACCCACGGCACCGCGAACATCGTCCAACTCAACCTGATCTCAAGGGTCGTAGCGTGATGGGAGTGCATCAGGAGACTCCAACAAGCTTCGTAAACACCCACGCAAAGGCCGCCGGCACTCGTTGCGACCAAGGCGCCTAACAGTTGTCGATTCCATTGCAGTCGAGGCAATGGTCGCCGGTCGTACTCGTCGTCGCCGACGTTTGTTTGCGACGCGACGAAGGCGGCGCCGAGACTCACCAGCCCAGTGGCGAAAAAAGCCCAGCCAAGATCGTGGACGGTCGCGAGTACGCCAACGACGGGTCCGAGCGCGATGCCAAAAAGTTGCGCACCGAAGATCTGTGAGATTGCTCGTCCGCGCTGTTCCTCAGCGAACAATGCGGCGACTGCCGACATCGACGCGACTTCTATGGCGCCGGCGGAGGCGCCCTGGATGACGCGCGTGACGATGAACCACGCTGCGGACACGGGTACCAAGTAGGTCATGGAAGCAAGTCCGTACGCGACGAGACTGAAGATCAGCACCGGCTGACGGCCGAACTTGTCTGCCAGGTGACCGAGAAAGTATTGCGTCACCACACCGGCGACGAAGAACGACGCCATGATCAGTCCAATCACGCTCGGTGTACCGCCGCGGTGTTCGAGAAACAAGGGTAGAAGGGGAAGCCCAAGGGTGGCGCCCATCCATTGGATGCCCACAATGATCGTCAAACGACGCAATGTCTGTTGTGGTGTTGAAACTGGCACGGGGACCACGCTAGTTGTCGGGCGTACCGTGCTTTAGGAGAACGTACCGCACTCAATAAGGATCAGGACTCCGAGTGCGGCGTAGACCCAAGGGATTAACGTACGGCCGTAGGTAGCGCCAAAAGTGATAACTCGCGGATGAGTCGCCACCTTTTGGGACCCGAGGATGAAGAGCGTCTCCCAAATTGCAAAGACAATCACGGCTACGAGTTCGTGCCACTTGCCGTTCGCCCGCAGCAGCGGGATCCATACGGCGATGTTGTCGCCGCCTAAGGCAACACAAAGCAGGTACGTGGTGAGTGCGCCGCGACGATACTGTTCGCTTACTGACGAGTGTCGCTGTCGCCACGCGTGCACGCCAAGTGCCCACGGTGCGACACACAAGACACCCACCCAACGGAGCGGAATTGACGTCAGCAACGAACCAATTCCTCCCGCGAGCACGATCAAACTGAACACCCCCAAGGCGTGAGCGATGCTCACCCTTTGAAATCGCACGCGGTTGGTCAGCGAGAGCTGCGCCGCGAACGCAAAGAAATTGTCAATCATCGTCCCCACGAACGCGAGCGAACTCACGACGATGACGCCGAGGACCGTATGCATGAGGATGACCTTACTTGGGAGTACAAAATGAAAATTTCATGAGGAGTAGGCTGCACTTCGATGATTCGCCACGTCACCGCTCCAACCTCTGAGCAACTCGAAGCGGCTCGGCGCGTCATTGCCGATCATCTGGTACCAACGCCAACCGTGACGCTGTCGCTTCGGGGCCGCGATGTACTCGTCAAGCTCGAGAGTTTGCAAATCACCGGTGCATTCAAGATTCGTGGAGCGCTCAGTGCTATAGATGCCGCCCTTCGTCAAGACCCTCAGGGCGCGGTCATTACCTCCTCGGCAGGGAACCACGGTCTTGGTATTGCGCACGCCGCGTCGATTCTCGGCGTGCCCGCAACCGTCGTCGTACCGCAGAACGCATCACTCGCAAAGGTGAAGAAGCTGCGAAGGTACGACATCGAACTTATCCAAATCGGTACGTCGTATGACGATGCGCAACGTCATGCGCTCGAACTCGCCGATCGCCGTTCGATTCGCTACATCTCACCCTTTAACGACACCAACGTCATTGCGGGACAAGCGACCGCCTTTGACGAGATGCTGCAACAAGCCCCAGAACTTGAGCACATCGTCGTCTCGGTCGGTGGAGGTGGGCTGATCTCAGGAGTGCTGATGTCGCGAAACACGCACGACCGTGGTGATATCAAGGTCACCGGCGTGCAGCCCGTCGAGAGTTCCGCCATGTACCACGCCCTGCGAGGTACAAAAATGGAGGACGTGAGGCATCGCCCGACTATTGCGGACGGCCTCGCGGGTGGCGGTGACGACGGCGCCATTACGAACGAGCTCATCTCGCGGCACGAAGTACCGCTTGTACTCGTGCCCGAGATTGAGATTCGACGCGCAGTTCGAGAAGCACTGGAATCAAATGGCGTCGTGCTCGAGGGTTCAGCGTCGGCGTCGTACGCGGCAATCACGTTGGACCTCGTGAACGACACGACGTCTCGAATTGGATTCATCGCCACCGGTCGCAATATTTCTCACGAACTTCTTACGGAACTACTAAAGGAACCGTTGAGCGAGACGTAGAAACCTTCGTTGGGCGGGCGATAGGGTTTAACTATGGCTGCCTCCAATCGCGTGTGGTTCTCCGCGCTAGCTGTCGTTGCCACTGCGCTCACCATTTTCGGCGTCGTTTTCGCCGCGACCGATTCGAATCCGACCGGCGTCGTCAAGGATTCGCTCGTGCTGAACGGCTACCCACCTAAAACTGCAGCCTTCTCCCTCAATGCTTCTTCAGGTAATTCCTACAGTGTGCACGCGACGGTAGAGGTGAACTTCAACGCGAACACAATTGAGGCCAACTTCACCGTACCGCTTGCCCTCTCGGGAGTTCCCCTTGAAGTACGACTCGTCGATAACGTCGTCTACGTCTCATCGCCGAACTTCGTATCGGTGTTTGGTACGCCGTGGATCGAGGTTCCTCATACGCTTCCTAACATCTATAACTATTCGCTGGAACTCGTGCGACCTGACATAGCACTTATCACCGGATTTCCAAAGGAGAAAGTCACGAAGAATGGATTTTACGTCACACACGACTTCAAGCGTGACAACGTCGCGGTGACGACTCTTGGAGCCGCGAAGAATGCGAATCCGAAGGTGGGACGACTGAACTGGAGTATCACGACTGGCAAACAGGGTGAAGTGACGCAGAGCGACCTTACGATTGCGTCCAAAGCCAATGACACGAAACTTGACGTGACGGTGCTTTCCTATAACCAGCCAACGAGGATCGTGGCGCCACCCGAGAGTCAGGTGACGTTCAAGAGCCCCGCGTTCGTCGAGCGGTTACTGGGTTCGCTCAACGGCACGATCCTCGTGCCGACGAATCTTTCGCATTTCAGTTCGACGAATCTCAGCTGAAGTGAGCGACACCAGCGTTCATCCCGAATCGGTGTGGCAAGTGAGGTTGGCGATCGTCGCGTGCGTGGGTCTCTACCTCGTGCTCCCTAATCGGCTCGTCGTGGGGCCGCGTTGGCTTCTGCCCGTGGTCGTGGCGCTGCCCCTGATGCCACTGTCCGCGCGGAGGCATCGGCGACCCGATGACAGACCCTGGGTTCGGCAATTTTCGATTTTTCTCATTGGCCTGGTGACGCTTGCCAACATCACGTCGATGGTTCTACTGGTTCGCCACTTGCTGAATTCCAACGTTTCGCAAGGCCGCGCGTTGATCTACTCAGCCGTGTCGGTATGGCTCACGAACGTCATCGCTTTTGGGCTGTGGTTTTGGGAAATCGACCGCGGCGGCCCTCATCGGCGTGCCGGAAGCGATGAACTCCTCCCCGACATTCAATTCCCTCAGATGGAGAATCCGACTTTGGCACCCAAGGATTGGCGTCCCCAGTTCTATGACTATCTGTACACATCTTTCGCCAACGGCACGAGTTTTGCGCCGGCGGACGCTATGCCGCTGACGGCGAAAGCCAAAGGACTCTTCGCGACCGAATCGGTCGTTTCGCTCGTGACCATCGCGGTGGTCGCTGCGAGAGCGGTCAATATTCTTCGCTAGATCACGACAGCAGTCGCCCAAGCCGTCTTTCGGCGCTCGGTGCACTCGCGTTTCGTGCGTCGGCCCGGTCAATTCGATTTGCCAAAGATTGGGCCGTCTTCGCACCGATCCAACGAAGTGGCTCGTACTCCCACTTCGGCGACTCGTGATGCACGAACGCGAGGCTCGCGAATTCGCCGTCGACGTCGGGCGCACCCAAGGCATCGGCAATCACCCGAGCGCACACGTGGCTGAGTACGACGCCATCGCCGGTGTAGCCACCGACCTTAATGAGCCNNGGTGGTCGATGACGACCGATGGTTCGTGGTCGCGAGGCATCGCGAGGGGTCCTCCCCAACGATGCGTGATGGCACCGCTGAGGGTGGGGAAGAGTTCGCGCAGGGTAGTCTCCAAGGCACGAAAGGTCCGGCGGTGTGCATCGAAGCGTTGTTCGACCGAGGAACCAAAGTGATACGGGGCCCCGCGTCCCCCGAAAGCAATCCGATCGTCGGCGGTGCGCTGGGCGTAGATGATGTTCTGTCGCGCGTCGCTGAAGGTCTCGTAACGAGAAAAACCTGCGTCACCCCAAAACCCCTCGCTCTGAGGTTCACTCGCAATCATCATTGAGTAGATGGGAACGACGCTTCGTCGATCGCCCGGCAGATTCGGGGTGAAACCCTCCGTCGCCCTCACGACGTAGTCCGCACTGACGGTTCCGCCCACGCTAACGAGCCGCGGTCGTCGATTGCCGGAACCCGGAACGATCCTCGTGACCAATGTGTCTTCGTAGATCGTCGCGCCGAGTCGCTCGACGACTTCACTCAACGCGCGAACGAGTTTGGCGGGATGCAATCGGGCACAGTGGGGAGAGTACGTGGCGCCCCGTGCGCCCTGCACGTAACCAACGTCACGCAGTTCGCCTTCTCCCAGCCAGAGCAGATCCCCGTCGCCAAATTCTGGCGCCCGCTGTACCCGTAGCTTGAGACGTTGTTCTTGTGCTTGGTTCCTCGCGAAACAGAGCCAACCGCCCTGGACGAAGTCCGCATCGATGCCGTCATCGTGTATCGCCTGACCTAAGTCAACGACNNGCGCGCTGAAGCAGTGCGCGCATTCTCAGTAGCGCGTCAAGCCCATGTCGCTCGAGGAAGTGGGCGTCGTCGAGGGGGAAGAGCGACGACGCCCATCCTCCGTTTCTGCCTGATGCGCCGAACCCGCAGACGGCCTTTTCGAGTATGGCGATTCGAAGTGTGGCGTCATGACGTAGTAGTTCTCGCGCGGTCCACAGTCCGGTATATCCGCCGCCGACGATTGCGACGTCCACGTCAATGTCGCGATGCAGCGATGCGCGAGCGCTCGGCACGGGTACGAGCGATGACCACCATAAGGACTTCGGTGGCTGCACGTTTAGAGGAACTTAGTCGCCCCGGTGAAGACCTCTCGCAGGATGCCCACCATGTGGTCGATATCGTTTCGCGTCGAGATCAGTGGCGGGGCGAGTTGTACCACAGGGTCCCCGCGGTCGTCGGAACGACAGATGAGGCCACGTCGGAACATCTCGGGTGAGACATAACCTCGCAGTAACCGCTCAGCATCAAGACCCGACCACGTTTCTTTCGTCGTTTGATCCTTTACGAGTTCGACGCCCCAGAAGTAACCAGTGCCTCGAACGTCGCCCACTATGGGCAAATCCTTCAATGACAAAAGTCGCTCGTGGAAGTACTGCTCGTTCTCCATTACGTTCTGCAACACTCGCTCGTCTTCCATTATCTTGATGCTCGCGAGTGCGACGGCACACGAGACCGGGTGTCCAGACCACGTGAAACCGTGGATGAACGATTGCTCGTCGTGCTGGAATGGCTCGGCGACTCGGTCCGAGACGATCATTGCGCCCAACGGGGCGTATCCGGCGGTGAGTCCCTTGGCGCACGTGATGATGTCGGGCACGTAGTCGTACTTCTGTCCTCCAAACCAGGTACCGAGTCGCCCAAAGGCGCAAATCACGTCGTCGGACACGAGCAGCACGCCGTATCGATCACAAATTGCTCGGACCTCGCGCCAATAGTTCGGCGACGGCGTGAAGCATCCCCCCGCATTCTGAACTGGCTCTAAAAACACCGCAGCGACGGTGTCGGCACCTTCGCGCAGAATCGCTTCTTCGATGTGTCGCGCTGACCACATGCCAAAGGCTTCGAAGTCATCGGCGTGCTTTTGCGCGCGATAGAAATTCGCGGCGGGTACTTTCACGGCGCCCGGCACCAGCGGCTCGAAGGGCCTGCGATACGATTCAAGCGACGTAATGGTCAATGCACCGAGCGTCGTGCCGTGGTACGCGAT
>PLRK01000041.1:0-815 GCA_003163875.1 Acidimicrobiaceae bacterium | reverse complement strand
CGATTGAGATCGCCGGGGGCGAGGGCCGCCAACTTCTCCGCGAGCTCGATTGCCGTGGGATGCGCGTAGGTCCACAAGGGAAAAAAAGCCATCGTGTTCATCTGCTCGGCAGCCGCAAGAGAGATCTCTCGACGTCCGTGACCGAGCATGTTGGTGAATAGACCCGAGAGGCCGTCGAAGTACTCNNTACTCCTTGCCGTTGGCGTCGTACACCCGGGTGCCTTCGCCACGTACCATGATGGGAATCTCGTTGGTCTCGTCGTACGCGCCCATTCGTGACATCTGGAGCCACAGGTGGCGACGCGCTCGCTCGGAGTAATTGTGACTGGCCTGGGTTTCGTCCTCGACGGCGATACCGTCGGAGTAGATCTGGTCGAGCGTCATTTGGTCCCCCAGGCGTAGGTTTGCTTCGAGAGTTTCAGGTACAGGAATGTTTCGACTTCAGTGACGCCAGGAATGCTGCGAATTGAGTCGTTCAAGAGGTGCACGAGCGCGTTGTCGTCTTCGGCGATGACTTCGGCGATGATGNNATTGGCCTCGTCGATGGCGGCGACCTTGTCGGCGACGAGTCGCACGTCACCGTGGACTCGGATGCCAATAAGCGCTTCGCGCCCGTAACCGAGGAGCACTGGATCGGTGATGGCGACGATTTGCATGACGCCGGAATCTCGAAGCCGCTGCACGCGTCGGCGTACGCCCGCCTCAGAGAGGCCCACCTCCTGGGCGATTGCGCCGTAGGCCTTGCGCCCGTCGTGCTGCAGGATTCCAATGATCTTGCGGTCAAGCGCGTCGATGCCGTTCGGTGCCGAGACCAG